>DASRPM010000026.1:0-15380 GCA_035646375.1 Vicinamibacterales bacterium
CGGCGGAACAGGTCCAGGACTTGCGTGGAAGACAGAGCTGGCATCGAGGTTCGTTAGTATACCTAGCGATTTCGCGCCCAGAATAGTGAGGCGCGATTTCGCCAGGCCAACAGCATCTCGTGCCGGCGCTCCGCGCCGGCGGCGCGGGCTTCGCCCGCGCACTGTCGGCGAAGGGTTTGCACGGTCGAACATCTAGCCAACACCGTCCGTCTTAGGATCCATTCGGAGAAGTTACTGATTATGCGCAAGAGGTCTGTCTTCACGCGGCGTCTGACGGGGCCCTCGGCCTTGGTCCTGATCACTCTGCTGACCATTCTTGGGACGTACGCGTCCGTTTCCGCTCAATCCCCTGCCGCGCTGCCACAGGCCACGCACCTCGACCTGCGGGTCACGGCGGCGCTCCTCACGCAGGCCGCGACGGCTGGGGCACAGGCCCCGGCCGGCCAGGCCGCGGCGGCGCCACAGACCAGGCGGTTGACCATCGAAGAGGCCGTGAAGCTGGCGCTCGAGAACAACCTCGGCATTCAGATCGCGCGCTACAACCCGCGAGTCCAGGACCTGTCGGTGGCGGAGGCCAGGGCCGCGTGGGTGCCGGCCTTCACCAACAGCTTCCAGACGAACAGCCAGGACTCGCCGAACAACAACTTCCTGGCGGGCAGCCTGGGCGGCAAGACGTCCAACGCGGCTTTCAGCAACTCCATCGGCGTCCAGCAGAGCACGCCGTGGGGCGGCAACTACAGCGCGTCGTGGGACGGTTCACGCTCGACGACCAACAGCAGCTTCACGACGTTCTCGCCGCAGGTGCGCTCCGGGCTGTCGTTCAGCGTCGCGCAGCCGCTCTTGCGCAACTTCAGCATCGACTCGATGCGGCAGCAGGTGGCGGTCAGCATCAAGAACCGCGAGATCTCCGACGTCGAGCTGCGGCAGACCGTCGCCACCACCATGCGCACCGTGCGCAACGCCTACTGGAACCTGGCGTACGCCACGGCGTCGCTGGCGGTGCAGCGCCAGTCGCTCGAGCTCGCCCAGGAGTCGCTGCGCAACACGCGGTCGCGCGTCGAAATCGGCACCACGCCCCCCATCGACATCGTCGAGGCGGAATCGGAAGTGGCCACGCGCGAGGAAGCGGTGATCCTCGCCGAGGCGTCCATCGAGACGGCCGAAGACAACCTGCGCGCGCTGGTGTTCGATCCCTCGGCGCCGGACTTCTGGACGATGACGATCGAGGCCGTCGATGTGCCGTCGTTCCAGCCGATCGCCGTGGATACCGACGCCGCCGTGCGGACCGCGCTCGAGAGGCGCACGGACCTGCTCCGCTCCACGAAGTCGCTGGAGGTCAACGACGTTCAGATCCGCTATCTCCGCAACCAGACGATGCCGGACCTCAGCGCGCAGTTCGATTACGGCCTGAGCGGGCTGGGCGGCCTGAACCTGGTACGCGGGCCCGGTCCGTTCGGCCCGGGGTCCGGCGAAGTGATCGACACGATCGGCCGCAGCTTCGGCTCGGTCCTCACCGACCTCTTCGCCAACCGCTACCCGCAGTGGACGGCGTCGCTCAACGTCAGCTACCCGATCGGCGCGAGCCAGCAGGAAGCAAGCCTCGCGCGCGCCCGCATCGAGTACGGCCAGGCACAGACGCAGCTCAAGAACCAGCAGCTGCAGGTGGCCACGCAGGTGCGCGAGGCCTCGCGGCAGGTGCAGACGAACCAGAAGCGCGTCGAGACCACGCGCGCCGCGCGCTCGTTCGCCGATCGCCGTCTCGAGGCCGAGCAGCGCAAGTTCGCGGCCGGCACGTCCACGAGCTTCATCGTGTTCCAGGCGCAGCGCGACCTCGCGCTCGCGCGCAACAACGAGCTGAGGGCCATTCTCGACTACGCCCAGTCGGTCGTGGACCTCGAGACCGTTCAGGAAGTGCCGCTCGCGGGCGGCACTGCAACCACCGCCGCCCGATGAAGGCTTTGGGCTCTGGGCTTTGGGCTCTCGGCCTGGAGGGCCTTGGGCCCGGAGCCTTCAGCCTCTAGCCCGCCACGCCCAGAGCCCAAAGCCCAAAGCCTGTAAGATTCACTCCGTGCCGCGCGTGACGGTGACCATCATCACCAAGAACGAGGCGGCCCATATCGGCGCGGCCATCGACAGCGCGTCGTGGGCCGACGAGATCATCGTCGTCGACAGCGGCAGCGACGACGACACGGTGGCGCTGGCCGCGGCCAAAGGCGTACGGGTCGAGTCGCGGACCTGGACCGGCTGGGTGGATCAGAAGAACTTCGCGGCGAGCCTGGCCGCCAACGACTGGATCTTCTCGCTCGACGCCGACGAGCGCGTCACGTCCGGCCTGGCCCACGAGATCCGTGGGCTGCTGAACGATGACACCCCGCACGCCGCCTACAAGGTGCCGCGGGTGACGTTCCATCTCGGGCGCTGGATCCGCACCACCGACTTCTACCCCGACTACCAGACCCGCCTCTACGACCGGCGCGCGGCCCGCTGGTCCGGTCTCTACGTGCACGAATCGGTGACGGCCATCGGCACCGTCGGGCGGCTCACGCAGGAGCTGCAGCACTACTCCTATACGGACCTCAGCGATCACCTCGATCGAATCAACGCCTACTCGACGCTCGCCGCGCGTCAGATGTACGAGCGCGGCCGGCGCGCCGGCGCTTTCGACCTGCTCGTGCAGGGCCCGGCCGCGTTCCTGCGCAACTACATCCTCCGCCGCGGCGTGCTCGACGGATCCGCCGGGCTCCTGCTGTCGGCCGTGAACGCCTACTCGGTGTTCCTGAAGTTCGCCAAGCTCTGGGAGCTGCAGCGCAGCGTCGGCGACCGCCAGCGCGAGGCCGCCAACGGCGGCTAGTCGCCCGATGTTCTCGCTCCACATCGACACGGCGCGCTCGTGGCGGGGTGGCCAGAGCCAGGTGATGTACACGGTGCTCGGGCTGCGCCAGCTCGATCAGCGGGCCGCGCTGGTGGCGCACCCGCAGGGCGAGCTCCACCGGCGCATGTCCGAAGGGCTCGACCTCATCCCGCTGGCGCCGATGCACGAGATCGATCTCGCGGCGGCGTGGCGGCTGTCGCGGGTGATCCGCCAGCTCCGGCCCGACATCCTTCAGGCGCACGACCCGCACGCGGTGGCCATGGCCGCCACGGCTCTCGCCATCTCGTCGCCAACGCGCAAGCCGCCGCTCGTCGCCTCGCGGCGGGTCGAGTTTCGCATCGCGCACCACTCGTTCTCGCGCTGGAAGTACGGCCAGGTGGACTGCTTCATCGCCAACTCGGAGGCGATCCGCAACCGCCTCGTCACCGACGGCATCCCGCGCGAGAAGACGACGGTCGTGAACGAAGGCGTGGACGTGGAGCGCATCGTCAACATGCGCACCGACAGCGTGCACGCCGAGCTGTATCTGCCGACGCACGCGCCTATCGTCGGGAACGTCGCCGCTCTCGTGCCGCACAAGGGGCAGCAGCACCTGATCGACGCGGCGGCCATCGTGGTCCGACAGGTGCCCGACGCGCGCTTCGTCATCCTCGGCGAGGGCGAGCTGCGCGAAAAGCTCGAGCGCCAGATCAAGGAGATGCGCCTCGAGCGCCATGTGTTCCTGGCCGGGTTCCGCGCCAACGCGCTCGAGCTCACCAAGGGATTCGACGTCTTCGCGATGAGCTCGGTGAGCGAGGGCATGTGCACGGCGCTCGTGGACGCGATGGCCGCATCGAAGGCGGCGGTGGCAACCACGGCCGGCGGCATCCCCGAAGTGATGGCCGACGGCGTCACCGGCTTCCTGGTGCCGCCGCGCGACCACACGGCAATGGCCAAGAAGCTGGTACTCCTGCTCAAAGATGCCGAGCTGCGCGCCCGGATGGGCGAAGCGGCGCTGGCGCGCGCCCGGGAACGCTTCACGGTCGAGCGCATGGTCGAGGGCACGAGCGCCGTGTACCATCGGCTGACACGAACCAACCTCACGGAGAGTGCATCATGAGACTACTTGCAGCTGCCTTCGTCTTCTTCGCCATCGCGGCTTCGGCTCAGGCCGCCGAGCCCGTCGTGGCCCTGTCGCCGGAAGCCCAGAAAGCCTTGCTGGCGAGCAAGGACCCGCAGCTCGCGGCGAACAAGAAGCTCGTGTGGGACATGTGGCGCGAGTTCCTGCAGGGTGGTGACATCGACGCCGCCGACAAGTACCTGGCGCCGGAGTACCACCAGCACAACCCGAATGCCGAGACGGGCCTGGCGGGCGTGAAGGCCTATTTCAAGGCGGCGGGCATGAAGAAGACGGCCCCGAAGGACTCCATCGACCGTCTCGTGTCAATCGTCGCCGAGCGCGACCTCGTGACGCTCGCGCTCGTTCGCGAAGGGAAGGACAAGGACGGCAAGCCCTACACGACGACCTGGTTCGACATGTTCCGGATCGCCAACGGGAAGATCGTCGAGCACTGGGACACGGCCACGAAGCCCTGAGGCTGGCAGCGCGTGGTGAAACCACGGGCTGCTAGGGGCGCAGGGAAAGACGCCGCCGCTGGCGGGTGTCGGGGCCAAGGCATCCCGCGAGCTCGACGGCCGTCGTGTGCGGCGGGTAGGTGATGGTCACGACGCCCGCGGCGTCGACCGGCACCGTCACCCCCGAATGCCCGTCGAACTTCGCGTCCACGAGATCGAGGCCGGCCGTCTTCACCTCGATCGTGCGCGCCGCCGTATCGACGGTCGTCGTCAACCGGGAGAACGGCTGCGCCTCGAGCGCGGCGATGCACGTGGCAATCAGGTCGGGATTGCCGTTCAACAGGTCGTCGAGGGTCATGGCGTACGTCGTCCCCGAGACCCCGACATCCTCGATCGGGATGCCTTCGTTGCCGCGCGCGCGCGTGGCGCGCCGGAACGACAAGGACATGTCGATGCCGTCGGGCAGCGCCGGCAGCGCCGCCGGTGAGCCGGCGAGCGCCTGCCGCAGTTCGCCATAGGACCACACGTTCGCGCCGCCGGCGCCGGTGGCGGAACCGACGCAGATGAATGGCCCCATCTGGTTGTCCACGAACCCCGCGGAGAAGAGGTCGCCCGACGAGTACGTCGTCGAATCGGCGACCAGTATGAGCGGACCGCCATACATCTGTCCGAGCGCATTGCACGCGTCCGGATCGGTGATCGGGATGGTCTGGGCATACAGCTCGCCGGTGCGGACCGCCGCATCCAGCGAGCGCTTCCATGGGGCCAGGTCCTCCGCCACGTCGCCGATCGATGCGATTTGACGCGTGAACGGCGTGGCCAGCGCGGAAAAGCGCGTCGGCTCGATCCGATTCGGCGTGAACAGCTGCAGCGCCAGCTCGGCCGCCCAGATGTAGCCGCCCGGGTTGCCGCGGATATCGATGATGAGGCCACGATCCGGCAGCAGCTGGATCAGCCGGATGATCTCCTCGATGAACGGCTGCGGCGCGGCGTCGAACCCATAGATGCGCAGGTATCCGAACGGCCCGCCCGGCGCCTCGATCGTCATCGCCTTGAGCGTCTCGGTGAGCGCGGTCGGAATGATGCCGGCGGTGGGCGCCCGGCGCAGCCCCTTGCCCTGCGCTTTCGGCGCCTTGGCCTGCGAGCCCGTCAGCGCGTGCGGCGCGAACAGCAGCATCTTCGCGCGCCGGATCGCCTCGGCTGCCGGATTGACGGCTCGCGTTCGTCTCAGCGCCTTTGCGCGCGACCCAGTCGGACCGCCCGAGAACAGCGGACTGATCTCGCTGGGATCGACGACCTGCCACGGCAGCTTGATCTCTTTCGACTGCCCGGCGGCCCCGGCCGCCGTTCTATAGCCGACGATCACCCAGTGTTCATCCGGCGGCGGGCCGTATTGCAGCGACCGCAGCGTGAGGCTCTGCACCGCCCAGGCGCGCTGGCTGTCCGGCCGTCCGCCGACTTCCTGTTCGCCGTGACGCTGCACGGCGCGATCGATCGGAACGCCGTTCCAGTATTCCAGCACGACGCCAGGCTTGAACGACGCATCGAGGCTGTGCCCCACCTTCGTCACGACGTAGGTGGGCGCACTCACCGAACCGATCATTTCGACCAGGAACGGCAGCGCCGCGACCTTGCTCTCGAGAGCGGCGGGGCCCGTGTAGCGCGTGTGCGCGTCGCGCAGCCGCGTGATGGTATCCGCCAGTTCGATGTGAAACGCGTCGTCGCTCAGTTCCGCAATCTGGGAGCGGAGGATTCGCAGGCGCTGCACCGGATCGAACCCGTAGCGCGCGCGCTTGAGCGGCAGGTGCGTGTAGACCCCCTCGAGCACGCGCTCGATGCCGTCGATCAGCCGCAGGCGCTCGGCGGCGGTCAGCGCACCCGGCGACAGGAACGGGCCGACGAGGGGCGATGCGGCACGCGGCCGCCGGCCCGCACCGGCGCGAGCGCGCGGACTCTTCGCGCGCCGGCGCCGCAGGCTCGCCGGCCCTGGCACGGCATCCGCCAGCGCGACGCCGCGTTGCGCGACCGCGAGTCGACTGACGGCCATCATTCACCTCTACGTTGGTGGAGCACGCCCGCCGCGACCAGCGCGACGAGCATGCCTGTGGCAGGAATCAGTTGCTCGATGGACGTGCCGCCCGCTGAATCAGCTCGACATCGAGCTGAATGAAGACCTCGTCGGCGACGCCCAGGCCGCCGTTGTCCAACACCTCGTGATACTTCACGCCGAAGTCCTTGCGGTTGATCCTGCCGCTGGCTGAGGCACCGATCTTGGTGGCCCCGCGCGTCGTGACTGGACCGGCCGGCTGCGTCAGCTCGAACACCACCGGCTTCGTGGTGCCGCGAATCGTCAGGTTGCCGGCCATGTTGTACGTGCCCTTGCCTTTGGGGGTGATCGAGGTCGAGACGAACGTCATCGTCGGGTGGTTCGCGACGTCGAGAAAGTCGTCGGTCTTCAGGTGTTCGTCGCGCGCCTCGACTCGCGTGGAGATCGACTTCACGTCGATCGTGGCGTTCACCTTCGCTTTGGTCAGGTCCTTGCCGTCGTAGTCGACGGTGCCGGTGACCGCCCCGAAGTCGCCTCGAATGTCCGCAATCACCAGGTGACGGACGGTGAACTGCGCGCGAGAGTGCGCCGTGTCGATCTGCCATGTCTGCGCCGCCGCCGACGCGACGGTGAGCATGAGGACTGCGAGAATGTGTGTGATGCGTGACATAGGCCCTCATTATAGGCGCCGGCCTTCGGACACCCGTCGTTAACATCGGGCCGCCGCCGCCGTCCTTCTCAGTAGATCGTGATGCCGAGCGCCCGGGCCCCGGCCGAGAGGCCAGCCGTGACCGACACTGCCCGACTGGTCCGGAGCGCCCAGGGGGGTGACGGGGAGGCCTTCGCCCAGCTGTATCAGCGCTTTGCGCGGATGGTCCACGGCGTGGTCCTGGCCCGCATCGCGCGCACCGAGGTGGACGACGTGGTGCAGGACGTGTTCGTGACCGCCTTCGAGCGCCTCAGTTCCCTGCGAGAACCGGCCGCGTTCCCGGGCTGGCTGGCGTCGATCGCCCGCCACCGCGCCGCCGATCACGGCCGCCGGCTCGTGCCCGTGAGCCCGCTCGACGAGGTTCCGGTGCCCGCGCGCGGCCACGACCGTATCGAAGCGCTGGCCATTCTCGACGCGATCCGGTCGCTGCCCGAGGCCTACTCCGAAACGCTCGTGCTCCGGCTCGTCGAAGGGATGACGGGGGCGGAGATCGCCGAGCGGACCGGGCTCACGGCCGGATCGGTGCGCGTCAACCTTCACCGCGGCATGAAGCTGCTCCGCGACAAGCTGACATGAGCGACTACCTCTGGGACAAGAACGGCGACGGCGACGCGGAGGTCGAGCGGCTCGAACGGACGCTGCAGGCGTTCGCGCAGGCGACGCCTCCACCGCCGCTCGACCTGCGGCGCCGGCCACCCGCGCGCGGCGGTTTCGGGCGCGGCGCGCTGCTCATCGCGGCCACCCTCGCGCTCGCGGTTGCCGGCGCCGTCTTCACGCTGATGGAACGGCGCGACACGCCGGCATGGCAAGTGACCACGGGCGGCGAGCGCTCCATGCTTTCCGTCGGCTCGTGGCTCGACACGACGAAGGGCGAGGCGACGCTCGCAGTCGCCGACATCGGCACGGTCACCGTGGAGCCCGGGGCCCGCGTACGGCTGCTGAGCACGCGCAGCGGGCATCACCGAATGGAGCTGGCGCGCGGCACCATGCACGCGACGATCTGGGCGCCGCCGAACCAGTTCTTCGTCGAGACGCCGTCCACGCTGGCCGTCGATCTGGGCTGCGCCTACACGCTGACCGTGGACGAGGACGGCGGCGGCCTCGTCACCGTGCTCGTGGGCTGGGTGGGCTTCACCACCGGAGACCGGGAGTCGTTCATTCCCGCGGGGTTCATCGCGGTGACGCGGCCGGGCGTCGGACCCGGCACGCCGTACAGCGAACGGACGTCGGAGGCCTATCGACAGGCGCTCGCGCTCATCGACTTCAGTCCCGGTGACGCCGGGTTCGCGCCAGCCCTGTCGCGCGTCCTCGACGAGTCCGAGGAACGCGACGAGGTGACGCTCTGGCACCTGCTCTCGCGCGTGCCGGCCGCCGCCGGCCGCGATCGCGTGTTCGACCGTCTCGCCGCGTTCGTGCCGCCGCCCACCGGCGTCACGCGCGACGGCATCCGCGCCGGCGACCGGCGCATGCTCGACGCGTGGTGGGACGCGCTCGGGCTTGGATCCACCTCGCTCTGGCGCACCTGGAGCCAGCAGTGGAGGGACGACTCATACCGGAGGTAGTCATGCTGAAACAAAGTCTCGTCGCGTCGATGGCGCTCGCCCTGCTCTCGTTCGCGGCGCCGGCGCTGGCCGGTCCGCCGTTCATCTGCCATGAGTTCCAGATCGGCGACGCCGCGTCGCTTCCCTGGACCAAGGGCGACTGGCTCGGCATGAGCCGCGACTACGACATCACGCGCGTCGTGGCCGACACCGAGGCGCTCCTGAAGGCTGAGACGCCGATCCTGGCCCGCATGGAAACGCTGCGACGGGCGGTGCTCTATGCCTCGCGCGATCGAGCGATTGCCGAACGGCTCGTGGCCGCGCTCGCCGCCCGCGTCGATGCGGCGGACAAGGCCGGGCGTACCAACGCGCTGGCGCTGTTCGACGCCGGGTATGCGCTCGAAGCGATGAGCGAGATCGAGATGCTCGGCCACCACATGGGAAGCGACCTCGCCGTGCGTGGACGCGCGCTGGCGGGCATGACGCGGCCGGACGACGGCCGGGCGCTGATTCTCAAGAGCGCCGCGCTGCGGACAGACGACGCCGGCATCGCGTTCGCGCTGGCGCTGATCGAGAGAACGGAAGGCAAGCAGCCGCACCTGCTGAAGGCGAGGGCCGCAGCGAAGCAGGACCGCCTCCTCGCCACTAACATGGCGAGACTGCAGATGCTGCAGTAGGGGCCGGCTTCAGCCGGCCCGTCGATGGTAGGGCGGGGCGATGCAGCCCCGCTCTACGGGCGGCCGGTCAGGTTCAGGTACGCCGCCTCGACGTTCATGCGCCGCAGCCGCTCGTAGTTCGCCCACCCCTTGTACCGATCGAGCGTGACCGTCTCGATCAGGTCGGCAAGCGGCCGTCCGGCGCGGATGCCTGCCGCCACCTGGGCGACCAGGTATTCGAAATACTCGCGCGTCTCGGCCACGACCGCCTTGTCGAACACGTCGCCATGCCCCGGCGCCACGCGGTCGAAGTCCAGCGCTTCAACTGTCCGGTAGGAGCGGATCCACTCGGCGAGCGGATGCCGGTCGAATGCGCTGCAGGTGCTTGGCAGCGATCGCGGGTTGGTGGTGACGAGAGCGTCGGCCAGGAACTCGGTGGCGAACAGCACCCGCTCGTCACGGAACAGCATCACCGTGGCGTCGTCGGAATGATTCAAGCCGGGATGCAGCAGTTCCACCGTGCGTCCGCCGAGACTGAGGCGCATGCGTTCCGAGTACACGATGTCCGGAGGGCGGATGTCGGCCTGCAGTTCCGCCGGCGGCACCAGGCCGTTCTTGTCACGGTCGATCGTCCCGAAGAATCCAGGCCCCATGCCGCAGATGCCCGGCGCTGCTTTCGTGGGGATGTCGATCTCGTCGGGATCGATCGCGCCGTTGCGATTGCGATCGACCATGTCGCCCGGCATGTGCGGGTAGCGGCCGTCGAGGTTCCGCAGCATGTTCTCGTGTGCGACGAACGTGGCGGTGTCGGCGAAGACGGCGCCGCCGGCGGCGTGATCGAAATGGCTGTGGCTGTAGACGACGTATCGCACCGGCACCTTGAACCGGCCGCCGAGCTCGCCCTTGAGCCAGGTGGCGAACACCGGATTGATCGGATCGCCGAGGATGATGCCGTCGCGCGTGACGAGGAAGATGGTGTACCAGTTGCCGTTGCGCGCCCGGTACAGATCACCGGTGAGCGGAATGATCTCGCGCGCCGGCCCCCGTGGCTGCGCCTGTCCCACGGCGAGCAGCGTCGCGACCATCAGAAGAGTGACCAGCGTGCGCATGCGGGAAGTTTAGGATCTTTTCGGTGCCCCCGCCGGCCGGCACGCCCCGCGCAGCGGGCACTGCGAGTCGCGCTGCGCGCGGCCGAAGCCGCAGGCGTTCATCATGCCGACGTGGCAGAGCGAGAAGTCGAACCGCACCGGGTCGGCCGCGTCGAGCTCGCGCAGCGACGCCGTGATCTCCGCCGCCATCTTCCAGCCGGGGCTCGTGTAGCGCGTCAGCCGCAGGCAGCGCCCGACGCGAATCACGTGCGTGTCGAGCGGCACCACCAGCCGCGACGCCGCCAGGCGCGTCCACACCGCCAGATCGATGGCGTCCTTCCGCACCATCCAGCGCAGGAACAGGTTGAGGCGCTTGCAGGCGCTCCCCGCCGACGGCCGTGGAAAGAAGTAGGCCACGCCCGCCCGGGCGGGACGCCGGCGCCCGTAGGCCGCCCTGAGATCGGTGGCGAGGGCGCGAGTCGAGAAGGAGTCGAGCGCCGCGTGCACGTCCGGCGCCGGCACGTCGTCGCCGGCCAGGAAGAACCCCTCGATCGAGCCGTGCTCGCGCAGCATGCGCTGCAGGATGATGAGCAGCGCCACCAGATCGCGGCCGCGGATCCAGCGGTGCACGAGCGGCGCCAGCGCCGGCCCGTGCACTGCGGCGTCGAAGCTTCGAACGAACGCAGCCGGCCGCGGCCCCATCACGCGCAGCAGCGCTTCGACTGACTGCAGCACGCTCGCGACGCGGCCGAAGGCCAGCGCCGCCGCGCAGAAGCCGACGATCTCGCGGTCCTCGCGCGACGCGAACCGGCGCACGATGTGGACCGGATCGAGCGCGGAATCGACGTGATCGAACGTGCGATAGAGGTTGTCGAGCCGCTCTTGCAGCTCGGGCCGCGTCTTCAGAACGCGGTGATCGGCACGCCGTCGCGGCACAGCGGGCATGAACCTGCCTCGTGGTTCTCCGGCGCCTTGTATTCGGCCAGCGCCACGTTGGGCACGCCGGCGTCGGCCACGGCCTCCATCCGATCGTAGATCTGCGCGGTGGCCACCACCGAGCCGCCGGCCGCCCGCACCACCTCCGCGCACCGCGCGAGCGTCTGGCCGGTGTTGCGAATATCGTCCACGAGCAGCACGCGCCGCCCCTTGATCTGCTTCGCGTAGAACGGCGTCAGCGCATGGCCGCCCGACCCTTCCGGCCGGAACGGCGCGAAGAGCGTCGGCGGACGCGACAACGCCCGCCGGCTGTCGAGCAGGCCCGCCACCGTGTGCGCCAGCAGCGCGCCGCCCGTGGCCGGCCCCGCCACGACGTCGGCCTGATTCAGCAGCTCCGCCGGCAGCAGGTCGAGCAGGTCCTGCGCGAAGCGCCAGATGATGGACGGCTGGCAGAAGAGCTGATGCGGGTTCAGGTACACGCGCCCGTGATAGCCGTTGCCGAAGTCGAAATGGCCGTCGAGCATCAGCACGTGATGCTTCTGCAGTTCGCCCAGCGCTTTCTCGCGAATCTCGTCTCGTTTGCTCAATCCGACGTTCTCCCTGCCCTGCCCACTCTGCCTACTCCGCCACCACCGGCCAGGGGGCCGCAGGGTTGGCGTACACGATTCGTCCGCCAACCAGTGTGGCCGCTACCCCTCCACGAAGCTGCCAGCCGTCGAACGGGGTGTTCTTCGACCGCGACCGCAGCTTCGCGGCCTCGATGTGCACCGGCAGATCCGGCGCCAGCACGGTGATATCGGCGGCGGCGCCTTCCGACAGCGAGCCGCCCGGCAGGTTCAGCACGCGCGCCGGGTTCACCGACAGCAGCTCGATCATGCGCCGCAGCGGGATGTGTCCGGCGTGCACGAGCCGATCGAACGTCAGCGCCACCGCGGTCTCGAGCCCGACGATGCCGAATGGCGCGCGATCGAACTCCACTTTCTTCTCGTCGTAATGGTGCGGCGCGTGGTCGGTGGCAATCACGTCCACGGTGCCATCGGCGATGCCCTGGATCATGGCGTCGCGATCGGCGGTCTCGCGGAGCGGCGGATTCATCTTGGTGTTGGTGTCGTACGGCACCGGCGTGCCGAGCGCCTCGTCGGTCAGCGTGAAGTGGTGCGGCGCCACCTCGCAGGTGACGCGCACGCCGGCCTCCTTGGCCTTCCGCACCGCGCGCATCGAGCCGCGCGCGCTCATGTGCGCCACGTGGAAGTGAGACCCTGTGAGCTCGGCCAGCAGCACGCCGCGCTCGACGCCCAGCGATTCGCAGGCGCCGGGAATGCCGCGCAGCCCGAGACGCGACGCGTGATACCCCTCGTGCGCCACGCCGTCGCCCTTGAGCGTCGGGTCCTCGCAGTGCTCGACGACCGGGATGCCGAACATGCCGGCGTACTCGAGGGCGCGCCGCAGCAGCAGCGCCGTGGCCGTCGGATGCCCGTCGTCGGTGATGGCCACGCACCCGGCCGCCTTGAGCTCGCCGATGTCGGCGAGCAGCTCGCCCTTCTGCCCCTTGGACACGGCGCCAATCGGGTAGACGCGCGCCAGGTTGGCGGCCGCCGCCTTGGCGAGGATGAGCGACGTGACCGTGGCGCTGTCGTTCACCGGGCTCGTGTTCGGCATGCACGCGACGGCGGTGAACCCGCCCGCGACCGCCGACGCGACGCCGGTAGCGACGGTCTCCTTGTGCTCCTGCCCCGGCTCGCGCAGGTGGACGTGCATGTCGATGAGGCCTGGGCACACGACGAGCCCGGCCGGCACCTCGATGACCGTGGCGCCGCCCACGGGGAGGTCGCGGCCCACCTTCGCGATCCGGTCGCCGTCGATCAGGATGTCGAACACCCCGTCGAGCCCGTTGGCGGGATCGACGACGCGCCCGCCTTTAAGCAGCTTCTTCATGTTCGGCTCCGCCGGCGAGCAGGTACAGCACCGCCATCCGGACCGCCACGCCGTTGGCCACCTGGTCGAGGATCACCGAGTAGGGGCCGTCGGCCACCTCGGAGGCGATCTCGACGCCCCGGTTCATCGGACCGGGGTGCATGATCATCACGTCCGGCTTGGCCAGGCGCAGCCGCGCCTCCGTCATGCCGAACACCTGGAAGTACTCGCGCAGCGAGGGGAAGTACGCGCCCTCCATCCGCTCGAGCTGAATCCGCAGCAGCATCACCACGTCCGCGTCGGCCACCGCTTCGTCCACGAAGCTCGTGACGCGCACGCCGAAGCGGCTCATCTCGGCCGGCACCAGCGTCGGCGGCCCGCACACCCACACGTCGGCGCCCATCTTGGTTAGCAGGTGGATGTTCGAGCGCAGCACGCGGCTGTGCAGCAGGTCGCCGACGATCGCCACCTTCAGCCCCCGCAACCGCCCCTTGCGCTCGCGGATGGTGAGCGCGTCGAGCAGCGCCTGCGTCGGGTGCTCGTTGGTGCCGTCGCCGGCGTTGACGATCGCCGAGCGGCAGATGCGCGACAACAGGTGACAGGCGCCCGACGACGAGTGTCGCAGCACGATCATGTCGGGCGACATCGCCTCGAGGTTGAGCGCGGTGTCGGCGAGCGTCTCGCCCTTGACCACGCTCGACGTGCCGATGGCCACGCTCAGGGTGTCGGCGCTGAGGCGCTTCTCGGCAATCTCGAACGAGGTGCGCGTGCGCGTGCTCGGCTCGAAGAACAGGTTCACCACAGTTTTGCCGCGCAGCGCCGGCACCTTCTTGATGGGACGCGAGCCCACTTCCTTCATCGCTTCGGCGGTGTCGAGGATGAGGGCGATTTCCTCGGGCGACATGTCGGCAATGCCAAGCAGGTCCTTCCGGCGCAGCGACGTCACCGCGGGTGTCGAGTCGATCTGTTCGCCAATCGTCGTCATCATGCGCCTCCCTGCTCGAGGACGACCTCGTCGCGGTCGTCGATCTCCTGCAGGCGCACCTGCACGCTCTCGTCGAGTGCGGTGGGCAGGTTCTTGCCGACGTAGTCGGCTTTGATGGGCAGCTCTCGGTGTCCGCGGTCGACGAGAACGATGAGCTGTATGGCCTTGGGCCGCCCGAAATCGATCAGGGCGTCGAGCGCGGCGCGCGTCGTCCGCCCGGTGTAGAGCACGTCGTCCACCAGCAGGATCTTCCGCCCGTCGATCGAGAAGGGGATCTCCGTCCGGCGGACGACGGGCTGCAGTCCCACCGCCTGTTTCATCAAATCGTCGCGGTAGAGCGTGATGTCGAGGGCGCCGGTCGGCACCTCGTCGCCGGTGATCTGCTTGATCTGGCGGGCCAGGCGCTTGGCGAGCGGCACGCCACGGCGGCGCACGCCGATCAGCGCGAGATCGTCAACACCCTTGTTGCGTTCGAGGATTTCGTGAGCGATGCGGGCAAGGCTGCGGCCGATGCGGTCCGCATCCATCACAACTGGCATGGGCACCTCTTTGCGGCCTCACAGGACCGCAGTTAAAGAGCACCAGCATTATATACTGGCCTCAATGCCCGTCGACGTCGAGGCACGGGTCATCCGCAACACGCGCCTCTCCCCCGACTACAACGTCATCACGCTGGCGGCTCCCGAGATTGCCGACGCCACGGCGCCCGGCCAGTTCGTGATGGTGAAGCCCGGCCGCGGCCACGACCCGCTGCTGCGCCGCCCGTTCTCGGTGTTCGAGGTGCTGCGCGAGCACGGACGCGTCACCGGCCTCACCTTGCTCAGCAAGCGGATCGGCGTCACCACGTCAATGCTGTTCGAGGCGGTTGAAGGCGACATCGTGTCGTGCCTCGGGCCGCTCGGGCGCGCGTTCGATCCGGTCGATCCACCAGCAGAGGCATGGCTGGTGGCGGGCGGCGTCGGCCTTGCCCCGTTCGCAACGCTCGCCGAGGCGTTGCGCAGTCGGGGCACGGCCATCACACTCTTTTATGGTGCCCGAAGCGGCCGCGAGCTCTTTTACTTGGATTGGTTTCGGGAGC
>DASRPM010000027.1:0-12628 GCA_035646375.1 Vicinamibacterales bacterium
GTGGCGCCCGAGATTCAGGAGCCGCCCAAGGTGGTGGACCTGATGGAAGCGCTGCGCCGCAGCCTCAACACAGTGAGCGCCGACAAGAAGAAGCCGGCCAAGGTGGAGGTCGCCAAGCCCGCGAAAGCCAAGGCCGTCGCCAACGGCAAGAAGCGCAAAGCTAGCTAGTAGCTCGTAGCCGGTAGCTAGTAGCAGCTAGTCGTTCTTCGGCTACCAGCTCGAGCTACCGGCTAGCTACTAGCTACCCGCTACGAGCTACCAGCTAGGCGCCGTCGCTCGGTGAGAATCAGGTTGTACTCGGACGCGCGCTTCCACACGCGGTTGGACATGCCGGTGAGCTGGACGGCTTTCAGGCCGTAGTACAGGAACACCGCGCCGAGCACCGCCACGAGCCCGTAGCGCAGCGCTTCCACGCCGCCGGCGCCCAGCTCGGCGACGAAGTAGCCGAGGATGCTGTAGAGCACGAAGCCGGCCGCGGCGAGGAGTGGCCCGGTGACCGTGCGCACGCCCCACGAGGCCACGCGCGATTCCTTCTCCATCAGCATCCCGACGGTGAAGAGCCGGTCGATCCGCGCCTTGGTGGCGGTGATGTCGGTGCCGGTCAGCACGTCCCGCAGCGACACCTGGGCGCGGCACGCGTTGGCCACCCGGCGGTCGCCGCGAAAGAACGATCCCTTGTTCACTTTGACGCTGTAGGCGGGAAACCGCTGGGTCACGTGAGCGCGCAGCCGGACGCGCGAGTCTTCCGCCTGCTCCTGCCAGGTGGACATCGTCTCGATCTCGATGCGCTTCTTCGCTGGGATGAACACGAGCTCGTGCAGGTCGCCCGACGTCGAGTCCTGAACGTACGCCGCGGCGTGCGGTGGGACGCCCGCGTGCAGCATGGCTTCGTGATCGAGGCAGGGCAGCGTGGGGAGGGCCGGCGGATCGTCGAGCGAGATGCGATAGAGCTTGATGGCGAGGACGGGCCCGAAGGCGCGCATGGCTTCGAGCGCGTAGGCCGTTTCGGTCGCCGTGGCGGCCGGATCCATCAGAACCAGTCCCAGATACCCAGGCCGGTCGCCGTTGGATCGCGCAGCCAATCGGGCGGCGTCAGCCAGATGAAGGCGAGGATGGCCACCACCCACAGGTCGTAGGGCAGCGTGGCGCGCTCGTCGCGCCAGAAGAACGCGCGCGAGAAGCCGCGCGTCAGCAGGTTGTTCCCGGTCGGGATCGGTTTCCCGTTGAGCTCGAGGTAGGTGTAGTGGATGCGGTTGGCGACGGTAATGATCGACAGGACCAGCAGCACCCACATGACCGCCGCCATGCGGTTCGTGAACGCGCCGACCCAGAACAAGACCATGCGCTCGGGGCGCTCCATGAACCCGACCTTGCACTTCTCGATCAACGACTCGGCACGAGCGCGCGCGTAGCTGATCATGATCGAGAAGATCGCCGCCAGCGCCGCGATCATCACGTAGTCGGTCCGGCGCAGGTTCGAGTAGAGGTGAATCAGGCCGAGGAACAGAATGAGGTCGGAGAACCGGTCGAGCGTGGAGTCCCAGAAGGCGCCGAATTGCGACTGCTTGCCGGTGATGTGCGCGACCTTCCCGTCGATGAAGTCGAAGATGCTGGCGGCAATCATGATCACGCCGCCGAGATAGAAGTGCCCCTTGCCCAGCGCCACGGCCGCGCCGATGTTGATCAGGACGCCGATCAGCGTGAGGGTGTTCGGGTGGATCCGGAGCGCCACGCTTGCGCCGATGATCGCGCGCAGCGGGAACATGCACACGGTTCCTATGAACCCGGTAACTGTCATCCGTTGGTAAAATGGTGGATTCGGGCCGTTCGAACTCGGCCCGTCATACTAGCCCATGCCCATCCAGGACCTCAAGGAGCAGATCGCGCGTCTCCCGGAGCAGCCTGGCGTGTATCTGTGGGGCAACCGGGGCGGCGACACCGTGTACGTGGGCAAGGCCCGCTCGCTGCGCGACCGCGTGCGGAGCTATCTGGGCGCATGGGGCATGAGCCCGCGTCACGATGCCCTGCTCGACGAGATTGCCACCCTCGAGGTGATCGTCACCGATTCGGTGATGGAAGCGCTGGCGCTCGAAAACAATCTCATCAAACAACGGAGCCCAAAGTACAACATCCTCCTCCGGGACGACAAAAATTATCCCTATCTGCGGCTCACGACGAGCGAGGCTTTCCCCAGGTTGCTGGTGGCCCGAAGCGTGGACGAGAAGGACGGCGACTTCTACGCCGGGCCGTTCCTGCCGGCCAAGCTCGGTCGGCGGACGATGGTGCTGTCGCACCGGCTGTTCGGCCTGCGGTCCTGCAACGAGGTCATCAACGGGCGGCGCGGCCGGCCATGCCTCGAATACGACATCAAGCGGTGCATCGCGCCGTGTGTCGCCGAGCTCTGTACCGAAGCGCGTTACGGTGAGGCCGTGGTGAATACGAAACTGCTGCTCGAAGGGCGCACCGAGGAGCTGGCCGACACGCTGCGCGGCCGGATGCAGTCGGCCGCCGAGGCGGAGCGCTTCGAGGAGGCGGCGCAGCTCCGCGACGCGCTCCGCACCGTGCAGACGCTGGCCGAGCGGCAGCAGAAGCTGGCCACGCCGCAGACGGCCGACCGCGATGTCTTCGGCCTGAAGGTGGGACCGAGCGGCGGCGTGGTGCAGGTGTTTGCCATGCGCGGCGGCCGTGTCGTGGAACGGGTAGAGCTCGCCATCGAGGCCGGGGCCGTGGCCGGTGGCGACGCCGACGTCATGGGCGCCGTGGTCGGACAGTTCTACGAACGGCGGGTCCCGCCGCCGGAAATCGATCTGCCCATCGGGGTCGAAGACGACGAGGCGATGGGGCAGTGGCTCTCCGGGCGGGCCGGACGCCGGGTGCGGCTCCTCGTGCCACAGCGCGGCGATCGGCGGGCGCTGGTGGACCTGGCCACGCGGAACGCGGAGCTGTCGTACCGCACGCGGCACAACGAGAACACGACCGCGCACTTCGAGGCGCTCGAGACGCTGCGCGCCGTGCTGGGGCTCGCGGCGCTGCCGCGGCGGATCGAGTGCTTCGACATTTCGACCATCCAGGGCAGCGAGACGGTGGCGTCGATGGTCGTCTGCGAGGACGGCCGGATGAAGAAGGCCGACTACCGCAAGTTCCGCATCCGGCACCTGCCGGACAAGGGGTCCGACGACTTCGCCGCCATGCGCGAGGTGGTGCAGCGGCGCTACAAGGCGGTGCTCGAGGCCGGCGGCCCGTTTCCGGATCTGATCGTGATCGACGGTGGCCTCGGCCAGGTGTCGGCCGCGTACGAGGCGCTCGAGTCGATCGGCCTGGCCAACCTCGAAGCCGTGGGCATCGCCAAACGCGAGGAGCTGCTCGTGCAGCGGAATCGGCCGGATCCGATCGTGCTGCCCGAGAACGATCCGGCGCTGCTGCTCGTGCAGCGGATCCGCGACGAAGCCCACCGGTTCGCCGTGACGTTCCACCGCAAGGCGCGTTCGATGCGCGACCTGCGCTCCGAGTTGGACGACGTGCCGGGGGTGGGGGCCCGCCGGCGGCGCGCGCTGCTGCGCGCGTTCGGCAGCCTGTCGGCGGTCCGTCGCGCCACCCGCGAGGAGCTGACCGGCGTGGTGGGGCCGAAGGTGGCATCGGCCGTCATCGATCACTTCGCCCGCGCGCGTACGTAGCAGTGGTCTTTAGACCCGCTTCGTTATGGTACGCTGACCGTTCTTCATGGCTCCGGCACCCCAATCCAAAGCCCGCGTCGTCTCCGGCATGCGTCCGACCGGGCGCCTGCACCTCGGCCATCTGGTGGGCGCGCTCAAGAACTGGGCGGCGCTCCAGGAACAGTACGACTGCTTCTACTTCGTCGCCGACTGGCACGCGCTCACGAGCGAGTACGCGAACACCGAAGGGCTCGCGGCCAACGCGCTCGACAACGCGGCCGACTGGATGGCCACCGGCGTGGACCCGGAGCGGAGCACGCTCTTCATCCAGTCGCTCGTTCCCGAGCATGCGGAGTTGTATCTGCTGCTGCAGATGGTGGTGCCGATCCCCTGGCTGGAGCGCGTGCCCACCTACAAGGAGCAGCGCGAGCAGCTGACGGAAAAGGATTTGTCCACGCTCGGCTTCCTGGGCTACCCGCTGCTGCAGGCGGCCGACATCGCCATCTACGACGGCAGATTCGTGCCGGTCGGCGAGGATCAGGTGGCGCACCTCGAGCTGGGGCGCGAGGCGATTCGCCGGTTCCACAACTACTACGGCGAGGTCCTGGCGGAGCCTCAGCCACTGCTCACGCCGGTGCCGCGCCTGCCGGGGCTCGACAACCGGAAGATGAGCAAGAGCTACGGCAATACCATCGACCTGTCGGACGACGACGCGACCGTCACCAAGAAGGTGCGGCAGATGTACACCGACCCCAATCGCGTCCGGGCGGATATCCCGGGCACTGTCGAGGGCAACCCGGTGTTCATGTACCATGACGCGTTCAACCCGGACGTCGCCGAAGTGGACGACCTGAAGGCGCGCTACCGGGCCGGCGCGGTGGGCGACGTCGAGGTGAAGACGAAGCTCGCCAAGGCCATGAACGCCATGCTCGCCCCGATTCGCGAGCGGCGGCACGAGATCATGACCAGGCCCGATCGCGTGAAGGAGATCCTCGTGGAGGGCTCGCGCCGGGCACGCACGATCGCGCAGGCGACGATGGAGCGCGTGCGCGAGGCCGTGAAGCTGCAGTACTGACGGGCGTCCGGATGAAAGCACTGTGATGCAGCACGAAGAGTTCGAGAGCTCGCCCGACGCGTACACGGTCAAGCTCGACGCGTTCGAGGGCCCGCTCGACCTCCTGCTCTTCCTCATCCGGAAGAACGAGGTCAACGTCTACGACATTCCGATCTCGCTCATCACCGAGCAGTACCTCGGGTACATCACGCTGATGCAGGAACTCAACCTGGACGTCGCGGGCGAGTTCCTGGTGATGGCGGCCACGCTCATCCACATCAAGTCGAAGATGCTGCTGCCGCGTCCCGAGACGGCCGAAGAGGCCGCCGGCGTCGACGAGGATCCGCGCGAGGCGCTGGTCCGCCGGCTCCTCGAGCACCAGAAGTACCGCGCGGCCGCCGGGATGCTGCACGAGCGCGAGCTGGTGCGCGGCGCCCAGCACGCGCGCCCCGACGAGCGCGTGGAGGCCGTGGTGGGCGCCGACTACGAGCCCGAGCTCGAGGTCGATCTGTTCAGCCTGATGGCGGCCTTCAGGGGCGTGCTCGAGCGCGCGTCGCGCAAGCCGCGGATGGTGATCCCGCCCGAGCAGATCTCGATCGAGGATCGCATGGCGCAGCTCCTCTCGCGGCTGTCGGAAACCGATGCCTGCGGCTTCGACGATCTGTTTGCCGACGGCGACGGCTCGAAGCCGTTCCTCATCGTGACGTTCCTGGCGCTCCTGGAGATGATCCGCCTCAAGCTGGTGCGGGCATTCCAGGCCGGCGGCAGCAGCGAGATCAGAATCTACAAGCGGGCCCGTCCCGCGGATGCCCCGCATCCGATTGGAGATCCGTCGTGACCGAGAACGAAACTCCCGTGCCGGATCCGCTGGCCGGACTCGTGGCCGACGACAGCGCCGGGCCGGCGCCGTCGGCGGAAGTGCGCGCGACGGTGGAAGCGCTGATCTTCGCGTCGCCCGAACCGATCACGCCCAAGCGGTTGTGCCGCCTGCTGTCCGAAGAGCCGAAGGAAGACGTGCTGGCCGCGATCGAATCGCTCAAGGCCGACTACGAGAACCGTCCCGGCCTGCAGATGGTGGAGGTGGCGGGCGGCTATCAGATCGTCACGCGGCCCGAACTGAACGACTGGGTGCGGCGCCTCTTCCACGAACAGTCGGCGTCGAGGCTGACCGTCGCAGGGCTCGAGACGCTGGCGGTGATCGCCTACAAGCAGCCGATCACGGCGCTCGAAATCGGCGAGATCCGCGGCGTGAACACGTCCGGCGTGCTCTCGACGCTGCTCGAGCGTCACCTGATCAAGATTGCCGGCCGCAAGAACGTGGTGGGCCGCCCCTTCGTCTACGCGACGACGAAGGAGTTCCTCATCCGCTTCGGCCTCAAGGACCTCGGCGACCTCCCCAAGATCGAGGACATGGCCGAGGCGCTCGGCTTCGACCCGCCTGCCGGGCTCATCGAGCGGACGCCGACCGACGACGTGCTTCCCCTGGACGAGGGCGACGAGGAGGCGGTGTCGGCGCAGGGCGATTCGCCAGAGCCTGCAGCGTCCTGACCTCGTCGGCCGTCAGGTCGCGCCAGGTTCCCACTTTCAACCGCCGGTCCGACAGCGGGCCGATCCGCGTACGCGCGAGCTCGCGCACCGGGTGGCCCACGGCTTCGCACATCCGCCGCACCTGGCGGTTGCGCCCTTCCCGGATCGTGATCTGCAGCACCCCTTCGCGTTCCAAGCCACCCTTTCGTAGGGGCACATCTTTAGATGTGCCCGCGGGCCGGCGCGCGTTCAGCAGCGTGGCCTCGGCGGGCAGCGTGCGACGGCCATCGAGCGGGATGCCCTCGCGCAGCTGTCGCAGCGCGGCGTCGTCGGGCATGCCGGCGACGCGCGCCTCGTACGAGCGCTCGACGCCGTGGCGCGGATGCGTCAGGCGCGCGGCCAGGTCGCCGTCGTTCGTGAGGATCAGCAGCCCCTCGGTCTCGTAGTCGAGCCGGCCGACCGGGTAGACGTATTCGCGGACTCCCGCGAGCAGGTCGATCACCGTCCGGCGCCGCTGCGGATCCGACCGCGTGGATACGAAGCCCGCCGGCTTGTTGAGCAGGATGTAGCGCTTACGCTCGGGCGCGCGGAGGCGGCGGCCGTCCACGCGGATGTCGGCGGTGTCCCCGTCGGCCTTGGTGCCCATCTCGAGCACCGTCTTGCCGTTGACCGTCACCCGGCCCTCGGCAATCAGCCGTTCGGCGGCGCGGCGCGAGGCGATGCCGGCCTGCGAGAGGATCTTCTGCAGCCGTTGTTCCATTAGTCGTATCCTATCGCCGGTCCAAGGAGGAGCTCCGATGACTCGACGCGTTGCGATGGCGTTTGTGGTCCTGGCCGTGGTGCTGAACGTGCCTGCGTCCGTGTCGGCGCAGCTCGACCCGAAGGCGGTGCTGTTCACGAAGCCCGAAGACATCAAGTTCGTGAAGAATGCTGCCGGGACTCAGGAAACTGCTGTTCTGTTCGGCGACCCCGCCAAGGAGGGGCCGTACGTCGTCCGGCTGCGCTGGCTGCCCGGCAACATGAGCCAGCCGCACTCGCATCCGCACGACCGCTTCTTCGTGGTGATCTCGGGCACCTGGTGGCTGGGGTCCGGGTCCACGTTTGACCGCGAGAAAACTGTCGGGGTGAAAGCGGGCACGTACGTCTTCCACAAGGCGGGGGAGATGCACTACGACGGCGCGAAGGACGAGGTCGCCGAGATCATGGTGTGGGGCATGGGTCCCGCCAACTCCCCGAATCGCAAGTAGGGCGGGCAGTCGTAGGGCCGCCTTCAGGCGGCCCGTTTAACGGCTCAGTAGATCGGCCCAGAAGGCGATCAGCTTCCACGCCTCGTAGGTGTCGCCGGCGCGATCGAGCTCGGCGTGCGTGATGATGTGGCTGAGGAGCACGCGCACGTTGGCGCCCTTCTGGCGCAACGACTCTCCGAGAATCACGGACTCGGCCGGCGGGATCACGGTGTCCTCGTCGCCATGCAGCAGGAACACCGGCGCGGCGGGCGGGTCGGCCCGCTGCGGTGACAGGCCCGGGTCGTCCGACCCGAGCTGCTGCAGGTACGGCACCAGCACCGGGCCCAGCTTGTTCACCGCGCGGTCGTTCACGTACGTCATGTAGGTCCGCGACGGCTCCGGCATCGGCGTCGCCATGTCGCGCGCCTTCTGGAACGTCGCGTTGGCCTCGTCCATGTTCACGAGCGTGAGCTGCGAGGCGAGGAGAAACGTGCGGACGCCCTCACGCAGCATCGCGACCTGGTCGGCCGGCACGACCCCGTATTCAGCCAGGCGATACAGGATGACCGCCACGCCGTAGTCGTGCGGCGGGTGGGTGACCGCGCCGGGAGCGGGCAGCTCCTCGCCGGTCGCCAGGTACTTCATCACGCGCGGCATGTCGGCGTGGCCGCCGAACGAGAGCACGAACGCGACCTTGTCCTTGATCGACGGCCGTCCCGCGGCGGATGTCGAGAGGCCGCCGGCGAAGCTGATGCCGACCACGCCCACCTTGCCGTCTTGGGCGAGCGCCGGCTGCTTCGCCATCCAGCCGATGGCGTCCTCGATGACGTCGGGCGACTTCGTGGTGATCGAGTACGCCATCAGATCCGGCAGCGCCAGCGTCATCACCAGGTAGCCGCCGGCCGCGAGATCCTGGGCGAGCGCGGCCAGCCGCGGCTCGTTGATGCCCATCGAATGGATGCCCGGGATGAGCATCAGCGTCCGGCCCCGCGCATTCTCCGACGGCCGATAGAACTGCGCCCGCACGTCCCCCTGGCGCGTCGGCACGCTATGGGGAGCCTCTTTCGTGACGGCGTACGAGAACGCCGACGCGAACGACCCCGCCGTGCCCTGCATG
The DNA here is from genome assembly GCA_035646375.1 of Vicinamibacterales bacterium. Lineage (GTDB taxonomy): Bacteria > Acidobacteriota > Vicinamibacteria > Vicinamibacterales > UBA2999 > DASYRM01. Next base: position 8,578 of record DASRPM010000027.1, read on the forward strand.
TTCGAGACGCGGATTAGAAGGGCGGTGGCGCGCAGGTAGGGGAGGCTGATGTAGGCGAGGCCCCCAATCAGGAGGACCCCGATGAGGGCGATCTTTCGTTTCGTTGTCACCGGCCGTCAATGGTAGCCGAGAGTGCTAGACTCGTCTGATCAGAGACGCATGAGACCGATCGTCATAGCAATCGACGGCCCGTCCGGGGCCGGTAAGGGCACCGTTTCCCGCACTGTTTCCCACGTCCTCGGCTTCCGCCACGTTGACACCGGCGCGATGTATCGCGCGGTCGGCTGGAAAGCGCTTCACGAGAACGTCCCGCTCGACGACGAGGCCGCCGTGGCGGCGGTCGCGGAGCGCGCGGACCTCGTTGTAGAGGGCGGCTTCGTCTCCATCGACGGTCACGACGTCACGCACGCCATCCGAACGCCGGAGATGGACAAGACGGCGGCGTCGGTTGCGCGCCTCCCGAAGGTCCGCGCGGTCCTGGTGGCGCGGCAGCGAGCGCTGGGCGAGCAGGGCGGCGTAGTGATGGAGGGGCGCGACATCGGCACCGTGGTGTTTCCGAACGCGCAGCTCAAGATCTATCTCGACGCCTCCGAGAGCGAACGCGCGCGGCGCCGCGCAAACGACACGGCGCACACCGGCAGCCAGGCGGGGCAGGCGGCCGTGGCCGCCGCGATTCAGGCGCGCGATCAGTCGGACAAGACGCGCGCGGCGTCGCCGCTGACGCTGGCGCAGGACGCGGTCCTCATCGACACCACCGGCATGGAGATCGACGAGGTCGTGCAGCGCGTGATCGATCTCGCCCGCGAGCGATCCGCCTAGCGTTTCTTCGCCGCCTTCTTCTTGGTCGCCGGCTTCTTTGCGGCCGTCTTCTTGGCCGTCTTTCTGGCGGCCGGCTTCTTCTTGGTCGCCGGCTTCTTCGCTGCAATTGCCTTCGCGACCTTCGCGGCGCCACCGAAGTCGTAGGCGTCCTGCAGCCAGTCGGTGATCGGCGCTTCCACTTCGTCGCGGTGCCGGATCTGCAGCATGTTCGCGACCTTCGTCTTCGACGATGGCACGGCGCGCTTCACCTGCGGCCCTTTCACGGCGCGCGGCAGGAAGATGCACACCTCGAGAAAGCTCTTCTTCGGCCGAACGAAGAAGTAGCACGAGGTCCGCGAGAACATGATCGAGTTGTGCGACGCGTAGATGCGCTGCTCGCCGAAGTCGCCCGCGGTCTCGCGCAGGCGCACCCACGCCTCGCGCAGGTCCTCTGACAGGTCCTTCGTCAGGGCCCCTTCGGTCGTCGTCCAGCAGTCGTGGGCTTCGCCTTCTTCGACCCACTGCTTGCAGTGATAGCACTCGCGGCCGGCCATGCATCCAATTGTAGGTACTTCGCTGGTCGGGCCGCCTGAAGGCGGCCCCCGCGAAAGATCGCCCTTACGAGAGCTGCTTCAGGAGGTAGGCGATGCGTTTGATGCGCGTCTCTTCCTTCTTCGCGTCGTTCATGAAGTAGAGGAACTGTTTCTGGCGGCTCGTGCTGAGCGCCCTGAACTTCGCGCTCGCGCCGGGCGTTCCGGCGAGCGCCTTCTTGAGGTCCGGCGGGATGACCATCGCCTCGATGTGATCGAACGCGGCCCACGCGCCGGTCTTCTTCGCCAGGTCGATCGCGGCCTGCCCAGCCTTGGTCATCAGGCCAGCCTCGGTAAGCGCGGCCACGCGCTTCTTGTTGAGGCCAGACCAGCGGCTCTTCGGCTTGCGCGGCGTGAAGATCTGAAGGAAGAAGCTCTCGTCGAGCGGCATGCGCTTGCTGTCGATCCACCCGAAACAGAGCGCTTCTTCAACCGCCTCGTCCCAGTCGAGCGACGAGAGCCCGGTGTGCTTCTTCGCGTACACGAGCACCACACCGGGGCACGCCGAGTGGTTCTTCTTCAGCCAGGCACGCCACGCCACGCGCGACTTGGGCTGAAACCGGGGATAGGGGTCCTCAGCGATCCTCGTAGTCCTCGGAGGACTTGGGATCGTCCTCCCAGCGGTGGCGATCGCGCTCCACGATCTTGTCGGCGCCTTCGAGCTCTTCGTTGTCCTCGTATTCGACGCCAAGGGCGAGCCCGATGTCGTCCACGTTGTTCTGATCGGGGGTCGGGTTGTCACCGCCCGGAGCCTCGTCGCCGGTGCTATAGGCCGACTCCCAGTCCGCGTCGACGTCGCCGCCGGTGAGCGCCGGGCTCGTCTCGGTGTGCTTGTCGTAGCGCTCTTTCAGTTCCTGGCGCCCCGATCGCGCCGACGATGCGGATCGATCGAGGTTGAGCGACGAAGGAGGAGTGGGCGACACGATGTCGTCGTCGTCCTGGACAATGCGCCGCGCGCGGTCGAGCCCGAGCGCGTGCTTCTTCTTGCCGGCGCTCGCGGCGGCCACCAGCCTTGGCTTCGGCGACACGGCCCGGACCGGTGCCGGCGAGGCCTTCGGCGCCGCCTTCTTCATGAGCTGCTTCTTGACGGCCTTTCGGGCAGCTGCCTTCGGCGCCGCTTTCTTGGTCACGCGCCGGATGATCCGGGCGCTGGCCTTTTTGGGAGCGGCGCGTTTGACGGCCTTCTTGGCGGTGCGCTTCGCAATCGGCCGGGCCGCCTTCTTGGCCTTTCGGGCGGTCTTGCGGGCGCTTGCCTTACCGGCAGCGCCCCTTCGAGCGGTGCCTTTTCGTGCGGTGGCCTTCCGGGCGGCCACTTTTCGAGCGGCGGCGCGCCGCTTGGGGGCAGCTTTGCGCTTCGGCGCGGCTCCCGAGCGGCGCCGTGCTGGGGGCTTCCGTTTCGCCATACGAGTTTTCCTCTCGACCACCCGCGCGGAGCGCGGCGCTGAGTGCCGCGTCTTACCTTGACAGCTGCCGGTAAGTCACGTAAAGTCTAATGCTTATCGGCGAAGGAGACCATCCTGCCGGGCGCGTCCATCCCGGAAGCGATCCCGTCGTCAGGTCGATTCTCCAGAGCCCTTATAGCGCGGGCCGCCGGTCCCCGCAACCTTGCAATCACGGCAAGAGCCGTGAAAGGAGCATAGGTTGAAACCGGCAATCGAGACAAAGGAGGACACGTCAGGAATGGCAAACGCAGAGAATGGGTTGGTGTCGCCCGAATTGGTGGGCGGTCAACCCGCTCCAGGGCGCACACGATCGGGTAAACCGGCCGGTCCGGCCTTCAAGCCCATGCAGCGCGACGATGTAGACGCCGACAAGTTTGCGGCGCTGATGGAGCTCTACGACGACAGCTTCCGCAACATGGCGGAGGGCGAGGTCGTCAAGGGCACCGTGCTGAGGGTTACGGAAACGGCGGTGGTCGTGGACGTTGGCTACAAGTCCGAAGGACTGATTGCCATCAACGAGTTCCTCGACGAGAACGGACAGATCACGGTGCAGGCGGGGGACATGATCGACGTCCTCCTCGAGCGCACCGAGGATCGCAACGGCCACATCGTGCTGTCGCGCGAGAAGGCCGAGAAGATGAAGATCTGGGACGAGGTCGAGAAGGCGTATGCCGACCGCAAGGTCGTCATCGGCCGCGTCATCGAGCGCATCAAGGGTGGCCTCGCCGTGGATATCGGCGTGCGCGCGTTCCTGCCCGGCTCGCAGATCGACGTCCGCCCGGTTCGCAACCTGGATGCCCTGCGCGGTCAGGAACTGCGCATGCGCGTCATCAAGGTCAACAAGAAGCGCGGCAACATCGTCCTCTCGCGCAAGGCCCTCCTCGAAGAGGAGAACGCCGAGAAGAAGAAGACCACGCTCGAGACGCTGGCCGAGGGCAAGACGCTGCGCGGCACGGTGAAGAACATCACCGACTACGGCGCCTTCATCGACCTCGGCGGCATCGACGGCCTGCTGCACATCACGGACATGTCGTGGGGCCGCGTCGGCCACCCGTCGGAGCTCTTCAAGGTCAACGACGAAGTGGACGTCATCGTCCTCAAGTACGACGCCGCCACCGAGCGCGTCTCGCTCGGCCACAAGCAGCTCGTGCAGGATCCGTGGGCCACGGTGCAGGACCGCTACCCGGTCGGCGCGCGCATGAGCGGCAAGGTGGTCAGCCT
>DASRPM010000028.1:0-6948 GCA_035646375.1 Vicinamibacterales bacterium
CCATCTTCTTGCTTGACAGCTTTTTCGAGCGCACGGGATCGGAGTGGCTGCGCCAGGTGACAGGGCGCGTTTAGCGGCCTGTGAGGATCGCTGCGCCGCGATCGGCGACCGAACCATCGTCATCGTCATCGCGCGATCCGATCGCGCCACGGCGCGTCACCCAGGAGGAGGAAATGTGCGGCGTTACTATCGCGCATGACGCCTCCCCTCCTCTCGTCCACTGCCCCCGCGACCGTCGAACAGCTCGGCGAAGCCATCGCCGACATCGCCGCCGGCATCCACGCAGCCACCTACCAGATGCTGGTGCTGCTGCACGAATTCGATGAGCGCAGGGCTGGAACAACGGGTTCCTGTCGTGCGCCCATTGGCTGAGTTGGCGCACGAGCCTCGACATGGGCGCGGCCCGCGAGAAGGTGCGCGTCTCTCGCGCGCTGCCGAACCTGCCGCTTCTGAGCGGTGCGCTGAAAGGCGGAGAGATCTCCTTCGCCAAGGTCCGCGCGCTCACGCGCATCGCCACGCCCGAGACCGAGGATCGGCTCCTCGCGATCGCCCGGCACGGCACGGCCTCGCAGGTCGAGCGCCTGGTTCGGGCGTGGCGGTGGTGCGACCGGCGCGACGACGACCGGAAACACCTGTGGCGCTCGGTGCGCTGCGTCGTGGACGACGACGGAATGGTCATCCTGCGCGGCCGTCTGACGCCGGAACAAGGCGCGGTGGTCCAGCGCGCGATTGAGGCCGCGTCGGACCGGCTGTACCAGGAGAGCCGGCACGCGGCGGCGCCCGGTCGCCTCGAAGAGGAGGTCACGTTCGAGCAGCGCCAGGCCGATGCCTTGACCTTGATGGCTGAAGCCGCGCTCCAAACGGACCTCGACCGCGGCTCGGCGGGCGATCGTTACCAGGTCGTGCTCCACGTCGAGATGGCCGCAAGGCCGGCCTCGGCCGCACCACCGGTCCTGGACCTCGGCGACGGTCCGATCAGCGTTTCTGCAGAAACGTCGCGGCGCCTCTCGTGTGACGCCTCGGTCGTGGCCGTCCGCGAGGGCGCCGACGGGTCGGTCCTCGACGTGGGGCGCAAGACGCGCACGATTCCGGCGCCGATTCGGCGCGCGCTGACGGCGCGCGACACGCGGTGCCTCTTCCCCGGCTGCACGGCACGCCGCTGCGACGCCCACCACATCGATCACTGGGCCGACGGCGGACCCACGGCGCTCGAGAACTTGATCCTGGTCTGTCGGCGCCACCACAGGCTTCTGCACGAGGGCGGCTTCAGCGTCGAGCGAACCGAAGAGGGAGACCTGGTGTTCCGGCGCCCGGATGGACGGGCCGTGGCCGCATCGCCACCGCTCGCGTGGAGCGGACGTCACGCGGCCACAGCAAGGTGTATCGGGCCGATCCCTGCACGTCTCGGACGGCACGCCGTTCAACGTGGGCTACGCCATCGACGTGCTGCACCCGCGCGCGAACCCGTCGTCGCGTGTGGCGAGCGCCGCGCGGCCGGGACACTAGATCAGAGCAACGAGCTCGCGAAGAGTGGCAATCCGCGCTACCGGGCCGCCAGGGTCCGATCCGCGGCTATGCGCGGCGCGATCGAGCCATATGGCGCGAAAGCCGGCCGCTGCTGCGCCCTCGACGTCGCGCTTCCAATCGTCGCCCACATGCACGCACTGCCCGGGTCGCGCTCCGATCGCCGCCGCGGCGTGGTGGAAGATCCGCGGATCCGGCTTCGGGAGCCTGGTCGCGTCGCTCGTCACGATCACTCGGAACCGATCGACAACGCCCGTGCGCGCGAGCTTGTCGCGCTGCTGCGGCTCCAGCCCGTTGGTGATGACGCCGAGCGGGCGATGCGCCAGCGCGTCGAGCGCGGGGATCACGTCGTCGAAGAGCCGCCAGTTCGCCTCGTACGCCGCCAGGAATTCGCGCGTGCGGGCGTCGCAGTCGTCGTCGCTAAGCGGCGCCTGAAACACGTCACGGATCCGCTGACGACGCTGCTCCACAAACGAGAGCTCGCCGCGCAGGTGGCGTTCGAAGTGGTGGTCGAGCGCCGCACGCCAGGCCGTGCAGAACGCGGCGGCGTCAGGATGCGGCAGGTGCGCCCGCCAGGCGGCGTGGAGCTGCGCCAGGTAGACCGCCTGCGCCCCGATGTCGTCGAGCAGCGTATCGTCGAGGTCGAAGAAGACGGGGGTCATCCGGTCAGGGCGGCCTGAAGGCCGCCCGCTACGTACGTGCTTTCTTCGGCTTCATCGCGCGCACCATTTCTACCGCTTTGGCGATGCGGCGGACGCGAGTCTCAGGCTTCTTCGCATCTTCCACCGCCTCGGCGTGCTCGCGCTGGTGCGTGTAACTGAGCTCGCGCCAGCGGTCCCACGCGGGCGGGGCGGCCTTGAGCGCCTTCACGAGATCCGCGGGCGGCGTCACCACGCGCGGCTGGTCGTCCAGGTCGAGCCGGACCTCGATCGTCTCGCCCCCCTCGAGGCCCGCGGCCTCTCGATGGCTCGTGCGGAGTCCGATGCACGCCGGCCCACCCATGGCCACGATGGTCGAGCGGAAGGTGTAGCCGTTCAGCGTCACCTTCACGGGCGCGCGCACTTTTCCGAACACGGCCTTGGGATCGAACGGCAGTTCGATGAAGCCGGGGCCGCCGTGCCGCTCGACAGTGCCCTTGAACACGACATGAGGCGCCTTGCCCTTGGTCATGCGGACTCCGCGATCTCCGCGAGAACCGTTCCCGCCTGTTCGCACTGCGCCTGGTTGACGTCGAGGTGGGTGACCGCACGCAGCGTCCGCGGACCGAACGCGAACAGCAGCACGCCCTGCTCGCGCGCGCGGGCCACCAGCGCGGCCGCGTCGGGCGCCCCGTCGGCGACACGGAAGACGACGATGTTCGTCTGGACGGTCGCCAGATCGAGCACGATTCCGGACGACGACGCGAGCCGCCGGGCGAGCACCGCTGCGTTGGCGTGGTCGGTGACCAGTTGCCCGCCGTGATGGTCGAGCGCGAACGCGGCGGCGGCGGCAAAGATGCCGACCTGCCGCATGGCACCCCCGAAGATGCGCCGGTGGCGCAGGGCATGGGCGATGAGCTCCCGCGGCCCTGCCAGCATCGAGCCGCCGGGCGCGCCAAGGCCCTTCGAGAACGCCACTGACACGAGGTCGAACGGCGCCGCCAGCGTCGCCGCCGGAACCCCGCTCGCCACCTCGGCGTTCCAGAGCCGCGCGCCGTCGAGATACGAGGCCATGCCGTGCTCGCGCGCCGCGGCGCACACGGCCACGGCGTGGTTCTGCGGAAACACGACGCCGCCGGCCCGGTTGTGGGTGTTCTCGACCTCGACGAGCGTCGTAGGCGGCGTGATGACGTGCCCGCGCGGCACGCGAGCCGCCACCAGGTCCGCGGCGGTGAAGACGCCGCGGCTGCCGATCTCCGTGAACTGGACGCCGGCGTTGGCGCCGCCGCCCCCCATCTCCGACCAGACCGCGTGGCTCTCGCGGCTGACGAGCACGGTGTCGCCCGGCCGCGTCAGCACGCGCAGCGCGATCTGGTTGGCCATCGTGCCCGACGGGACCCAGAGCGCCGCCTCTTTGCCCAGGAGAGCCGCCACGCGCTCCTGGAGGGCGTTGACGGTCGGGTCCTCTCCGAACTGATCGTCACCCACCGGCGCCGCGGCCATCGCGGCGCGCATCGCGTCGGTGGGCCTGGTGACGGTGTCGGAGCGGAGGTCGATCATCTTTCGATGGTCGCCCTACGGTTCTAAAGCGGCGTCCATCGTGATGGTGGCGTTGAGCACCTTCGACACCGGGCAGCCGGCCTTGGCGTTGTTGGCCGCCGTCGCGAACTGAGGCGCGTCGGCGCCGGGCACCTTGGCTTTCACCGTCAGGTGCACCGCCGTGATGGCAAAGCCGTCGCCCACCTTCTCGAGCGACACCGCGGCCGACGTGCGGATCGCTTCCGGCGTCAGCCCCATCGTGCCGAGCTGCGCCGAGAGCGCCATCGAGAAGCAGCCGGCGTGTGCCGCGGCAATCAGCTCCTCGGGGTTGGTGCCGGCGCCGTTCTCGAAACGCGTGCTGAACGAATACTGCGTGTCCTTGAGGACACCGCTGTCCGACGAGACGGTGCCCTTGCCGTCCTTGAGACCGCCCTTCCACACTGCCGACCCGTTGCGCTTCATGGGTTCCTCCGCGTTCGTAGTTACGGATCGTTAGACCCGCCTATACATCCAACTCCTGTGCGTCTTCCGCCCGCTCCATGATGAACCGGAACCGGGCCGACGCGTCTTTGCCCATGAGCTCGTTGATGACGCGGTCCGTCACGAGCTGGTCGACGATCTCCACCCGCAGCAGCCGGCGAGTCTTCGGATTGAGCGTCGTCTCCCACAGTACCTTCGGCATCATCTCGCCCAGCCCCTTGAAGCGGGTGATATCGGGCGAACCGCGGCCGTTGCCGTGCTGCTTCACGATGCGGTCGCGCTGCGCGTCGTCGAGCGCCCAGTGCGACTCCTTGCCGATGTCGATGCGGTAGAGCGGCGGCTGGGCCAGGTAGACCTTGCCGGCGGAGATGAGCTGCGGCAGGTGCCGGTAGAGGAACGTCATCAGGAGCGTCGCGATGTGGTGGCCGTCGGAATCGGCGTCGGCAAGGATGATCACCTTGCCGTAGCGGAGGCGCGCCAGATCGAAGTTCTTCCCCATGCCGCACCCGAGCGCGGTGACCAGGTCCGACAGCTCCTTGTTCTCGAGCACCTTGGCGAGGGTCATCCCCTCGGTGTTCATCACCTTGCCCCGCAGCGGCAGAATGGCCTGGCGCACGCGGTCGCGCCCCTGCTTCGCCGAGCCGCCGGCCGAGTCGCCCTCGACTACGAACAGCTCGCTGTCGTCGCGCCCCGAGCTGCTGCAGTCGCTGAGTTTTCCCGGCAGGTTCAAACGGCCGGTCGTCGCGGTCCGGCGCGTCACTTCTGCCTGCGCCGCGCGGCTGGCCTCGCGGGCTCGCGCGGCCAGGATGGCGCGCCCGACGATCGCCTCGGCCATCGAGCGGTTGTGATTCAGCCAGTGTTCGAGCGCCGGCCGCACCACCGAGTCCACCGCCGACATCACTTCGGGGTTGTTGAGCCGATCTTTCGTCTGCCCCTGGAACTGCGGCTCCTGGATGAAGAGGCTCAGCACGCCGGTCAGCCCCTCGCGGATGTCCTCGGCGATGAGCGTGACCCCCTTCGGCGACAGGTTGTGCGTGTCGATGTAGTTGCGCACCGCCTTGCCGAGGCCGGCACGGAAGCCGTTCTCGTGGGTGCCCCCCGATCCGGTGGGGATGCCGTTGACGAAGCTGCGCAGGTGCTCGTCGGTGGCCTCGGTCCAGTGCAGGGCCAGCTCGAGGCGCGGGCTGGCTTCGCGCTCGAGGACGAAAGCCGCCTCGTGCACCGCCTTGGCGCCTCGCTCGCCGACGATCTTCTTGAGGAACTCCGACAACCCTTCGTCGTGCTGGAAGACCTCTTTCGTCTTCTCCCCTTCGTTCTCGAAGCTGACCTTCACGCCCTTGTGGATGTAGCTGACGATCTCCAGCCGCTCGCGGATGAGCGCCGGATCAAACTCCACTTTCGGGAAGATCGTCGAGTCCGGGTGGAAATAGACGCTGGTGCCACTGCCGCGCGCCGCGCCCACCTTTTTGATCGCGCCCTGGACCTGGCCGCGCTTGAACGACATCTCCCATTCGGCGCCGTCGCGCTTCACGCGCGCGACCAGCTCGGTCGAGAGCGCGTTGACGACGCTGGCGCCGACGCCGTGCAGGCCGCCGGCCGTCTTGTAGCTGCCGTGCTCGAACTTGCCGCCGGCATGGAGCACCGTGAAGATCACCTCGAGGGCGCTCTTCTTCGTCTTGGGGTGCTTGTCCACGGGAATGCCGCGGCCGTCGTCGCTGATGGTGATCGAGCTCCCGTCGGCGTGCAGCGTGACGGCGATGTTCGAGGCATGGCCGTTCATGGCCTCGTCCACCGAGTTGTCGAGGATCTCCCAGACCAGGTGGTGCAGGCCGGCGCTGCCGACGCCGCCGATGTACATGCCCGGGCGCTTGCGGACGGGCTCGAGCCCTTCGAGGACCGTGATGTCTTTTGCGGTGTAGTTGGACATTAAGAAACTAGTCGGCTCCCGGCTCACGGCTCACGGCTAAAGCAAAAGCACTTGCCAGAAAGTTCTTGCGGGAGCCGGGGGCCGGGAGCCGGGAGCCTCATTAAGGTAGCATCATCGCCCCCGATGCAGGCCCGGCTCGTCTGGGTCGCGTTCGCCTGGTTTGCCGCACTCGTGGGTCTTGCGGCCGTGCTCTACGGATCTGCCTCGTCGCGCGCTCCTCGGCCCGCGGCGGCCAACGCGCTCGCGCGATCGATCAACGACGCCCAGCCGATGGCCGGCCGCCGGTGGCAATGGACGGCCACGTCCGCCACGTCGGCGATGCGCGCGATGGTCGTGCACGTGGAGGCGTTCGACGTCAGCCAGGCGCGTCAGATCGCGGCCGCCATCGTGGAGCCGCGGCGCGCGCGCTTCGACGAGATCCTCGTCTACGTGCACCGCGTGGGCGGGAGCGCCGACCTGGCGCCGCGCCGCGTCGAGTGGACGCCGCGCGGCGGCTATGTGGAGATGGTCTACAGGTAGCGGGCGGCCTTCAGGCCGCCCGGTAGAGGGCGGGTCTAAAGACCCGCCCCTACGAAGACTAAGGTTTGGTGCTCTTTCGCGCGCGCGGGCGCGGCGTCTTGGCGGCGGCGCGCGGCGCCGCCGCACGAGGCGTGCGCCCACGCGGGCTCGGTGCCTTCGTCTTGCGCCCCCGGCTCACGGGCGCGTGTATCGAGTTGCCGGGCTGAGGGCCATCGTCGTCGATGTCCTCGTCGACCCGATCGTTTTCGATGTCGGCCCGAGCCGTCATCGGCTCATCGGGTAGCGCCACCGGATCCACGGGGCCCTCGACGCTCGGCTGAT
>DASRPM010000029.1:0-13894 GCA_035646375.1 Vicinamibacterales bacterium
CCGGACACCAGCTCGTCGTCGGGCATCCTGCGGTCGCGCTCGTCCATCGACGGCCGCTGGGTTCGTTGCCGCAGGCCGCTGGTCATGGTGGGCGGCGAGCTCACGCTCGAATCGCTGGACCTGACGTACTCGCCGACCGGCGGCTTCTACGGCGCCCCGGTGCAGACCAAGGCCAATGGCGGCGTGCTGGTCATCGACGACTTCGGCCGCCAGCGCGTAGCCGCCCGCGATCTGCTCAACCGCTGGATCGTGCCGCTCGAAAGCCGGGTGGACTTCCTGACGCTCGAGACCGGCCAGAAGTTCGACCTGCCGTTCTGCGTGATGGTGGTGTTTGCCACCAACGTGAAGCCCGCCGACCTGGTGGACGAGGCCTTCCTGCGCCGCATCCACTACAAGGTGTTTGCCGAGAACCCGACCAAGGCCGAGTTCATGCAGATCTTCGACGGCTGCTGCCGCGCGCGCGGCCTGGCCTCAGACCCGGCGATGGCCGACGGCCTGCTGGCGCAGCTCGAGTCGCGGTGCATCCGCTTTCGCGGCTGCCATCCCCGCGACCTCATCGACCAGGCGCTGGCGCACGCCGAATATCTCGGCGAGCCGCGCGAGCTGACCGCGAAACTGTTGGAGGCCGCGTGCGACGCCTACTTCGTGGACGACACGGAGCGCGCGTAGTCGCGCTCGCGGCGATCGCGCTCGCGTGGTTTGCCGCGGCTCCCTCCGCGGCCGGCCCCGCCGAGGAGCGCGCCTCGTCGATTCACATCACGTCGCCGACGGGCCGCAGCGGCCTGCCGGGACGCGTCCGCATCGTCGCGCGCGTCACCACCGTGTCGGTGGTGCCGCCGTCCGTCCGCTTCTACGTCGGCGATCAGCTCCTCGCCACCGACACCGACGGCGCGCCGTACGCGGTGGAGTGGACCGACGAGAACCCGTTCGAGGCGCGGCGGATCCGCGTGGAGATGACCGACGGCGAGACCGTGGTCGAGGCTCACGTCGATCTGAAGCCGTTCGAGGTCGTCGAGGCCACCGAGGTGTTGAGCGTCAACGTGGACGCGTCGGTCCGCGACGCGAAGGGGCGCTACGCGGCGAACCTGAGCGGCGGCGACTTCCGGATGTTCGAGAACGGCACCGCGCAGAAGATCGACGCCGTGCTGTCGGAGGCCATGCCCACCACCTTCGCGCTGCTCGTCGACAGCAGCCAGAGCATGGCGCGCAACATGGACTTCGTGCGCCAGTCGGTGCTGCGTCTGCCCGGCCTGCTGCGCGAGACCGACGCGGCCATCGTGGCGCCCTTCCGCGACACCGTCACCACCGTGACGGGCCCCACGCGTGATGCGGGAACGCTCGCCGACGCGGTGGCCGCCATCAAGTCGGGCGGCGGCACCGCGATCCTCGAGTCGCTCTCGGCCGTGGCCGCGCGCTTCGGCGACGCGCCGCACCGCCGCGCCGTCGTGCTGGTGACCGATGGCTACGACGAGTTGAGCACGATCTCGGTGGACGAGGTCGTGGCGCAGCTGAAGGACGCCAAGATCATCGTCTACAGCATCGCCGTGGGCGGCGTCTCCGGCGTGTCGGTCAAGGGCGAACGGATGCTGCGGTTCATCGCGGAGCAGACCGGCGGCCGCGCCTTCTTCCCGTGGACCCCGAAAGAGATGGCGGAGGCCTGCGCCACCATCGCCTCCGACGCGCAGCACCGCTACGTCGTCACCTATACGCCGAGCAACCAGCGGCACGACGGCGCGTGGCGCGCGATCCGCCTCGAGGCGGTCGATCCCGCCTACAGCGTGGTGGCGCGCGACGGCTACCTCTCGCCCGAGCCGAAGCCGGTGAAGGCGTCGTTCGAGTTCACGGTGCTCAACGGCTCGCGGCAGTACGTGGACATCAGCCCCGAGAACCTCCAGGTGCTCGAGGACGGCGTGCCGCAGAAGGTGGAGTCGTTCCACGAATCGGTGGCGCCGGTGTCGGTGATGCTGGCGCTCGACGCCAGCGGCAGCATGACCAAGGTGTCGCCGGCGGTGATGGAGGCGGCGCACGCGTTCGTCAGCGCGCTCAAGCCGGAGGATCCGCTCGGCATCGAGCTCTTCGCCGACCGCGCCGAGATGGCGCACGACCTCAGCCCGGCGCGCTGGGTGTCGCACCGCAACATCCAACGCTACGTCGCGCGCGGCGGCACCGCCCTCTACGACGGCCTGGTGGACAGCATGGTGCGGCTCGGCACGGTGCCCGGCCGCCGCGTGGTGGTGGTGATGACCGACGGACGCGACGAGAACGCCACGTCAACCGGCCCCGGCAGCACGCGCACCTGGGACGACGTGCTCGCCACCGCGCGGACCACCGGCGCCACGGTGTACGCGATCGGGTTCGGCACCAACGTGGACGTCGCCCGCCTCGAGCAGCTGACGTCGCTCACCGGCGGCGAGGCGTACTTCACCAACAACGTCGGCGAACTTGGTGCGCACTACCAGCGGATCGTGGACGACCTGCACCGCCGCTTCGTCCTGGCGTATACGTCGACCAACTCGGAGCGCAACGGCGAGTGGCGCGCGGTCGGTATCAAGGCGACCGACCCGGCGTTGAAGGTGCGGAGCCCTGGTGGCTACTTCGCCCCGGCGCAGTAAGAACCTGGAGGCGCTTTAGACCTGCCCGACGGCCCAACCCGCCTACCTGCCTACCTGCCCAGTACGTGGCGTTCCAGCATCTGGCGGCGCACGACGGCGCCGTAGACGTTGCCCTGCGCGTCCACGCCGACGCCTTCGGCGCCCGAGTGGTCGGCCACGGTGGATTCCATGTCCTCGATGAACGCGCGCACCGAGCCGTCGCGGGCGCTGCCGATGCGGATGCCCTTCTTGATGCCCGGCAGCTCACGGGCGCCGGTATCGGGACCTGACTCCGAGTCGGTGACGTAGATCGTGTCGTCCGCGGTGATGGTGATGCCGCTCGGGCGGCCGAACTGGCGCCACTCGGCGATGAACTTCCCGTCCTGATCGAAAATCTGGATGCGGTTGTTCTCGCGGTCGCCGACGAACACGCGCCCGCGCGAGTCGAGCGCGATGGTGTGCGGCTCGCTGATCTCGCCGGGGCCTGACCCCTTCTTCCCCCACTCCTTCACGAACGTCCCGTCCTTGCGGAGCCGGACGACGCGGTTGTTCTTCCCGTTGCGATGGCTGTCGGTGACGAAGATGTCGCCGCCCGGGGCGACCACGACGTCGGTCGGCTGGTCGAAGAGATCCGGGCCCGAGCCGCTCACGCCGGCCTTGCCGAGCGTCATCAGCACCTTGCCGTCCGGGCTGAACTTGAACACCTGATGCCCCTTGCTGCCCTCGCCGCGCGCGTCGGTCACCCACAGGTTGCCGTCGCGGTCCACGGTGGCGCCGTGCGGGAAGATGAACATCCCCTCGCCCCAGGACTGGAGCAGCTTGCCGCTGCGGTCGTACTTCAGGATGGGCGCCTCCAAGCGGCCGGCGCACGAGTTGGCGAAGCAGCGATGGATCACGTAGATCGATCCGTCCGGCGCCGGCTCCACCGCCGTCACGGCGGCCCACTTCACGCCGGGCGGCAGCTGTCCCCAGTCGCGCGCGGTCTTGTAGGGCTGCGGCAGATCGTTCCGCGGCGCGCTGGAAGATTGCGCGAGCGCCAACGTCGAGACCGCCACGACGAGTGCGAGCACGCCAGCAATGGTTCGGGACATGAATTCACCATGGCGGGTCTAAAGACCCGCAACTACGAAGACCTGAGGCGGGCCTCAAGACCCGTAACTACGTGCCTACGAGCCGGTGCTCCGTCATCGCCAGCGTGAACATGCGTTCACCCAGCGCCACGACGAGTTCCCCGCCCGACACGGATACCGCCAGCGAGGCGCGCCGTTCGATGAGCGACGCCAGCTCTTCGATGGCCGTGCGATCGAACGCCCGGATGGGAATCTCGCCGGCGCGGTGGATCTTAGCGCCGGACAGCTGCAGGAGGAGCTGACGTACGTCGCGGTGGGTGTAGACGGCGGCCCGGCCGGCCAGCTTGGAACCACGGTGCAGGCGCGCGGCGTCGGGGAGCCCCACTTCGATCCACGCCGTCAGCCGCCCCGTGAGGTCGCGCACGACCAGCGCCGGTTCGTCGCCGGACGAAACGCCCTCGGTGAGCGCGATCCCCTCCTGGTACTCGAGACAGAAAGCCAGCAGCCGCACCAGCATGTACTCCGCGGTCTCCGACGGATGGCGGGCGACGCGCAGGTCGAGCGTCTCGTACACCCCCCGGTCGAGGTCAGAGAGGTCGATGGTGACGGAATAGATGGTGGAGGCTTGAGCCACTGGTCGGGCGCATCTAAAGATGCGCCCCTACAAAGGATCCTACCCGCCTTACCCGCCCTACCCGCCTTATTTCGCTCTGGCGAGCTCTTCGTCGATGACGGCGGCGAACACCTCGTAGGGCTGCGCGCCGGACAGCCGCCGGCCGTTGATGAAGACCGTCGGCGTGGAGTTGACGCCGAGCTGATTGCCCTCCGACACCCCGTCGCGCACACGCTCGCCGTGCTTCGACGAGTCGAGGCACTGATTGAAGTCGTCGGCTTTCAGCCCGAGCGTGAGCGCGTGGCGCTTGAGATCGTCCACCTGCAGCTCGGACTGCTTGCTGAAAAGCACGTCGTGCAGCTCCCAATACTTGCCCTGGTCGCCGGCGCAGTGCGCGGCCTCGCCGGCCTTGAAGGCCTGCGGGTGGATCTGCGTCAGCGGATAGTCCTTCCACACGATGCGGATCTTGTCGCCGTAGACGGCGCGGAGGCGCTTCAGCGTCGGCTCGACGCGCTGGCAGAACGGACACTGGTAGTCGGAGAACTCGATCAGCGTGACGGGCGCGCTGGCGCTGCCGAGCGTGGGGTTCGACGCCGCCACGGCCACGTTCACCCGCGGCGATTCGAGCGCCACGCGGATCGCCGGCCCCTTCTTGCGCAGCTCGCCGAGGATCGTCTCGCGCGCCGCCGCGCGCCGCTGATCCGTGAGATAGCGGGTGATGGCCGGCGACATCGCTTCGAGCGGGCGGCCCTGCATCTGACTGAGGTTGGCGGTGTAGAACGTGGACACCTCGCCGTCGGTCACCGCCGTCACGCGCTTGCCGATCTCGGCCTCGAGCCAGCCGTCGGCGCTCATGCCCGACGCCTTGGCCGCTTCGCCGATCAGGCTGTCGGCGATGATCGCCTCGAGGGCCGCCCGCCGGCCGTCGTAGATCATCTGCGTGACCTCGGCGTTCTGCGCCGCGTCGTCCTTGCTCCACCGCTCGTCCAGCTCGCGGATCGTGACGGCGCGATCCCCGATGCGGGCGGCCACGTCGCCCGGCGCCTGCCAGGACGGCTGCTGCGCGGGGGCCGGCGAACAGGCCAGCAGCGTCGCGGCCGCGGCAAGGACGAAGGCTTTGGTGGTCATCGATCGGATCATACGACCTCTACTGGGCGACCTCTTCGCTGGTGTTCACCTGGAACTTGCGGAAGCGGGAGTACGTGGCGACGCCCCGCACCTCCGACGTGGTGCGGCGGTCCCGGTACCGCTCGTCCATGCGCACCGGCACCCACAGGCCCAGCCCCTCGTCGAGCCGGTACGCCACCTTGATATGGGCCTCCACCGTCGGATCCTCGACGTCGAGCTCGGTGCGGCGGATCGCGCCGGTCGCTTCGTCGACCCAGAACCGGCCCGCGGACGGCATGTCGCGGCTGTCGCGCGTGGAGATATAGGTGGGGCCGCGCACTTCCAGGAACTCGATGCTCGTGCCGTCCTCGCGGTCGCGCTTTCCGATCTCGAACCGGAACCGATCGCGATGGGCCGCCGTGAGATAGATGAGCGGCAGCGTTGGCAGGTTGATGGTGCGCTCGATGGTGCCGATGTTGTAGCGCGCCCCCTCGAGCATGATCTGGCGCGCCTGATCCACCGACGAGCGCGACGACCCGTTGAGGAACAGCCGGGCGAGGCGCTCCTCCCGATCGCGCACCTTCTGGCCGTTGCGCTCGAACACGTCGCGGAACGGCATCCAGCCCTCGCCGGGCACCTGCACGAGCAGGAAATCGGACACCAGCACCACGCGCTCCCACTGCGGCCGTGCGCTGCGCGCGCCGAGGGCGACGCCGTCCTGCACGCTCTGCTCGTAGCGCTCTTCGGTGACCATCGAGCCGAAGCGGCGCTGGAACTCGTCCACATAGGCGGCGGCGCGCTCCACGAGCGTGCCGACCTCGGACTGCGCCAGCGCGCCTGGCGCCAGGGCGAGCGCGCAGACGACGGCGAGCGCGGCGCCGGACACGCACGGCGAACGGCGCGTGCCGGCGGCCACCGTTGTTACCGGCCTGACCAGCGGAGGCGGATGCCGCCGTTCACGAGACGGGGCGAGCCGATGGTGGTGGGCGCGTAGCCCACGTAGTACTCCTGGTCGAACAGGTTCTGCACGCCGAAAAACACGTCGAGGTTGCGCCCGATCTCGCGCAGGGCGCTCATCTCCACGGTGGCGTAGCCGGGCAGCCCCGGGTCGCTCGCGCCCGGCTTGGTGCGCGCGTTCAGGTCGTCGTCGAACTGCCGCCCGTAGAAGAACGCCCCCACCGTGGCGGTGACGACGCGCGGGTTCGAGTACGCCACGTTGACCGAGCCGCGGTGCTTCGGCACTTGCGGCAGATAAAGGCCGACCAGCGCCGGGTTCGTCGCGAACTCGCGCACCTTCGCCGAGTTGAACAGGTAGCCGGCGCCGACGCGCCACTCACGCGCCACGCGGTACTCGACGTCGTTCTGCCAGCCGGCAATCTCCGTGCGCCCGAGGTTCTGACGCTGCTGGCAGATCGTGCCCGGCACGGCGCAGGCGGTGGAGAGCGCGGCGGCGGTGGCTCCGGTCACCGTCACGTTGGCGACCGGGTTCTTGACGCGGTTGTAGTACCAGCTGCTGCGGTACGTCAGCCTTTCGCTCGGCGCCACGTTGATCCCCAGCTCGCCGCCGACGAGCCGCTCGGGACCGAGCTGGTCATTGGCCAGCGTGAGGACGGTCCCGACCCGGAACTGACGATAGAGCTCGTTGAGCGTCGGCGCGCGGAAGCCCGAGCCGATGCTGCCGAACGCCGACACGCGGTCTGAGACGCGATAGAGCACGGCAGCGCGTGGGCTGACGGCCGTGTCGCTCGCGTCGGGCAGCGTCCGATTGTTGGCGGTCGGCAGCCCGGTGGCGGCCGAGGTCTCGAGGTTGCGGCCGTCGGAGTTGCTCCAGTTGTCCACGCGGGCGCTGAGCGTCACCGACAGATTGGGCCGCAGCCACATCTGCCCCTGCAGGAAGCCGCCGGAGATGAGCTGCGTGCCGCCCGACTCGCGGCGCGTCGTCACCGTGAGCCCCTGCGTGGCGTCGAGCGCCTGCTCGTGGCTGGCGCCTTCGACGCGGCGGAAGTCGGCCCCGGCCGTGAACAGATAGCGGGACGTGAGCGCTTTCGACCACTGCCCCATGGCGCCGATGCCGGTGGTCGGCACCTCCTGCAGCAGCGTCATGCGGCCGACGCTGCGGTTCGGCAGCGGCACCGCCAGGAAGTTGCTGTGGAAGGTGTTGTCGTCGTAGAAGACGCGCGCCTGCAGGTCGCTGTAGTCGGGCAGCGTGACGCGCACGCCGCCGCTGCCGTACTTCCACGTGGTGTCGTTGGCTTCCTCGGTGCCGTCGAAGGTCGAGTGCTTGGCGTTATCGCGCTCCTCGCGGAAGTAGCCGGTGCGGAAGAACGCGTTCAGGCGCGGCGTCGGGCTGAAGTCCAGGCGTCCGTTGAAGTTCTTGTAGGCCACATTGGCCTTGTCGTCCACCACCCCGCGTTCGCTGTCCACCACGATCGGGAAGCCGTCGGTCTTGAAGCCGCTGCCGTCGATCGACGCCGCGAACTTGCCCCACACGTCGCTGGCCACGAAGTCCAGCTTCGGGCTGTTCAAGTTGCCGTACTGGGTGCGCAGCTCGGCGGTGCGGCGGCGGGGCCGGGTGCTCTGGATGTTGATGACGCCGCCCATGGCGTAGTTGCCGTACAGACTCGAGCCCGAGCCCTCGACCAGCTCCACGCGATCGATGTTCTCCATCGGCACGCGCGTCCAGTAGACCCAGCCGCCGAAGGGATCGTTGAACGGGATGCCGTCGATGAGCACCAGCGATCGGCTGACGCCGCTCGGCCCGATGCCGCGCAGCGACACGCCCTGCGCCGTCGGGTGCGACGACAGGCTGCTGGTGCGCCGGAACAGGCTGAAGGTCGGGGCCTGCCGCAGCACGTCGTCGGCCACGACGGCCGGCGAGCGGCGGAACTGCTCCTTGGAGATGACGCTGACGTTGGCGGGGACGTCGGCGAGCCGCTGCTCGGTGCGGGTTGGCGTCACCGACACCGATTCGAACAAGGTGGCGGGAGCCAGCTCCAACTCGACCGAGGCGGAGGCCGGCGACGTTTTTTCGGCAAAACCGCTGGCGCGGACCACGATGGTGGCGCCCGACGGCACGGAGCCGAACGAAAACCGGCCATCGGGACCAGTGACGGTCTGCTGTTCCGAACCGGTGGGACCGCGGGCGATCACGGCCGCGCCGGCGACGACGCCGCCCGAGGAGTCCGTGACGACGCCGGAGACGCCGGTCTGGGCCGACGCGGACAGGGCAAATAACAGCAGAAACGCAAGCAGGGATGCGGTGCGCATGACGGACGAAATGATACCGCCTAAGCGCGGCGCGCGAAGCTGCGCCCAAAAGACACTGGTTTGCTACCCGGCACGGCGGTTGCTAAGCTCGCGGTTATGCGTTTCCTCGTGACACCGGGATGGGTCATCCACCGCCTCGCCGCCCGGCCGCTGGTAGCGGTGCTGCTCGCGGCGTCGGTCGCGACCGCCAGCACCCTGGCGGACGCCGCCCAGCAGCCGACCTTCCGCTCGGGGACGCAGTTCGTACCGCTCTTTACCACCGTCACCGACGCCCAGGGCCGCCTGGTGCCCGACCTCGATCGAGATCAGTTCACGATCCTCGACAACGGCAAGCCGCAGAACGTCACCGTCTTCGAGAACGAGACGCAGCCCTTCACCGCGATCGTGATGCTCGATTTCTCGGCCAGCATGACCGCGAATCTCGATCGCCTGAAGCAGGCCACCGAGCAGTTCCTCATCCGCATGCTGCCCGCCGACAAGGCGCAGGTGGGGGCGTTCAGCGACAAGATCCAGTTCAGCGGCACCTTCACCAGCGATCGCGACGATCTGATTGGCGCGCTGCGCGACCTGCAGTACGGCAACCCGACGCGGCTCTACGACGCGATCTACGAGAGCATCGACATGCTCGGCGACATCGACGGGCGCAAGGTCGTGGTGGCGTTCACCGACGGCGACGACACGGCGAGCCGCCGCGGCCTCGGCGGCACGCTCGACTACGCCCGCGAGAAGGAAGTGATGGTCTACGCGATCGGGCTCGAGTCCGAGTTCCAGGTGGCGCCGGGCCGTTTCCAGCGCACGCGCCCCGACCGCGGCCTCAGGAAGCTGGCGGAAGAAACCGGCGGCGGCTACTTCGAGCTGAAGAAGACCGACGATCTCGGGCCCACCTTCACGCGCGTGGTGCAGGAGCTGCACAGCCTGTACACCATCGGCTTCAACCCGATGACGCTCGACGGCAAGGAGCACAGGCTCGACGTGAGGATGAAGCAGCCCGGCATGGCGGCGCGCGCCCGCAAGAGCTACATCGCGTCGGCCGAACGCCTGTCGAGCGACAAGTGACCGAACAGGAGTTCCGCCTGCGCGCCGACCAGGCGCTCGAGGATCTGCAACAGGAGCTGCTGCCGCTCGCCGACGACGTGGGCCTCGAGATCGACCTCCGCAACGGCGTGCTGCAGATCGTCTTCGAGGAGCCGGAGCCGGCGAAGTTCGTGATCAGCCCGAACGCTCCGGTGCAGCAGATCTGGGTGTCGGCGCGCTCGCGCAGCTTCAAGCTGACGTGGTCGGACGACTCCGGCACGTTCGAGCTCGGGAGCGAGCAGCTCAACACCCTCGTGGAACGCCTGACCCGAGAACAGCTGGCCGCCTAGCCGGTTTTTTGACTCACCCGCCCTACCCGCCTTACCCGCCCCACCCGCCCTATAATGTCGGCCATGCCGCGACGCATTCTTGCCCTGGCTGCCCTGGCGGCCCTCGTTTTCATTCCCATCTCCCTTGCCGGCCAGAGCGCCGCGCGACCCGATTTCACGGGCGTCTGGACGACGTATACACAGCCGGGCGCGGCCCGCGGCGGCGGCGCCGGCGGGGGCGGGCGCGGCGGCGGGGCGCCGCTACCGTTCACGGAGGAAGCCCAGAAGAAAGTGGCGTCCTACCGCGCGCTCATCGGCACGAGCGGCGCCACGCCGGGCGGGTTCTGCCTGGGCAGCGGCATGCCGGGGTCGATGCTCGGGTCGGGCGGCTATCCGATGGAAATCCTGCAGCGGCCCGAGCAGATCAACATCACCTACGAGGCGCACAACGAGGCGCGGCGCATCTACCTCGGCGATCGCATCGTACCGATGGCCGATCGCGTGCCGGGCCGCAACGGGCACTCGAGCGCGCACTGGGAAGGCGACACGCTGGTGGTCGAGACCACGCATCTGATCGAGCAGGTGGACCAGCGCTACGCGCACAGCAGTCAGGCGAAGATCGTCGAGCGCTACCGGCTCTCGACCGACAGCGCGGGCACCAAGGTGCTCACCGCCGAGATGACGCTCACCGATCCCGTCTTCTACACCAAGCCGGTGACCGACACGAAGAGGTGGGCCTACGTGCCCAACGGGCACCTGCTGCCCTACGAGTGCGCCGAGGAAGGCTGGCGCATGCACCTCGAAGAGCTTGAGAAAAAGGCCGCAAAGGAGTCGAAGTGATGAAGCAGCTGGTCTCTCTCGTGAGCGCCCTTGCGCTCGTCGTGGCGCTGGGCGTGACCGCCAGCGCTCACCATTCGGCGGTGCAGTACGACTTCGGCAAGTCGACCACCATCACCGGCGTAGTGACGAAGTTCCAGGCCATCAACCCGCACATGCGGCTCACGCTGCGCGTCACCGACGAGAAGGGCACGCGCGACGTCGAGATCGAGGGCCACAGCACCAACAACATGTATCGCGCCGGGTACCGCGACGGCCTGATCAAGGTGGGCGACAAGGTCACGGTCAGCGTCGCACCGCTGCGCAACGGCGTGGAGGGCGGCTACATGGTGGCGGCCGTCACCGCCAGCGGCACCCGCTTCGGCGTGCAGTCGGCCGCCGAGCGTGCCCGCGAGCGCGAAAAGGCCGAGGGGAAGTAGCGGAGCCTTTAGCCTCTCGCCTTTGGCCTCTAGGTAATAGCTTTCCGGCAAGAGGCTAGAGGCCAGAGGCTGAAGGCCATCAGGTCTTCCTGTAGTTTTTCGCCATCCTGCCGCTCACCATCTTCACGAGCCACTGCGGCAGGTAGCGCACGGCGAGCGCCACGGCCTTGTTGAGGCCGCCGGTAATCCGCATGGGCTCGCCGGCCATTACCGCGTCGTAGCCCTGTTGCGCCACGGCCGCGGCGTCGCTCCACATCCACGACGGCAGGCCGCGCATCTGCTCCCGCGTGCCGGTGACGTCGTGAAACTCGCTGAGGGTGAAGCCCGGACAGAGCGCCGTCACGTGGACGTTGCGCGGACGCCCCTCGTGTGCCAACGCCTCCGACATCTTGATCAGAAAGGCCTTCGACGCGCCGTAGAGCGCGTGACCGGCCGGCGACGGCACGAGGCCCGCCAGTGATGCCACGTTGAGGATGCGGCCGTAGCCACGTTCGATCATGCCGGGCAGCAGCCGGTACGTCAGCTCGCACACGCCGGCCACCATCACGCGCAGGAAGTCTTCGTGCACCTGCCACGCCACCGCGTTGTAGAGGCCCGGCACGCCATAGCCGGCGTTGTTGACCAGCGCGTCGACCGTGAGGCCGCGCGCCGCGAGCGTCTCGCAGAGACGCGCCGCGCTCGACGGATCCGCATGGTCCACGGTGAACACGTGCACCGTCACGCCGTGACGCTCGCGCAGGCCGGCGGCCACCGCCTCGAGCTTCGCCTCCCGCCGTGCGGTGATGGCCACGTCGAAT
The DNA here is from genome assembly GCA_035646375.1 of Vicinamibacterales bacterium. Lineage (GTDB taxonomy): Bacteria > Acidobacteriota > Vicinamibacteria > Vicinamibacterales > UBA2999 > DASYRM01. The sequence continues at coordinate 12,045 of DASRPM010000029.1, forward strand.
CCATGCGCCGCGAACACGTCGGCAAGCGCCGCGCCGATGCCGGACGAGGCGCCGGTGACGAGAACGAGGCGTCGATCGCTCACGGCTTCATGATAGCTTCCGTTCATGAGCCGTCTCGTGGTGTGCGGCCTGATCGTCGCGGCCGTTGCCAGCGTCGCGGCACGGCAGGCGCGCCCGCGGCCGGCGCCGGCGGCGTTCTCGGTGGTCGAGGCCAGCATTGCCGACATGCGCGCGGCGCTCGAACAGGGCCGCGTGACCTCGCGGGCGCTCGTGCAGCAGTCGCTCGATCGCATCGCACGCTACGAAGGGCGTCTCAACGCCGCCATCACCATCAATCCCCGCGCCCTCGAAGAGGCCGGCGCGCGCGACGCTGAACGGCGGGCGGGCAAGGCGCGCGGCGCGCTGCACGGCATTCCGATCGCGCTCAAGGACAACATCCACACCACCGATATGCCCACGACCGGCGGCGCGCTCGCGTTCGCGCGCCTGGTGCCGCCGTACGAGGCCACGCTCACGACGAGGCTGCGCACCGCCGGGGCGGTCATCATCGCCAAGACCGTGCTGACCGAGCTCGCCAACTGGGTGGCGAGCAACATGCCGACGAACTACGGCTCGCTCGCGGGGTTTGGCTTCAACCCCTACGACCCGCGGCCGGATCCGCGGCTCCTCTCCGACGGCCGGCCGGTGCTGCCCACGGGCGGCTCGAGCTCCGGCATTGGCACGGCCGCGAGCTTCTGGGCCGCCAACGTCGGCACCGAGACGTCGGGCTCGATCCTCAACCCGGCCAGCCGCACGATGCTCGTGGGCATCAAGCCGACGGTGGGGCGCGTCAGCCGCTACGGCGTCATCCCGATCACCGCCGACCAGGACACGCCGGGACCCATGGCGCGCAGCGTCGCCGACGCGGCCATCCTGCTCGGCACGCTCGAGGGCGACGCGCCCGACCCGCGCGACCCGGCCACGGGCGCGTGCATGCCGCCGCCCCGCCGCGACTACACGGCATTCCTGCGAGCGGGCGCGCTGAAGGGCGCGCGCATCGGCGTGCCGCGCGCCTTCTTCTACGAGGCGGCGCAGGTTCCCGGCACTGGGGGCGCGAGTGGAGGGCTGAGCAGCGTGGAGCAGCGAGCCATGAGCGACGCGCTCGCCGCGCTGCGCGCCGCCGGCGCCACCGTCGTCGATCCGGCGGATCTGCCGTCGACGCTCGCGCCGGCTGCCGAGAACCTTCAGAGCTGGCCGGTGTGCAGCGGGCCGGGCGACGCGAAAGGGCGCGACGACGACTGCTCCGTCGTCTTCAAGTACGGCATGAAGCGCGATTTCAACGCGTGGCTGGCCTCGCTCGGCGCCACGGCGCCGGTGAAGACGCTCACCGAGCTGCGGGCGTGGAACCGCGAGCATCAGCGCGAGGGGACGCTGAAATACGGCCAGTCGCAGCTCGACAACGCGGACGAGATGGACCTCGGCGCCGATCGCGAACGCTACGCGCGCGACCGCGCGCGGGACCTGCGGCTGGGCGGCTCGAACGGCATCGACGCGGCCATCACGGCGCACCGGCTCGACGCGCTGCTCTTTCCCGGGCCCATCGGCGCGGCCGTCGCGGCAAAGCCAGGGTATCCCACCGTGATCGTGCCGTTCGCGATGGTGCCGAACCTGCTGGCGCCGCCGGGATTCGACGCGCGGCCGGCACCGTTCGGCGTCAGCTTCACCGGCGGCGCCTGCAGCGAGCCGCGGCTCATCGAGCTCGCATACGCGTTCGAACAAGCCACAAGACGCCGTCGGCCCCCGCAGTTGGATTAACTGGCGGGCCTGAAGGCCCGCAGCCACGTACGTCTGAAGCCCGAAGCCCGGAGCCG
>DASRPM010000030.1:0-9208 GCA_035646375.1 Vicinamibacterales bacterium
TAGGATCTCTGGATGCGAAGATCTACGCATTTAGAGATCCTGCGCTTTCGCGCAGGATGACGGTGGCTCTGCCACCGTCACCCCACCGCCAGCACCGGCTTCCTCGCCGTGGCCTCGCGATCGGCGTAGACCGGGGTGAGCCACCCGTAGCGGTCCGGGATCTCGCCGTTGATGTAGGCGAAGAATTCCTTCTGGATTCGCTCGGTGATCGGGCCGCGACGGCCATTGCCGATCGCGATCTTGTCGATGGAGCGGATCGGCGTGACCTCGGCGGCCGTGCCGGTGAAGAAGACCTCGTCGGCGATGTAAAGCATCTCGCGTGGGATCAGGGTCTCGACGACTTCGAATCCGAAGTCGCGGGCGATGCGGATGATGCTCGAGCGCGTAATGCCGCCGAGGATCGAGGCGCCGAAGTGCGGGGTGAAGATCTTGCCGTCGCGGACGACGAAGATGTTCTCGCCGGAGCCCTCGCTCACATGGCCGTTGACGTCGAGCGCGATGCCCTCGGCATAGCCCTCGAGGATCGCTTCCATCTTGATCAGCTGCGAGTTGGCGTAGTTGGCCACGCTCTTGGCCATCGACGGCATGGTGTTCGGGGCGTTGCGGGCCCAGGTGGAAATCTTGACGTCGAGCCCTTCTTCGATGGCCTCCTTGGTGAAGTAGGCCCCCCATTCCCAGAGCATGATGGCGACGTCCACCGGGCAGGGGAAGGGGTTCACGCCGAGCGAGTCGTAGCCGCGATACAGCAGCGGGCGGATGTAGCAGGCCTTGAAGCCGTTGCGCTTGATGAGCTCGACGATCGCCTCGCTGATCTGCTGCTGGTCGTACGGCGACTCCATCCGGTAGATCTTGGCGGAGTCGAGCAGGCGCCGGACGTGGGCGTCGAGGCGGAAGCAGGCCGATCCCGTCTTGGTCTCGTAGCAGCGGGCACCCTCGAAGACACCGCTGCCGTAGTGGATGACGTGGGAGGCGACGTGAATCTGCGCCTGGTTCCACTCCACGAACTTGCCGTTCATCCAGATGAGGCCGGTGCCGGGAAACGCCATTGGGATGCTCCTTTAGAAGATCCTAATAGATTTCTCGGCCGAAGTGCCCCACGCCACCCCCCCACGCAAGCCGCCCGCGCGAAGCGCGGGCAATTAAACACTGTCCAGTAGTGGGCGGAGCCGGGGAGGACATGTGGCGTAGCCCGCTACTGTGTCTCGCCGCAAAACGGGCATTTCGCCGTGCGCGCCTGGAGCGGCTTGCGGCAGTGCCAGCAGAAGCTTGGCTGGGGTGTGTCGCGGGCCCGGAGACGCGACTGGATGTCCGCCACGCTGTCGTCACGCCCGCTGTCGGCTCGTCCCGGCCGCCGCACGGTCTCGCGCGCCGCCAGCACGTCCTCGAGCACGTCCGATGGCCGGCTGTAGCGCGCCGTGACGTCCGGCGCCAGCGCGCGCATCACGATGTCGGCAATGCCTTTCGGAATCTTGGGGTTCCGCAGCCGCGGCGACGACACCAGCTCGCCCTTCATCAGCCGCTCGAGGTCGGCCGGCGACGGCGTCGAATACGGCAGCGTGCCGGTGAGCATCTGGTACATCGTCACGCCGATGGAGTAGACGTCGCTCGCAAACACCGCCTTGCCGTGGAACTGCTCCGGCGCCATGTACGGCGGGCTGCCGATGATCGTCGTGCCGTGGGCGGCAATCTCCAGGATGCGCGAGGTCCCGAAGTCCGTGACCTTGAGCAGGCCTGATTCCGACAGCAGCATGTTGCCCGGGCGCAGATCGCGGTGCAGGATGCCGGCGCGGTGCGCGTGGTCCACGGCGTTGCAGATCTGGCACGTGAGGTCGAGCGCGAGCGTCACCTCGAGCGCGCCCTCGCGAAGGATCTTCTCCTCGAGCGTCTCGCCCTCGACGTACTCCATCACGATGAAAAAGACGTCGTCCTGCTTCTCGGCGGTGAGCACCGTCACGATGTTCGGATGGCTCATCGAGGCCAGCAGGCGAGGCTCCTTGAGGAGCTCGAGGAAGTCGAGACCCTGCTTGTGCGGAACCTTCAGGGCGACCTTCTTGTCGATCCAGGTGTCCTCGGCCAGGTACACGCTGCCGAAGCCGCCGCTGCCGAGCGCAGATACGATGCGGTATTTGCCGATGGTTTGGCCGCGGAAGAACACTTGCGCGCGAGTATACGTGATGCTGGAAGCAGAGTAGGCGGAGTAAGCAGAGTGGGCGGAGTAGGGGAACACACCCCACTCAGCTCACTCTGCCCACTCAGCTCACTCTGCCTCATAATCGTCCTGTGAACGCGAGGTTCTACGCGCCATCGGCGAGCGATGTCGGCAGCGAGATCGATCTGCCCGACGACGAGGCACAACACCTCAGTCGCGTGCTGCGGCTGAAGGCCGGGGATTCCCTGGCCGTCTTCAACGGCAACGGCGGCGAGTTCGCCGCGGTGGTGACGGCGGTGACGAAGTCGCGCGTGTCGGTCCGGCTCGACGCGCGCAGCACGGCCAAGACGGAACTCCCGATCGCCCTCACGCTCGCGCAAGCGGTGCTGAAGGGCGACAAGATGGACGCCGTCGTCCGCGACGCGGTCATGCTGGGGTTCGCGGCCGTGCAGCCGATCGTCACCGCGCGGTCGGAGGTGTCGCTCGGCGCGCTCACGCGAAGTGACCGGCACGAGCGCTGGCACCGCGTCGCGGTGTCGTCGGCCAAGCAGTGCGGGCGCGCGGTCGTGCCCGTCATCGCGCCGCCCGTTGCCTTCGAGGGGCCGGCGTCGCTCGCGCACCTGCCGTCGCCGCTGTTCCTCCTCGTCGAGCCTGGCGCGTCGCCGCACGAGACGACGGTGGCGGGCCTCGCCCCCGCCGCGCCGGCGGCCGCAACCCTCATCGTCGGCCCCGAAGGTGGCTGGACGCCCGAAGAGCTGCAGCGGTGCAGCGGCCATGCGCATCCAGTGGGCATCGGCCCGCTGACGCTGCGCGCCGATGCCGCGGCCGTCGTGGCGGCGGCGGCGCTGCTGACGCACTGGAAGCTCGTATAGCCGCGAACCACATATAGTGTCGCGTCGAATCAGGAGGTCCGAGAATGCGAAGTCTGGTGCTGGCTGCGGCCGTCGTGGCCGTCTGTGGCGTGGGGTCGCTGGCGCAGGCGCCGGCGCCGGGCGCGGGTCGCGGCGGCGGTCAGCCCGTGCAGCCGATCCAGATGATCAAGCCCGGGCTCTACCTCGTGCCCGGCGGCGGCTCGAACTCGATCGTGCGGGTGACGCCGGAGGGCGTGATTCTCGTGGACACCAAGATGCCGGGCGAGGCCAACTACACGGCGCTGATGCAGCAGATCCGCACCGTGACGCCGCTGCCGGTGAAGACGGTCATCGTCACGCACCATCACGCCGATCACACCGGCAACAACGACCGCTTCATCGCCGCCGGCGCCGAGGTCATCGGCCACGCCGTGCTGGCGTCGAGCCTCGACAGCTATCAGTTCGATCCGAAACCTGCCAAGCCGACGACGACGTACGACGGCCGTGAGCGCGTGGTGCGGCTGGGCGGGGTCGAGGTGCGCGTGCTTCATCTCGGCCGCGCGCACACCGGCGGCGACAGCGTCGTGTACTTCCCGGACGTCAAGGTCGTGGCGACCAGCGATGCCGTGACCACCGGCTCGACGGGTCCGCTCGCCGACTACGCGGGTGGCGGCAGCTTTGCCGGCTTCGCGCCGGTGCTCGATGCGATGCTGAAGTTCGATTTCGACACCGCGATCCCGGGCGCCGGACCGGTCCTCACCAAGGCCGACGTGCAGGCGTTCCGGACGAAGATCGGCACGGTGATCGACCGGGCGTCAGCGCTGGTCAAGGCGGGAGTCCCGGCCAGTCAGCTGCTGATGCAGCTCAAGACCGACGATCTCGGCTGGGCGCCGCGCATCCCGATGGTGGACGCGTTCGTCGCCGAGCTCAGCGCGCCGCGGAAGAACTGACCACCGCCGGCGCCGGCGCCGCGGCGGTGAGGAACGGCCGCACGAGCGCGTTCAGGATCTGGTAGCCGGCGGGCGTGAGGTGCAGGCCGTCGGCCACGTAGAGCTCCTTCCGCGGCTTCTCGTCCCAGCCGAGCATGGCGTTGTCGGTGTCCACGAAGCCGAGGCGATCGTCGCGCTCGCAGAACTGCCGGATCATCGCGTTGGCCTGGCGCATGCGGTCCACCTGCCCCCAGCGCAGCAGGCTCGGCTTGATGCCGATGTAGAGGATCTTCGTATCGGGCAGCCTGGCGTGCACCGCGCGCACGAACCGCTCGAACGCGATCACGATCTGTTCCGACGGGGTGCCCATGATGTCGTTGTCGCCGGCGTACACCACCACGATGCGCGGGCTGTGCGGCACGACGATGCGTTCCAGGTAGCGCGTCGAGTCCGCCATCTCCGACCCGCCGAACCCGCGGTTGATGGTCTTGAGGTCTGGAAACGCCGCCGCGAGATCCCACAGCCGGATCGTCGAGCTGCCGACGAAAACGATCTCGCCCGTAGGCGGGGGCGCCACGCGGTCGGAGGCCTCGAACGCGGCAATGTCCTTCTCCCACCGATCCGATTGGGCGGCGGCGGGCAGAGCGGAGGCCACGACCAGCAGCGACGAAAGCCCAAGGCGGTAGCAGCGTCGAATCACGCGGAACCCTCCGGTCGCATTGTAGAGCCAGTGAAGGCCGGTTGCGATATGGCTAATTGGCAGCTGCCGGGCCGACTTCCACCTGCAGATCGCCGATCATCTCGCCGGCATCCAGCCAGATCGTCGCGCCGCCCGACGCCCGGCGCGGCCGCACCCTTCTGATCGCCCAGCCCGGCGGCAGCCCCCGCACGACGACCTCGTGCTCGCCGGCGCTCCCGGCCACCTCGAACGCGCCGGCCGCGTCGAGCGTCGCCTCGTCGGCGGGGTAGAGCGCCGACGGGCGCAACAGCGTGGGCACGAGCGCCACCCGCAGCGCGGCCGGCAGCGGCCCGCCCACGGCAGTCACACGGCCTCGCGCGCGGCCCGGCGGCTGGAGCTCGATCCGAAGATCCTGCGCCGACTCGACCGCGAGCACCACGGAGGCGACGCCCACGAGCGGGCCGTCCGGCGACTCGGCGCGCGCGCGCAGCACCACCGTGCCCGGCGGCACGCGGTCCAACGTGAACACCCCATCCGGATCCGTCAGCGTCCAGACGTTGTCGGCGCGCGACCGCGCCTGACCGAACTCGATCGCGATCTGCTCGAGCGGCCGTCCTCTGGGATCGACCACGCGGCCGGCCACCTGAAAGCGGCGCGGCGCGGGCTGCAGCCAGATGTCCACTCCCGCCACGGGTACGCCGGCGAAGACGTCCACCGCCGTGCCCGCCTCGGTGACGGGGACGCCAGGGAAGAGCGTGGCCTCAGGTCGTCCGTCGCCAGCGGTGTCGGCGCCGATCACGCGCACCAGCACCAGGTACCGGCCGGCGGGCAGGCCGGCGATGGCGTACCGGCCGTCGAAAGCGGTACGCGCACGCCACGCCGACAGGCGGAGGCGTCCGTCGCGGCCGCGCGTCGCGGCCACGACCTCCGCGTCGGGTTGCGGCAGGCCGTCAGGGCGAAGCACACGGCCGGCGATCGAGCCGGGACGATCGGGCCCCGTCGTTTGCGCCCACGTCGGCAGTACGAGGCATCCGCACAACAGGGCCGTATACAGCCTGATCATGACGGTCTTGAATACGCGTCATTAAAGCGCAAAGATGGCGGCATGCGCTATCTGGTCACCGCCCGCGTCAAGCCGGGACGGCGCGCCGCGCTCGACCGCGCGATCGACGACGGCTCGCTCGGCCGCGGGTCGATTGCCGGCGACGAGTACCAGCACAACATGGCGCAGGCGCGCCAGCACCCGGACGGCCGGGTGCAGTGGGTCGAGACCTGCTACTGCGCCGTCCCACTCGACGAGGAACGGCCCTACTGGGAGGCCTACTTCGATCTCGAGCGCGTGAAGGACGCCCACGATCGGCGGCGGTGCCGCCACGAGAACGGCGAGGAGCCGTGGTCCTGCTCGTCCTGCGACTGCACGGGCAAGCTGGACTCGTGGCTCGCGCGCCACGGGCGTCCATTCCGGCAGCCCCGCTGATCGTCCTCATGCGCCGCGTGCTGCCGTGGCTGCTCGTGGCGGTCGCCGCACTGCTCTTCGTGGCGCCGCTCGATCCGGCGTTCGTGGAGCGGTGGTACTCCGGCGGCGTATACCTGCGGCTGCAGCCGCACGTCACCGCCGTCTCGAACCGCCTGCCGTTTGCGGCCTTCGACCTGATCCTCGTCGCCGCCGCGGCCACGGCCACATGGATTGTCGTGGCGGCCGTGCGCGGGTTCCGTCGGCGCGAACGATGGCGCGCCGTGGCACGGGCGACCGTACGGCTGCTCGGCGTCGGCGCCGCGCTCTACATCTGGTTCCTCGGCGCCTGGGGCTTGAACTATCGCCGCGTGCCGCTGCTCGAACGGCTCGAGCTGGCGCACGACGCGCCGACGCCGGCGACCGTGCTCGCGCTCGGGCAGCAAGCCGTGGAGCGGCTCAACCAACTCCACGCGGCGGCGCACGCCGCGCCCTGGATCGATCCGTGGCACGACCGTGGGCTGCAGGAGGCGTTCCGCGTGACGCAGGGTTACCTGGCCGACGGCGGGGCAGCCGTGCCCGGGCGGCTGAAGGCGTCGATCCTGGGATCGTATTTCCGGTGGGCGAGCGTGGACGGCATGGTTGACCCCTTCGCGCTCGAAGTGCTCGCCAACCCCGACCTGCTGCCGTTCGAAAAGCCGTTCGTCGCAGCGCACGAATGGTCGCACCTGGCCGGCTACGCCAACGAGTCCGAGGCCAGCTTCGTGGGCTGGCTCACGTGCGTGCGCGCCGGCGACGGGGCGCAGTACAGCGCGTGGCTGTTCCTCTACTGGGAAGTGAACAGCGTCCTGCGCCCGGCGGAGCGCGCCGCGCTCGCGGCGGCCCTCGGTCGCGGCCCTCGTGCCGACGTGGCCGCCATCTCGGAGCGCGTGCGCCGCGGACAGCTGCCGCAGCTGCGCCGTGTCAGCTGGGCAGCCTACGACCAGTACCTCAAGGCGAATCGCGTGGAGGAGGGCGTGCGCAGCTACGACGCCGTCATCACCTTGCTGGCGCGCGCGCGGTTCACGAAGGACTGGGTGCCGGTGCGGCTAGACGCACCGCACGACCCGCCCGGCGGCAGCGCGCCGTAGCCGGTCGGCCACTGCCGCCGACAGCCCGTCTGTCGCCGGTGGGAGCCGCGCGAAGATTTCGTCCACTCCAGCCGAATCGAACTCACGCAGCGTGGCATAGAGGCGCGCGGCGAGCGCCGCGACGTCGTCGTCCGGCACGAGCACTCCCACACGGCGTCCCTCCGCCCGCGCCGTCTCGACATCCGTCCGCATCCGCGCAATGACGGCCTCGGGCGCGCCTTCGTACAGCGTCAGCGGCGCGCGCGGCGAGTAGTGGCGCAAGAGCAGCCCCGGCGAGCGCTGCGGCCCGTCGGCCGGCGCATCGCCGCGGAGGCGCACGTGCGGCAGCAGCTCGCGCAGCATCTCGAGCGTGATCGCGCCCGGGCGCAGCACCTGCGGCCCGTCGCCGGACAGATCGAGCACCGTCGACTCGACGCCGACCTGCGTCGGCCCGCCGTCGAGCACCATGTCGATCCGGCCGTCGAGATCCTCGAGGACGTGCGCCGCCTGCGTCGGGCTCGGGCGCGAGAACAGGTTCGCGCTCGGCGCGGCCACCGGAATGCCCGCCGCGGCGAGGAGTGCCCGCGCCACCGGATGCGCTGGCACACGGACGGCCACCGTGTCGAGGCCGGCCGTCACCTCGTCGGGCACCAGCGCCGAGCGGCGCAGCACGAGCGTGAGCGGGCCGGGCCAGAAGCGCGCCGCGAGCGCGTCCACGATCGGCGGACACACGGCGACGAGCGGCCCCAGTGCGCCGCGATCCGCGACGTGCACGATCAGCGGATCGTCGGCCGGCCGCCCCTTCGCCGCGAAGAGGCGCCGCACCGCCGGCGCGTCCATCGCGGCCACGCCCAGCCCGTAGACCGTTTCGGTGGGGAAGGCCACCAGTCCGCCCTGCCGAAGGCACGCGGCCGCCGAGGCGATCAGATCGCGCTCGGGACGATCGGGCGTGAGGCGAAGGACTGTCGTCACTGGTGTGCGTTATCCTGATGAGCGATGCAGCTGGGGCTTCCGTTCGGTGCGACGGACGCGGCCGTATCTCCTCAATCCTCTCCCGAGTACTACTTCGTCCGCCACCGGCGCGCCCGGCGCTACCTGCTGCGCGTCGATCCGGATGGCCGGGTGCGCGTCACCATCCCGCGCGGCGGGTCGCGCCGCGAGGCCGACGCTTTCGCCCTGCGGAACCGGTCCTGGATCGACGCACAGCTGTCGCGGGCGCGCCCGCCCGCCCTGGCGCCCGAGGCGCAGCGCGCCTGGCGCGCCCGCGCCAAGGCCGTGCTGCCGCCGCGGCTGTTCGAGCTGGCCGGGCGTCACGGTCTCGCGGTGACCGCGGTCAGCGTCCGCAGCCAGAAGACGCGATGGGGATCCTGCGGCCGCAACGGCCACATCTCGCTCAACTGGCGGCTGATCCTGATGCCCGAATGGGTGCGCGACTACGTGCTGGTGCACGAGCTGATGCACCTGCGGCGGTTGGACCACTCGCCGAAGTTCTGGCGCCTCGTCGAGGCGGCGTGCCCGGACTATCGCGTGGCGCGGCACTGGCTGCGCGCACACGGCCCCGCCCTCCGTTAGAATCCCTTATGCCCTATCCCGAACAGTTCGTAGCCCCGATGCGCGAAGAGCTCACCCGGTTTGGCGTGGAAGAGCTGCGCAGCGCCGGCGAGGTGGACCAGGCCGTCGCGCAGGACGGCACCACGATGATCGTCGTCAACTCGGTGTGCGGGTGCGCGGCCGGCAAGGCCCGTCCCGGCATCGCGATGGCGCTCCTGCAGAACGAGCGCAAACCGCAGCACGTCGGCACGGTGTTCGCGGGGGCGGATATCGAAGCCACCGAGCGCGCCCGCGAATTCATGGCGCCGTACCCGCCGTCGTCGCCGTCAGTGGCGCTCTTCCGCGACGGCAAGCTGGTGTTCATGATGCAGCGCCGCGACATCGAGACGCGCGACGCGGTGGCCATCGCCAACCACTTGAAGGCCGCATTCAACGAGCACTGCTGAATGCGGCCGGCTTTGGACTTTGGGCTCTGGGCTTTAGCCAT
>DASRPM010000031.1:0-10579 GCA_035646375.1 Vicinamibacterales bacterium
ATACTTCCCCTCGGTCGTGAACAGCTGGATGCGGTTGTTGATCCGGTCGGCCAGGTAGACGATACCGTCGCTCGAGACCTTGACGGAGTGCGGCAACCCGAACTCCGGCGGGCCGTCTGGCGTCGTCTGCGGCTGCGGCACCGCGGCGTTCGGCGCGAACGTCGGCGGTGGCGGATTGCCGAACGCACCCCACATCCGTTTGAATTTCCCGGTTTCGGAGTCGAACACGATGACACGCTTATTGCCGTAGCCGTCGGCCGCGTACACCTCCTTCGCCCGCGTGTCGACGAAGACATCGGTGGCCTGGTGCACGTTCTCGGTGTCGGCGTTGCCCTTGCTCTGGCCGCGGCGGCCAATCTGCATCACGAACTTGCCGGCCGTCGTGAACTTCAAAATCATGTCGTCGCTGTTGCCTGGCGTGGTCGCCCGGGGCCATCCGGCGCGCCCGCCAATCCAGACGAAATCATTCGCGTCCACGAAGATGCCGTGCTCGCGCCCGGGCCACTCGTAGCCGTCGCCCGGGCCGCCCCAGCTTGCCAGGAGCTTTCCCGCAGCGTCGAACTCGAGGACCGGCGGCGCCGCGTTCGCGCGCTGGGCCTCGGGAATCGACTGCGGGACATGCAGCACCCAGATGTGGTCTCTACGGTCGACGGAGATCGACGTCACCTCGCCGAGCACCCAATTGTTGGGAATCGTCGGCCAGGCGGCGTCCACCTGAAACATCGGCGCCTTGAGCGGGCTCGCCTGCTGCGCGTGGCCCGCCACAAGAAGGCCGGCGCACATTGCCGTGACAAGTATCAAGCGACGAATGATCGTGACCATGTAGCTCCACCTTCACCCGTCATGCGGCTCTGCACACGCTGCATGACGGCTGGCGCGCGAAGCGCGCCAAAGAGAAATAGTGGTGAACTAGCGGCGAGGCGGCGAAGCCGCCTGAACGCTAGTTCACCTTGTCGAGGCCTTCACTCAGCTCGATCCGCGTGCCCCACGGGTCGGTGACGAAGGCGATGGCGATGCCGAGCGCCTCGATGCGCCGGTACGAGACCGTGGGCTTGGTGCCCTTGGCTTCCAGCTGCTTGAGAAACGCCTCGAGGTTCTTCACCTCGAAGCCGATGTGATCGATCACGCGCCCCTCGGTGCCCACCACCGATGCGGCCGGCGTGAAGTTCAACAACACGCCCGGCAGCTGCGCGCTGACGAAGGCGGCCGGGTTGGCCGACGGCGCTTCCTTGGCGCCGAACGTCTGCATGTACCAGGCCTGCATCTCCTTGTTCATGCCGGCAAAGTGCACGTGATGCGAGGCGACCGGCGCGGCCTGCGCCTTCATCTCGAGCAGCTCCACCTTCATGTCGTCGGGCGTCATGACGTAGGCGATGCCGCTCACCGGTCCGCCGGTGACGACGCCGATGTCGTCCACGACCTTCACGTTCGGCGGCGCCTCGGCGGTCGTGACCACGCGGAAGCCGCCGGCCTTCACGCGATCGACCGTCTGCCGCAGGTTCGGCACGGAGAACGCGATGTGATCGACCGTGGTCCCCTTGCTGCCGCCCGACGGCACCGGCATGTTGGCCGCGCGCATGAAGAGCAGCGCGTTGGGAAACTTGATGATCTCGGTATTGTTGGTGCCGAACTTCACCAGCACGCCGCCGAGCGCGTCGATCCAGAATTTGCGCGCGGTCTCGGTGTTGGTCGTGTTGAGGTGATGGTGGCCGTAGACGATCGGCCCGTCCTTGGCGGCGAGCAGCTGCGCCGAGGCGCTGGACACCGGCACCAGGGCCAGCAGGGCGAACAGAACAAGAGCGAGTCGGCGTGCCATGGCGGGAATTATAAGAGGCCTTTAGCCTTTTGCCTTTGGCCTTCGGGGACTACTCCTGTATCGGGAAGCTCTTGCCAGAGGCTAGAGGCTGTTTAGCGATACAGTTTTTGGCAATGCGACTGCTCACCACGGTGATGGGGTGTCTGGTGCTTTCGGTGTCGCTGGCCGCGCAGTGGCCGGCGTTTCTGCGACCCGATGTGCCGCGCAACGCGGACGGCACTCCCAACCTCGGCGCGCCCGCGCCGCGGCTGGCCGCGGGCCAGCCGGACCTCTCGGGCGTGTGGGAGAGCCGTATCCCGCCGAGCGGACGGCTCGGCGGCCCGATGATCCCCAACATCGGCGACGGCCCGCCGGTGGCCACGTTCGTGAACGCCGGACGCAACATGCAGGGCGGCCTGCCCTACACACCGTGGGCCGCCGAGCTGCGCAAGCAGCGGATGGCCACCTTCTCCAAGGACAACCCGGACGCCAACTGCCTGCCCATCGGGCTCCTGCAGCAGCACACGCATTCGCAGCCGCGCAAGATCGTCCAGACGAAGGACGACATGCTCATCTCCTACGAGGCCAACGGCGGCCTGCGGCACATCCTGCTCGACGGCCGGGCGCTGCCCACCGACCCTCAACCGTTCTGGCAGGGCTACTCGGTGGGCCGCTGGGACGGCGACACGCTGGTCGTCGAGTCGAGCGGCTTCCGCGACGACGGCTGGCTCGACGTGGACGGCAGCTACTTCGGCACCACCACGAAAGTCACCGAGCGGTTCCGCCGCATGACCTACGGCCGCCTCGAGCTCGACGTCACGGTGGAGGACGCCAAGGCCTACACGCGCCCGTGGACGGTGCGCGTCAACTACCGGTTGATTCCCGATCAGCAATTGATCGAGTTCATCTGCAACGAGAACGAGCAGTCGTCGAAGCACTACGTCAAACCATGATGCAGGCCTGACTTAGCTACGCCCAGAGGCTAGAGGCCAGAGGCTAGAGGCAACAAGACACATATGGCGCTTCATTCGCAGTGCAAGACGTTTCTGGATCAGGTCGCGGCGTCTGGCGCACGACCGCTGCACGAGATGGCGCCCGCCGAGGCGCGCGGCCAGGTCATTCCGCCGGAGCTCGCCGGACCCGAACAGCCGGTGCACCGCGTCGTGAACCGGCGGATACCGGGCGACGGCGGGATGATTCCCGTGCGCGTCTACTACCCGGTGGAGGCGTCGCAGCTGCCGGCTCTCGTGTTCTTCCACGGCGGCGGCTTCGTGCTCGGCGGGCTCGATAGTTCCGACCGGACCTGCCGCGCGCTCGCCAACGGCAGCGGATGCGTGGTGATCTCGGTGGACTACCGGCTGGCGCCGGAGCACGCGTTCCCCGCCGCTGCCGACGACGCCTTTGCCGCTGCGTCGTTCGTGGCCGATCACGCTGCCGACTTCGGCGTCGATCCCACGCTGATCGCGGTCGGCGGCGACAGCGCCGGCGGCAATCTCGCCACGGTGGTGGCGCTGCGGGCGCGCGACAGCGGAGGTCCCGCGCTCGCCTTCCAGCTGCTGGTCTATCCGTGGGTGGATTTCGCCGACGACAGCCCGTCGATGCGCGAATACGCCGCGGACCATTTCCTCACCGCCGAGGTCATGGAGTGGTTCGCGAACTACTACGTGCCGCCGCCAACCGATCGCCGGCAACCCTGGGTCTCGCCCGCACGAGCCAACCTCGCGGGGCTGCCGCCTGCCTTCGTGCTCACCGCCGAGTGCGATCCGCTCAGAGACCAGGGCGAAGCCTTCGCGCAGCGTCTGAAGGAGGCCGGCGTGCAGGCCACGGTCAAACGCTACGAGGGCATGATCCATCCCTTTTTCAGCCTGGGCGGGATCATCGAGGGCGGACAGACGGCCATTGCCGACGCCGCGGCCGCGCTCAAGACCGCGCTGACGCGCTGACGGCAGGAAGCGACACGAAGAACCGCGCCCCTTCACCAGCGCGCGACTCCACCCAGACGCGGCCGCCGTACGCCTCCACCAGGCGGCGGCACACCGGCAGCCCCATCCCGATCCCGTCGTACTCCTCGCGCCGGTTGACCCGCTGGAACAGCTCGAAGATCTGTGCGTGATCGCCGGGATCGATTCCAATGCCCGCGTCGGCGACCGACAGCACCCAGTGCCCGCCCTCGCGCGCCGCGCCGACGTCGATGTGAGGCGCGCTTCCTTGACGCCGGAACTTGATGGCGTTGTCGAGCAACCGCTGGAACACTTCGCTCAGATCCGCCTCGCGCATGCGCACGACCGGCAGGTCTCCCCGCTGGATCCCGGCCTGCGTGTCCGCGATCGGGCTCTCCAGCGCGGTCAAGGCGCGATCGAGCGCCGCGTTGCCGTCGGCCCTCACCGTGCGATCGACCGACACCTGTCCCGCTTCGACGAAGCGTCGAAGTTCCTGCACGAGCGATTGAATGCGCCGCGCACCGTCCGCGGCCGCGACCGCCAGGGCGCTCGACTCGGCGTCGAGCGCGCTCGCCCGCCGGGCCAGCAGCTGTGTGTGGAGCGCGACGTCTCGTAACGGCTCCTGGAGATCGTGCGACGCGGCCCAGGCGAACTTCCGCAGGTCGTCGTTGGTACGCCGCAGGTGCTCCAGCAGCATCGACGCCTCGAGCGCGGTGGCGGCGGTGCCCGCCAGCACGCTCAACGCCTTGATCTCGCCCGGCGACATCGGACGCTGCGGCGTGGACACGCGGCACAGCAGCATCCCAATGAGCCGGCCGTTGACCATCATCGCCATGGGATGCTGCCAGGCCGATGGCGCCGCCCTCAACGCTCCGTGCGGCATCGCCACACGGGAGGCGAGCAGTGCTTCGCGGGACTCCAGGGCCACCTCCACGAGCGGGTCCTCCGACGAGAGCAGCCCGGGCAGGCGGGGGTCACCGTCGCGGCTGCGGGCGGCCACCAGCCGCAGTTCCGCACCGGCGGCATTGGTCACGTAGACGCCGACGTCATGGGCCCGGCTCTGTTCCAGCGCGGCGTGCGCGACACGCTCCAGCACCGTGTCTGAATCGAGCGATCGCGCGATGGCGTTGCTGATCTCGTACAGTCCGACGGACTCGCGCAGCCGGATGTTGTCGAGCCTGAGGCGGCGCATGTCGATCGCCCGCGCCAGTACCGGCCGTATGGCCGTGAGGTTGAACGGCTTCAGGATGTAGTCGAGCGCCCCGATCTTCATGGCATCGACGGCGCTCGCCACCGTGCCCTGGCCGGTCATCATGATGCCCACGAGGTCCGGGTCGATCCCGAGCGCCGCGCGCAGCAGCGCCAGCCCGTCCATGCCGGGCATCATCAGATCGGTGAGCAGCACGTCGAAGGACTGCTCCCGCAGCGCCTCCAGCGCCTCCTGCGGCACCGTGAATCCGGTCACGTCGTAGCCTTCGGGCGTGAGCGTGCGGCAGAGCGCCTCCATCTGGCGCGTTTCGTCGTCGACCACGAGGAGGCGGGGGCGCATCCTGACGCATCTTAAGGTCAGTAGTTCCGCCGCGCGAAAAATCAGCGTGCAGTTTGCCGGATGTGCCCAGCGGCTGGAGTAGACTTCCCCACCCCTCCGTCGGGCCAGGTGTCGTGCACACCGAGCGTGATTTCCCGAAACCCGTCGTCGCCTACGCCGCCGCCGTAGCGGCCGTCGTCCTGGCGCTGTTGCTGAGGTTGGCCCTGACCCCGTGGCTGGGGCCCACGCTTCAGTACCTCTCTTTCTTTCCAGCCGTGCTGGTGGCGTCGTGGCTCGGAGGGTTCGGCCCGGGCCTCCTCGCGGCGGCGCTGTCGTCCGTGGCGTCGTTCGTGTGGTTCCTCGAGCCGGCCGGACCCCTCAAGCTGTCGCCCTCGCAGGACCTGAACGCGCTCGTCACCTTCGTGATCGTCTCGATCGGGATCGCGTACCTGAGCGGCGTGATGCGCAAGGCCCAGGTTGCCGAGCGGCGATCGGCTCTCGAGTGGCGCACCACGCTCGCCAGCATCGGCGACGCCGTCATCGTCACCGATCGGCAAGGACACGTCCGGTTCCTCAATCCCGTGGCGGAACGCCTCACCGGTTTCACGCAGAACGAGGCGCTCGATCGGCCGCTCGAGGACGTCTTCACCGTGATGGACGAAGACACGTCGCAGCCGATCGAGAGCCCGGTGGGGCGCGTGCTGCGCGAGGGGAAGCCGTTCGTGCTCGCCGGCCACACCGTGCTGCGCCACAAGCAGGGGCGCTGGCGGCCGGTGGCCGACAGCGGCGCGCCGGTCCGCAACGAGGCCGGAGAGATCGACGGCGTCGTGCTCGTCTTCCGCGACCAGACCGGCGAACGCGAGGCCAACCGTGAGTTGCGGCGAAGCCGCAACCTGCTGCAGGCGATGAGCGACCGCACGCCGGCGGTGACCTACGTCAAGGACCTCGAAGGCCGCTACCTGTTCGTGAACCAGAGCTTTCTCGATCTGTTCCACGTCCCGCGCGAGAAGATGCTCGGCCACACCGACGTCGACCTGTTCGGGCCGGAGATCGCCGAACGCTTCCGCCAGATGGATCGGCGCGTCGTCGCGGCCAACGTGGCGCTGACCGAAGAGGAAGTGGTGCCGGTCGACGTCGGCGAGCGCACCTATCTCTCGGTGAAGTGCCCCTTGTGGGACGAATCGGGCAGACCGTACGCCGTGTTCGGCGTGTCCACCGACATCACCGAACGGAAGCGGATGGAGGGCGCGCTGCTGGAAAGCCGGCAGCACTATCAGGCGCTGGCCGAAGCGCTGCCGCACCTGGTGTGGACCTGCCGAGCCGACGGCTACTGCGATTACCTGAACCGCCAGTGGGTGGAGTACACGGGACGCTCGGCCGAGGAGCAGCTGGGGAGCGGCTGGGCCGACGCGATCCACCCCGACGATCGCGCGCGCGTCGAGCACGAGTGGGGGCTGGCGGTGGCCCGCGGCCATACCTATGACGAGGAATTCCGCCTGCGGCGGCGCGACGGCGCGTACCGCTGGTTCCGCACGCGCGGCGTGCCGCTGCACGACGCGTCGGGGGCGCTGGTGAAGTGGTTCGGCTCGAACACCGACGTCGAGAACTACAAGCGGTCGGAGCAGCGGCTGCGCGCCCAGCTCGAACGGCTCGATCTGCTCGACCGGCTCACGCGCGCCATCGGCGAGCGGCAGGACCTTCACGGCGTGCTGCAGGTGGTGGTGAGCAGCCTCGAGGATCATTCGCCGCTCGACTATTGCTGCGTGTGCCTCTACGACGCCGTGGATCATGTGCTGACCGTCGAGTGCGTGGGTGCGCGCGGCCAGGCGCTGGCGCGCGAGCTCGATCTGTTCGAGAAGGGGAGAATTCGCGTCGACGTGAACGGCCTGGCGAGGTGCGTGCGCGGGCAGCTCGTCTACGAACCGGACATCGACGGCGCGTCCACCGCCTTCGCGCAGGTCCTGTCGCGCGGCGGCATCCGCTCGTTCGTCGCGGCGCCGCTCGTCGTGGAGAGCAACGTCTTCGGCGTGCTCATCGCCGCGCGCCGCGTGCCCGCGGGGTTCAGCAGCGCCGACTGCGAGTTCCTGCGTCAGCTCAGCGAACACGTGGCCCTGGCGGCGCACCAGGCGCAGCTCCACACGGCGCTGCAGCGCGCCTACGACGACCTCCACCAGACGCAGCAGGCCGTCATGCAGCAGGAGCGGCTGAAGGCGCTCGGGCAGATGGCCAGCGGCATCGCCCACGACATCAACAACGCCATCTCGCCGGTGGCGCTCTACACGGAGTCGCTGCTCGAGACGGAGCCCGGCCTGAGCGCGCGGGCGCGCGACTACCTCGAGACGATTCAGCGCGCCAACGAGGACGTGGCGCAGACCGTGGCACGCATGCGCGAGTTCTACCGGCCGCGGGAAGCGGAGCTGGTGCTGAACCCGGTCAACCTGAACGAGGTGGCGGAGGACGTGATCGGGCTCACGCGCGCGCGCTGGAGCGACATGCCGCAAGAGCGCGGCGTGGTGATCGAGCTCGACACGTCGCTCACGGCCAACGATCCGGTGGTGCCGGGCGTGGAGTCCGAGCTGCGCGAGGCGCTCACCAACCTGGTGTTCAACGCCGTGGACGCGATGCCGGACGGCGGCACGCTCAGCCTGCGCACGCGCCGCACGTCGGATCCCTCACGCGCCGAGGTGCCGGATCGCGTGTACATCGAGGTGTCCGACTCCGGCGTCGGCATGGACGCCGAGACGCAGCGCCGCTGCCTCGAGCCGTTCTTCACCACCAAGGGCGAGCGCGGCACCGGGCTGGGCCTCGCCACCGTGTACGGCAGCGTGCAGCGCCACAACGCCGAAATCTACATCCTGAGCGCCCCGGGCCGCGGCACCACCGTGCAGCTGGTGTTCACGGCGGCGCGCGGCGCCGCCACGCCCAAGGAGACGGCGCGGCACCAGCGCCTGCCGCCGCAGCGCATCCTGGTGGTGGATGACGATCCGCTGCTGCTCAAGTCGCTGCGCGACGCGCTCGCCACCGACGGCCACGTCGTGACCACGGCGGCGGGCGGGCTCGCGGGGCTCGAGGCCTTCTCGGCGGCGCGCGAAGCCGAGAAGCCGTTCGACCTCGTGATCACCGATCTCGGCATGCCCTACGTGGACGGCCGCCAGGTGGCGAGCGGGATCAAGGAGCTCTCGCCGTCCACGCCGGTCATCCTGCTCACCGGCTGGGGCCAGCGCCTGATGGACGACGGCGAGCTGCCGGCGCACGTGGATCGCGTGCTCAACAAACCCCCGAAGCTGGCAGAGCTGAGGGGCGCGCTGGCCGCGCTCACGCCGGGCGGAGTGGGCTGAGTGGGCAGAGTGGGCAGAGTGGGAATGCTCTTCCTACTCCGCTCACTCCGCCTACTCCGCCTATACGTTCGCCGACTTGAGGGCCGCGAGCACGCGCGCGTTGCGGAACGGCACGCGCCGCAGGCGCACGCCCGTGGCGTCGAAGATGGCGTTGGCCACCGCGGCGAGCAACGGCTTGCAGGCGGTCTCGCCGGCGCCGTAGTGCGGCAGGTCCGGACGGTTCGGGTTCGGATCGCCGTTCACGTGGATGACGTCGATCGTCTCCGGCACGTCGAGATGGGTGAGCGTCGGGTGCGACGCCCAGTCCGCGCTCAGTACCTTCTCGGTGTCGAACCGCACCTCCTCGTGGAGCGCGCGGCTGAGCGAGTGGAGCATCGCGCCCTCGAGCGTGCGGGTGAGCGCGTCGGGGTTGATCACCAGCCCGCAGTCGTGGGCGCAGACGATCCGCTTCACCCACACGCGGCCGGTGCGGCGGTTCACCTCGACGTCCACGATCTGCGCCGCGATGGTCTGGCTGCGGAACGTGTAGGCCACGCCGCGGCCCGTCAGGATCTCCCCGGTGCCGACCGGCTTCGGATACGGCCGCGGCGTCCAGCCGTACTTCTCCACCGCCGCCTTGAGGCACGCGATGGACCGCGCCCGCTTGTAGCCCATGTCGTCGGCGGGGCTGGCGGTCAGCATCTTCATGCGGAACTCGACCGGGTCCGCCTTGGCGGCCGCCGCGAGCTCGTCGATGAACGATTCCGACGCGAACGTCACCTGCGGGCCGTCGGGGTCGCGCAGGTTGCCGGTGCGCATCGGCGTTTCCCACACGAGCGGCAGGCTGACGACGTGCGTCTGCGTCCGCCGGTGGGGGATCACGTACATGTGCGACGGTGTCGACGAGTTGCCGCGTGCCGGCTGCGCCCGGCGCACGCCGGACAGCTGCGCGATGAGCACCGAATCGGGCTCGTTGTAGCCCACGTGGTTGTGGTCGACGGCGCGGCCGTCCCATTCGAGAGCGGTGAGGGTGCCCTGCGCATCGAGCGCGCCGCGCATTTTCACCGCATAGGCCGGGCCCTTGGTATCCCAGGCCGTCTCCTCGTTGCGCATCCACTGCATCCGCACCGGCCGTCCGAGCTCGTTGGCCAGGAACGCGGCCTCGAAGCCGGCGTCGTCCGCGGCCGTGCGGCCGTAGGCCTGCGGCCCCTCCATCCACACCACCCGCACCTGTTCGCGCGGGATGTTCAGGAAGCGGGCGACGCCGTTGCGCAGGCCGTACGACTTCATGTCGTTCGAGTAGATCGTCATCTGCCCGTTCGACGGGTCCGCCAGCGCGTGCGCCGGGCCGATGGCCGTGTGGCCCTGGAACGGCACGTCGTACTCGGCCTCGATCACCCGTGCCGCGCTCTTGAGCGCGGCATCGGGGTCGCCCGCTACCGCCGGCGGCGCGCTGAAGGTCGGCGTGGCCGCACGCATGTAGGTGAAGAGGTCGTCCGACGCGGGGAACGGCGCCGTCGCCGGCTTCTGCCAGGTGGCCTTCAGCTGGCGCGCGGCCTGGATCGCCTGCTCCTCGCGCTCGCACACCACGGCGAGGTAGTTGCCCTTGCGCACCACCTTGACCAGGCCCGGCACGTTGCTCACCGACGCCTCGTCCACGCTCACGAGCTGCGCGCCGGCGGTCGGCGGCTTGACGTTGCGCGCGTGGAGCATGCCAGGCACTTTGGCGTCCACGGCCCATTTGAGCGAGCCGTCCACCTTCGGCGGGATGTCGTAGCGACGCGGCGACCGCCCGGTCATCTTCATTTCCTGGACGGTCTTGAGGCGCGCCTGCCCCGTAGTGCTGTCGGTGGTGTTGCCCTGCAGGGTGACGTTGAAGCGCTTCCCGCCGACGAGCTCGCCGTAGGTGACGCGCTTCGAGGGATCACCCGCGACGGTGACGACGCCGTCGCTAACCGCGAGCTGCGCCACCGGCACACCGAACTTCGCCGCCGCCATG
>DASRPM010000032.1:0-3329 GCA_035646375.1 Vicinamibacterales bacterium
GCACTCGCTGAAGGAGATCGTGTACTGGTGGTAGTCCGCGACCGAGCCTTCGGCCTGATCGCCGATCAACAGCGTGCCGTCTGCCAGCTTCACGAGCGGCCGCACGCGATGAAAGCCCGACACGATGGTCGTGAAGGTGATTCTCGCGCGGCCTCTCAAGTCGAACTGGTTGCTTCGATCGCGCAGCGTGAAGCCGCACGGCCCTTTGCACAAGCCGAAAAACAGGCGAGGCAGGTTTGGACCCGTGCCGGTGGCGACGATGATGTTGGCGCCGTCGCCATACAGCTGCAGATCGACATTCGGCGTCACCACCGAGCTCTGCGTCAGGGGCAGACGTGTGTGGTTCTGCAGCGCCAGGTTGAAGAGCAGCACCGGGACAGCGGGCTGCGCCCCGACCGTCCACGAGCACAACGCTGCCGCCAGCGTCGCGATACCGGCGCGCTGTCTCACGAATCAGTTGCCGCGGCCCGGCGCCGCACCCGGCGCCCCGCCAGGGCCGCCGCCGCGCGGGGCGGGTGGCGGCAGCGTCCCGCCTTCGGCGAGGGTCTTCATGTTCTGCAAGGCGCGCGTGAACGTCGTCGTGCGCTGCCCCCGGTCGCGTTCCTTCGCCGCGTCGTCGGCGAGCATCGAGTTGTCGTAGACCAGGGTGTAGACGAGCTTCGAGGTGGTCGCGGTGACCGGGCGCGCTTCCAGCGTGCCGTGATAGAGGTTGTAGGGGCGCCCCGCCCGCACTGGCTGCGTGTAGGTGTACGAGAGCTCGGTCTTGCCGACCAGGATCTCGTTCGCCACCGAGCGCACCGATCCGAACTCGCCGTCCTTGCCCTGGGTGATGGTGCAGGGAATCTGGAACCACTCGCCGATGTCGCAGTATTTCCCGATCCGCTTCCACACCTCAGACGCGGGGCGGTTGACCGTGATCTCCATCGGTATGGACACGTAGGTCGGCGAGGCGACAACTGTCGCGTCGGCGGGCGCGGGCGCCGCGGACGGTGCCTGTGCCGACGCCGCCTGCCCGCCGACGCATACGAGGACGAGCACGCACGAGGCCATGCTGCAGACAGTGAGCTTGGTCATGGAATCTCTCCGGATGAATGTCACGCGGGCACTAGTCTAGAACAGCCCGAGCTGGCCCTTTTGCGGACGCGGACGGGCGGCGCGCGCGTCGTCAAGGACGGTTCGCCCGCCGATCGAGCGCGAGATGGCACGCTCGTGTTCGATGGCGGCCTCCACGTCGGCGGAGGGATCCCGCCGGCGCTCGATCGTCCGCGTGAAGGCGTCGAGCCGCGAGAAGCCCTGTAGTTTCTCGGAACGGCCGAGTCGGGCCGCGGCGAGCGCGCGCCGCAGCACCCCGATCGTTTCGTCGTAGACCGTGAGCGGTACGGGAAAGGGATGCCCATCCTTGCCGCCATGGGCGAACGAAAACCGCGCCGGGTCGTCGAACCGCGTTGGCGTGCCGTGGACGACTTCAGCCACGAGCGCCAGCGACTGCAGCGTGCGCGGGCCGAGCTGTTCGAGCAGCAGGAACGACGCGAAGTCACGCAGCTCGCGTTCGTGGGCGAGCGCCAGCACGGCGCCGAGCCGCTTCTCGTTCACGTCGCGGGCGCGGACCTGGTGGCGTGCCGGCATCTGCAGGCGGCGCACTTCGGCCAGCGTCCGCGCGGGCGACTCTCGAGCGATCGCCAGCAGTGCCTGCTGCGCCGGCTGCGCACGCCGATCGACGAGGTTGCGAATCGTGCCCATGGGCTCGCCGACGATAGCGGTGTGTGGCTCGGTCACGAAGTCCCGCACCGTCGGCGAGTGCCAGTGATAGCGCCTGGCCAGGCGGCTGGCCTCGTTCATGCCCTGCTGCACGACGGCCCACTGACCGTCGGCGGTGAGCACGAACGCATGCAGGTAGATCTGGAAGCCGTCGTCCACGGCGTTGTTGTCGATCCGGGCGGTCAGCCGGCTGGTGCGAACCAGCCTCTCGCCGTCGAGGCCGATGCGCCCGGCGATCGTCCGGAGTTCGTCGGGCGTCTGGCGCGACTGTCGTCCGCGGCCGCCGCAGACGTAGATACCGAGCTCGTGCGCGCGCGGGTTGAGGCCCTTCTTCAGCGCGCCCATCACCGACGTGGTGATGCCGGACGAGTGCCAATCCATGCCCATCACCGAGCCGAGCGCCTGAAACCAGAACGGGTCGCTGAGGCGGGTGAGGAAGGCGCTGCGGCCGTAGCCGTGCACGACCGCCTCGACAATAGCGGTGCCGAGCGTTTCCATCCGGCTCGCGAGCCAGGGCGGCACGCGCCCGCCGTGCAGGGGGAGATCGGCGATACCCGAACGCTTCATCGGGTCATTGTGCCCCGCAGATGCTCACCAGGCTCGCCGAAGATTCGCGCCCTCAGTTCCCCACCAGCCGCTTCGCGCTGAGGTTGTTCTCGCCGCACACGAACTCGATCAGCTCGGTGTCGGGCATCAGGCGCTGTTGCAGCGTGAAGGAGAACGGCCGGGTGAATGTCTTGGCGTCATCCACCGTTATTTGGATCTCGAGAGTGCCGAAGTTGACGCGGCGGAACCGCTCGGTGACCCTCAGCCGGTCGCTGCCGGGTGTGCCGTACTCGTCGATCCACATCTGGTCCTTGAAGCCGTTGGACTCCACGACCAGCGTGTCGCCGTCCCAGCGGCCCACCGAGTAGCCGTACCACCACGGCTCGAACTCGCCGGACGGCAACTGCCGGCCATCCATGAACACCTGCCGCCGGCCGTCGTTCGCCTCGTAGACGATCAGCACCACCTCCGGCGTCTGCACGATCTTCCGCGGCTGCGGGTGCAGGTGCAGCTGGATCGGATGGAGGGGCAGACAGTGCGCATCCGGGTGTTCCTTGCTGTTCTGCGCGTACCGCCTGGCCTTCAGCTCTGCCGCCCACGGCTGCAGTGGCAGGTCGTCCACCGCGTTCTTCAAGTCGCGGAACGCTCGCCCGGGGCCGGCGCCAGAAAACAGCCCCGGCGCCGGCACTTCGGCCGGGAGCAGGCCCTTGTCCCAGATCCCCGACAAGTCCGGCTTGCCGTCAGCAGCGCGAGGCGCCGGCGCCAGCAGGTTGACGCGGCCATCCGCGGTGCGCGGGGCGGCGGCCGACTTCGTTGCCGGCCATTGCGCCAGGAGGGTCGCGGGGAGGAGCAGTGCGGCGAGGCAAAGGATGGTCTTCATGACAATACGAGCAGCTACGGTCGAATCGTGACCTTCGTGATGGTGGGCGGAGTCGCCGGCCGGCTCATCTCGCCATCCGGTCCCCTGGTCGTTGGCGTCTCGGCGATGGCGTCCACGACGTCCATGCCGTTCGTGACCTTGGCGA
>DASRPM010000033.1:0-22187 GCA_035646375.1 Vicinamibacterales bacterium
ACAGGTTCGGCGCGAACGCCGTCACGATGAACCCGGCGCACGTTCCGAGCTGGCTGACGATGAGGAGCGGCTTCCGCCCCGTCGTGTCGGACAGACGGCCGAGCAGCGGCCCCGACACGAGCTGGCACGCCGCGTAGATGCCGATCAACCAGCCGACCTGCGACGGGCTGGCGCCCATGCGCTCGGCATAGAACGGAAGCAGCGGGATCATGAGGGTGAGACCAAGAACGTCCACCGCCACGATCAGGAAGACAGAAAGGAGGGGACCGGAGAACAGAATGCTCCATCATGCCACACGGCATGTGGCGCACGCCGTTCGCCGGCCCCCAAGCGCCGCGGGACTCAGCGGCTTGTCGAGCGACGCGCGGTCGTGGAGGTGCCGCGGGCACGCACCGCGGGCACTTTCTTCATCGCCTCGTCATCCTCCTCGCTGTCTGAGGGGTGGGCCGCGTCGGCGGCCTCCTGGTTGATACCGTCCTCGGCCAGCGACGACAGCTTCTCGTCGGCGGCCTTCTCCTCGTCGAGCGTCTGCTGCAGCAGATCCGCCGCCTCCGTGTGGCCCATCGCGCGGGCCCAGGCCACGAGAGTGCCATACGCCGCCATCTCGTAGTGCTCGGCGCGCTGGCCGGCGGCGATCAGGCACGCGTCCAGCGTCGAATCCTCGAAGTCCTCCTCCATGATCGCCTTGCCTTCCTCGATGATGCCGGCAATGCCGTCGCAGTGCTTGCCGCGTACCTTTTCGTCGAAGCTGCCGAACACCTCTTCCAGGCGTTCGACGTGCCCGCGCGTCTCCTCGAGGTGCGTTTCGAACGCCGTGCGCAGCTCGGGGTTGGTGGACGCCTTGGCGAGCTTCGGCAGCGCCTTGGTCAGCTGCTTCTCGGCGTCGTAGAGATCCCGTAGTTCATCCATGAACGCATTGTGCAGAGTTCCGGCCTGAGCCATTGTTACCCTCCCTGGTGGTCGTGCCCATCCCGTGTTGCACGGCACATACCAGCCTGTGGTACGCCGCTTGCGACTTCATGGTCACAAGGGGGATGGGAAGCCATGACATACAAGACGCTCATCGTCGGGATCGCGCTCGCCGTCGCGGCCACAACCGCCCAGGCGCAGAGCGGCGATCAGGCCTTCGTCACCAAGATGGCCGGCGTCGCCATGGGTGAGGTGGAGCTCGGCACGCTGGCGCAGGACAAGGCGTCGAACCGCGACGTCAAGGCGTTCGCGCAACGGATGATCGACGATCACCGCAAGGCAGGGGACGAGCTGAAAGGCATCGCGCAGCGCAAGAGCCTCGCGTGGCCGTCGGCGCTACCCGCCGACGCCGTCGCGCTTAAGGACCGTTTGTCGAAGCTGAGCGGAGCCGCGTTCGATCGCGCCTACATCGACGCGATGGTGACCGGGCATCGCGACGTTCTCACGGTTGTGAAGGCGCACGTCCAGTCGGCCGCCGACGCGGACGTGAAGGCGTGGGCCACGAAGGCGAGCTCCTCCGTGCAGGCACACCTGACGCACGCGCAGGATGTGCAGCGCGAGGTCGGCAAGACCACCACGGACTAGTCGCGAGGCGACGCGCTGCTGAGCACCGCTTGTAGCTTGTGCACGGAACCGAGCAGGTCCGGTGGGTCAGGTAGGGCCGGTGGGTCTGGTAGTTTAAAGCTCGTCCCTACCAGACTCATTCGACCCTACCTGACCCCTACCCGACCCAACTGACCCACCCGACCTACCTGACCACTAAGAGCGGTTCAGGAGCCGCTCTTGCAGCTGTCATCCGTGCTTCCCTGGAGGACAGCTCATGACACGGCACGTCCACAGCCGGCTCGTGCGTCCGGCGTCGTGGCTGACGCTGTGGCTGACAGCTATCGCCGCGGCGGGGTGCGGCGGCGCCACGGAGATGTCCGTGGCCGAGACCACCGGACCAGCGCCACAGCTGCCGCAGCCGAAGCCCTCGCTGATACCAACGATCAACGTAGTCGAGGCATCGCCTTGGCCTGAGGGCACCGCGCCACAGGCGGGTGCCGGCCTTCAGGTGCAGGCGTTCGCTCGCGGCCTCGATCATCCACGCTGGCTCTACGTACTTCCCAACGGCGACGTGCTCGTGGCGGAGACCAACGCGCCGCCGCGGCCCGACGAGGGCAAGGGGTTCAAGGGCTGGCTGTTCAAGCGCTATCAGAAGAAGGCGGGCGGTGCGGTGCCGAGCGCCAACCGCATCACGCTGCTGCGCGACAGCGATCATGACGGCGTGGCCGATATCCGGACCGTGTTTCTCAGCGGCTTGAACGCGCCGTTCGGCATGGCGCTGGCGGGCGACACCCTCTACGTGGCCAACACCGACGCCGTGGTCCGCTTTCCGTATACGCCCGGCGCGACCCAGATCACGGCAGCGCCGCTGAAGGTCGTCGATCTGCCGGCCGGCACCCTCAACCATCACTGGACGAAGAACATCATCGCCAGCCAGGACGGCACCAGGCTCTATGCGGCCGTGGGGTCGAACAGCAACGTCGCCGAGCACGGGATCGACAAGGAGGAGGGGCGGGCGGCGATCTGGGAGATCGATCTGCGTACTGGCACACACCGCGTGTTCGCCACCGGGCTCCGCAATCCCGTCGGCATGGCGTGGGAGCCCGAGCTCGGTATGTTGTGGACGGCGGTGAACGAACGGGACGAGCTTGGCAACGACCTCGTGCCCGACTACATCACCTCGGTGAAGGAGAACGGGTTCTACGGTTGGCCGTACAGCTACTTCGGCGCGAATGTGGACGACCGGGTGAAGCCGCCGCGGCCGGACCTCGTCGCCAGGGCGATCAAACCCGACTACGCGCTCGGAGCGCACACCGCGTCGCTCGGCCTGGCCTACGTGGGCATGCCGGGAGTGTCGCCTACCCTGGCGGGCGGCATGTTCGTGGGGCAGCACGGCTCGTGGAATCGCAAACCGTTCAGCGGTTACAAGGTGATCTTCGTACCGTTCGAGCAGGGCCGGCCATCCGGCGCGCCGGTGGACGTGTTGACAGGCTTCCTGCGCGACGACGGCAAGGCGAACGGGCGGCCGGTGGGCGTGGCGATCGATGCCGGTAATGGGCTGCTCGTGGCGGACGACGTCGGCAACGCCGTCTGGCGCGTCACCGGGATCGAGGGCGACAGCTGAAGCCCGTTCGAAACCTGGAGCGTCCTCCGGCATCCAAGGGCAGGTGGGAGTCGTCCCCACCTGCCTTATGCATCTCTCAGACATCTGGCGGTATCCCGTGAAGTCGATGGCGGGCGAGCGGCTCGAGCACGCCACGGTGGGGCCTCTCGGCCTGCACGGCGATCGAATCGTGCAGGTGTACGACGCGCGCGGGCGCTTGGTGACCGCGCGCACGCACGCGGACCTGCTGGGCCTGCGGGCCACCGTCGGCCCCGATGGCGAACCGCTGGTGGATGGGCTGCCCTGGACCGCACCGGAGGTGCAGGCATGGGTGGAGCGCATCGTGGGACCCGGCGCGCGGCTCGTCCGCAACGAACACGAAGCGCGATTCGACGTCCTGCCGCTGCTCGTGGCCACCGATGGCGCGATTGCGGCCTTCGGCCGCGACGCCCGCCGCCTGCGACCCAACCTGATCGTCGGCGGCGTGGACGGCCTCGACGAGCGCGGCTGGGAGGGGCGGGTGCTCCGCATCGACTCCGTGCACATCGCGCTCGCCGACCTGCGCGGACGCTGCGTGATGACCACGGTCGATCCCGACACCCTGGCTCGCGATCCGCGCGTGCTGAAGGACATCGTGCGCCGGTTCGACGGACGGCTGGCGCTGAACGCCGGCGTCATCCAGGGCGGGGCGCTTCGCGCCGGCGCGGCGGTGGAGCTGGGCTAGGATGAGCGCATGCGTGCGCTCGCTCTTCTCACCGTTGTCATCGCCGCCGCTCTTTCAGTGATGGCCGGGCAGGCGCAGGCCCCGGCACCGCCTGCCTCTACAGCGCCGGCCGCGACGGCACCGCTGCGTCCGAACCCGCGCGCACCGCTCTACCGCCACGTCGGCGAGCAGTACCGGGTGTACGAGTTTCCCGGCACCGGCGAGTCGATTCCCTACCGTCTGTTCGTGCCGTCGCGATGGACGCCGGCCACGAAGCTCCCGCTGCTCGTCACGCTGCGCGCCGGCACCAGCGTGAACAACTCGTATCGCAGCAACAACGACTTCGTGGTGAACGCCGAGCGCCGCGGCTACCTGGTCGTGACGCCCATGGGCTACCGTCCGCTGCCGCAGCCCTATTACGGCAGCCCGTATCGCATTGCGCGGCCTGGCGCGGCCGATCCGGCGGCGGGCTGGAGCGCGGTGGAAAACCAACGCGCCGAACAGGACGTGCTGAACGTCATCGACCTCGTCACCGAGGAGTACAACGTGGACACGGCGCGCGTGTACCTCCACGGCCAGAATCCGTCCGGCTCGGGCGCGTTGCATCTGGGGGCGAAGTATCCGGACCGGTTTGCCGCGCTCGTCATCAGCTCGGGGCCGATCGTGTTCGACGCCTTTCCGTTCGATCGCCTCAAAGGCAAGGTGTCGCTGATGGTCATCCACGGCGACCAGGACACCTCCAATCCGATCGAGGCGTCGAAGACGATGGCCGAGGCCGCCAAGGCGGCCGGCGTGGACACGGTGTACGCCACCGTGCCCGGCGGCACGCACCTGGAGGCGTATCTCACCTACGCGTCGCCGATTTTCGATTTCCTCGACGCGCACCGGAAATAGCGCTGCGGTCGATGTCTGGTGCTTACGGGCGCCATCGTCGTAGCGACCGCCTTCAGGGGCACTGTCTCAGTTTGACGGACCGGCTCTTAGAGAAGCGGTGTCTAATCAGGCCGAGCGAGGTGCAGCGATGACGAGTCTCAACGGCTGGCAACGCCTTTGGCTAATGGCTTCGATTCTTTGGGCTGTTGTGCTACTGGCACTTGCAGGGATGCCCGACCGTGGGTGGACCATGCAGAGCGCCCTGTTCGTGGTGCGGCTATGGATCATGCCAGTAGCGGCGGTTTATGCGTGCGGCCTTAGCCTCGTCTGGGTCATGCGCGGATTTCGCGTCTTGGCAAAGTAACGCACTACTAACGCGGGGGCAAGCTGAGACAGTGCCCCTCCAGGCGCCCTCAGCCGACTTCGCGGATCTCTCAATGCCGTGACCCCTTGGATCAGAAGCGGGCTGTCTGTGGCTTGAGAGGGGCGAGCTTGGGCGGCCGGGGACCGTGGCGGACCGCGCCCGTCAGCGGCAAATAGTCGAGCTCCTCACCGCTGTCCGCGCAGCGCAGCATGAGCCCGCCGCGGCTCATGTCACCGCGCCCGACGAAGGCCGATGGGAACAGCAGCCGATCACCGAATATCGGCTGCAGCACCTCGACGTATTTCCCCGAGGCCACGCTGCCGAGCAGCACGACGTCGCACTCGGCGCCCACCGCGGCGCGCAGCGTCCGCGCGCTGCGCTCGAGCGGCCGGAGATACCGCTCGTTGTCGAGGTCGATCGGTTCGCCGGCAAACGCGCGAATCGATTCGCGCGTCACCGCCACCTCCGCCCCTCGCAAGCCCGCGTTCGGGGTGATGACGAGGACACCGCCCGAAGCCAAGGGATCGCCTGGGTCCGGAGGGGTGGCAAAGCGGCGGGCGTAGGCGAGCTTGCCGCGGAAGTACAGGCCGCTCATGAACGCGAAGACGTCACCCAGCGGGGCGCCTTCGGGCGATCGAAGGCGGCGCGCCAGGGGAAACTCCGCCTTGTCCGACACGATCTGACCGGCGCGGCGGCCGCCGCAATTGGCCGGCGACAGCAGGAAAATGCGGCCCATCGCGTACGAGGATACCAGTCCCGGCGTTCAGATCGTTGACAGCGTGGGAGGGTTTCGACACTATCCCCCCCACACGCTGTCAGTGCAGGCTGCCGATGGATCCTCCGCCCAGCGCCGCCGATGAAGGCAGCCGCCTCGCAGCCCTCCGCCAGTACATCTCCGCAGCCTCGCCGTCCGACCCCGCGCTGCGCGAGCTTGCCCAGCTCGCCGCCGCGATCTGTCAGACGCCGATGGCGTTCATCGCGTTCGTGGACGACGCGCGTCAGTGGTGCGCGGTCGCGGTGGGGTTCACGCCGCACGACACGCCGCGCGACCGGTCGATCGGCGCCCACGCGATCGGCCGGACCGAGCCGCTGATCGTGGCCGACGCGCGCGGCGACGCGCGCTTCGCGCACGATCCGCTGGTGAGCAGCGCGCAGGCGCGGGCGTTCGCGGCGGCGCCGCTGCTCGCGCCGGGCGGCCACGTGATCGGCTACCTCGCCGTCGTGGACCGCGTGCCGCGGGCCATGACAGACGCGCAGGCACACGGGCTGTCGGCGTTGAGCCGCCAGGTGATGACGCAGCTCGAGGTGCGGCGACAGACAGCGACGCTGCGCGAGAGCGAAGAGCAGCTGCGGCTCGCGCTCGACGCGGCGCACATGGGCACCTTCGACTGGGACATGAAGAGCGGACGCATCGCCTGGTCGCGCGGACACGAGGAGCTGTGGGGCATGGCGCCCGGCACCTTCGGCGGCACCTACGAGTCGTTTGCCGAGCGCGTGCATCCCGACGACCTCCCCGCCGTCAACGCCGAGGTCGAGCGCTGCCTGGCCACGCGGCAGACGTTCGAGCGCGAGTTCCGCGTCGTGTGGCCCGACGGCACCGTGCGCTGGGTGCTCGGCCGCGGCGAGTTCCACTTCGATGCGGCCGGGGCGGCGGTGCGGATGCGCGGCGTGGTGCAGGACACCACGGCCCGGAAGGCGGGCGAGGCCGCGGCGCGCGAGAACGAGGAGCGGTTCAACGCCGCGCAGCGCGACGCCGGGATCGGCAGCTGGCGTTACCTGCCGGACGGCACCCTGGTCTGGTCGGATCAGATGTACGAGCTGCTGCCGGTGCCGCGCGGCGTGCCGCTGGTGTACGACCGCGTGCTGGAGGTGACGCACCCGGACGACCGCGGCGTCGGAAACGGCACCGAGTTCGTTCGCGCGCTGCAATCGGGCGCACACGACTATCAGGCCGACTTCCGCGTCGTCTGGCCGGACGGCCGGGTGCGGGTGATGCATTCACGCGGCACCATCCACCGCGACGCCGTCGGCCGGCTGATCGAGGCCATCGGCACCACCCAGGACGTCACCGAGCGCCGGCAGACCGAGGCTCGCATCCGGCAATTGAACCGCGTCTACGCGATGCTGGGCGGCATCAGCGAGGCGCTGGTCCGCGAAAAGGATCCCGCCACCGTCCTGAGCGCCGCCTGCCGCATCACCGTCAACACGGGCGGCTTCCGGATGGCGTGGATCGGGCTCTACGACGAGGCCGGCCAGCTGCAGATCCGCGCCCACGCCGGCGACGACGACGGCGCGCTGGCGGTCATCGAATCGCTCATCCGCGAGGCGCCGCCAGGCGGCTGCCGCTTCACGGCGGACGCGCTCGTGCGGGGCCGGCATTCGATCTGCGACAACGTCGCCACCGATCCCGAGGCCACCCCGTGGCGCGACGAGGCGCTTCGCCGCCAGTACCGTTCGATGGCCTCGCTGCCGCTCATGAGCAACAGCCGGCCGATTGGCGTGTTCAACATCTACGCCGCCGAGGCCGACGTCTTCGACGAGCAGGAGGTGCGCCTGCTCGACGACGTGGCGACCGACATCTCGTTCGCGCTCGAAGTCCAGCGGCGCGACGTCGAGCGCCAGCAGGCCGAAGAGCGCTTCCGGCTGGTGGTCGACAACATCCGCGAGGTGTTCTGGATCGCGAACGTCAGCGGCGACCTGGAGTTCCTCAGTCCGGCCTACGAAACCATCTGGGGCCGGCCGCGCCAGCCGATCTACGAGGGAAGCGAGAACTGGCTCGAAACGGTGCACCCCGACGATCGGGCGCGCATGGACGAGTGGATGCACGTGCAACTCCTCGCCGGCGCGACGGACGAGACCTACCGCATCGTCCGCCCCGACGGGACCGTCCGATGGATCCGCACGCGGTCCTTCCCCGTGCGCGATCCCGGCGGACGAGTCGAGCGCATGGTGGGCACGTCCGCCGACGTCACCGAGCAGCGCCTGCTCGAGGAGCAGTTCCGGCAGGCGCAGAAGATGGAGAGCGTCGGGCGTCTCGCCGGCGGCATCGCGCACGACTTCAACAACCTGCTGACGGTGATCAACGGCACCGCGGAGCTGGCCGCGCTCGATCTGCCGCGGGATTCGTCGCAGCGGACCGACCTGCTGCAGATCCGGCAGGCCGGCGAGCGCGCGGCGGCGCTCACCCGCCAGCTGCTCGCCCTCAGCCGGCAGCAGATTCTCAAACCGGTGATCCTCAACCTCACGACCGTCGTGCGCGGGATGCAGAGCATGCTGCGGCGCCTGATCGGCGAGCACGTCGAGCTCGCCTTCCGGTTCGACGACGCGCTGGGGCACGTGAAGGCCGATCCGAGCCAGATCGAACAGGTGATCCTGAATCTCTCCGTCAACGCGCAGGACGCGATGCCGGACGGCGGCACGCTGACCGTCGAGACGGGCCGGGTATTTCTCGATGCCGGCGACGCCGCCCACCACCTGGCGCCGCGGGCCGGCCACTACGCGATGCTGGCGGTGAGCGATACCGGGATCGGCATGGACGAACCGACGCGGCAGCGCATCTTCGAGCCGT
Organism: Vicinamibacterales bacterium; assembly: GCA_035646375.1. Taxonomy (GTDB): domain Bacteria; phylum Acidobacteriota; class Vicinamibacteria; order Vicinamibacterales; family UBA2999; genus DASYRM01. Next base: position 8,627 of record DASRPM010000033.1, read on the forward strand.
TCTTCACCACCAAGGCAATCGGCAAGGGCACCGGTCTCGGACTCTCGACCGTCTACGGCATCGTGCAGCAGAGCGAGGGCGGCCTCTTCGTCTACAGCGAGCCGGGGCATGGCACCACGTTCAAGGTGTTTCTGCCGCTGGTGGAAGATGAGGCCGACGTGGCGCTCGCCCTCGATGCCGGCGATCAGAGCGGCACCGAAACGATTCTCCTCGTGGAAGACGAGCCGGCGCTGCGCTCGCTGACCAGGCGCGTGCTGTCGTCGGTGGGCTACACCGTCATCGACGCGGGGAGCGGCCAGGAAGCGCTGGCGGTCCTGGGGGCGCACGAAGGGCCCGTGCACCTGATGCTGACCGACGTGGTGATGCCGGGCATGAACGGGCGCGACCTGGCGGTGCGCGTCATGGCGACGCGGCCCGGGATCAAAGTGCTCTATGCCTCGGGCTACACCGACGACGCCATCTTCCGGCACGGCGTCCTCGACGACGGCAGCTGCTTCATCAGCAAGCCGTACGCACCGGCCGAACTCCGCAGGAAGGTGCGGGAGGCCCTCAGGTAACCTCCCCGCCTCACCCGCCCTACCCGCCTTTACCCGCCCTTTGTAGCGGCCTCGGCGGCGGTCGCGCCGCTCTTCGTGAGCGACGCCTCGGCCTCGTCGTCGCGCACCGACCGGGCCGCCTCGGGCGACGAGGTGCCGGGCGACAGCGCCATGGCCATCTCGTCGTCGAGCGGCCACATCTCGCGCGCGGCCTCGAACTGCGCGTCGTCGGTCGGGTCCAGGCGCAGCGGGGTCAGCGAAATCCAGCCCTGCTCCACCGCCCATCGATCGGTGCCCTCGTCGGCGTCGTCGATGGGCGCCACGGTGGACCAGAACAACGTGCGCCCGGCCGGATCCTTCACCGGCACGATGCGGCCGTCGTAGCGGCGCACCGAGGCGCGGGTCCACATCAGCCCGCGCGGCTGGCGTGGAAAGTTCACGTTCACGAGCGGCACCGTGACGTCGCCGAGCAGAAGCTGCAGCACTTGGCGGATCCACGGCTTGAACGGCTCGAAGTCGGGCTCGGCACCGGCCGGCGCGCTGAGCGCGACGCCGCGCAACCCGAGCAGCGCCGCCTGCTTGGCGGCCGCCACCGTGCCCGAGTGGCCGATGGAGTTTCCGAGATTGAGGCCGATGTTCAGCCCCGAGAGCACCGCGTCCACCTTCTCCCAGTGGTACGACCCGAGCGAGACGCAGTCGGCCGGCGTGCCGTTGACGCGATAGGCGGTGAGCCCCTTGATATGGGTGGCGCGGTACGAGAGCGGCCGCGACGCGGTGATGGCATGCCCGGTGGAAGACCGCTCGACGTCCGGCGCCACCACGCGGACGGTGCCGAACTCCGACGCCACCTCTGCGAGGGCGGCGATGCCTGGGCTGTAAATGCCGTCGTCGTTCGACACCAGGATCCGCACACGGGCCTTTGGTGCAAACCCGCCGCCAGTACCAAAGCCGGACCGGATCTTGTATTCCGGGAACGGCTGGGTTGCCATGAACATTGCACTGGTCTACAACCCCGGATCGGGGCGTAACGTTGCGCTGCATTCTCTGCGGGAGCTGATTACACGGGAGGGGCACGAGCTCGTCCGCGTCGTGGAACATCCGGCCGACGCGGGCGGGCTCGTGGATCCCCCGGTCGAGCTCGCCGTTGCGGCAGGCGGTGACGGCACCGTCGCCGACACCGTGCGCGCCTTAGCCGGACGCGGCGTGCCGTTGGCGATCCTCCCACTGGGCACCGCGAATAACATCGCGTTCACGCTGGGGCTGCGCGGGCCGATCGAAGACATGGCGCGTGGCTGGCACGACGCGACCGCCGTGCCGTTCGACATGGGCGTGCTGCAGGCCAGCGGCGGCCCGCAGCGCTTCGTCGAAAGCGTTGGCGGCGGGCTCGTGGAAGCCTGCCTCACCTCGTTCGTCCGGCGCCCGCTCCGCGGCGGCGAGCCGCCGCCGTGGCAGCTGGTGCGCGCCCTGCGGCGGTACGCGCAGGTGCTCGGGCGCCTGCGCCCCCGCCACTGGTCGTTGCAACTCGACGGCAGGCCGCGTGACGGCGACTTCCTGCTGGTGGAAGTGCTCAACACCCGATCCGTCGGACCGAATCTGGAGCTGGCGCCCGATGCGAGCCCGTCGGACGGAGCGCTTACCGTGGTGACGGCACGCGAAGGCGACCGGCGGGCGCTCAGGGCCTACATCGACGCGCGGCTCGCGGGTCGCGAGGGCGTGCTCGAGCTCGCGGCCGAACAGGCACGCTGCGTGGACATCCAGGATCCGGAGGCGCTGCACGTGGACGACGCGCTCGTGCGCGTTCCGGCCGGCGGCGCCGTGTCGATCCACGTCCAGGCCGGCGCCGTCACCGTGCTCGTGCCGCCGCCAGTTTGAGATCCTCCACCAGCCGATCGCGCCCGCGCGCCCGTGACGCCGAATCCGGCGCTCGCAGGATGGCGGATGGATGCGCCGTGACGAAGACCGCCGGCACCAGCTCCGTACGCAGCGCCTGACCGCGGAACTTCGACAGCGTAATCGGGCGGCCCAGCACGGCGCGCGCGGCGGTGGTTCCGAGGCACACCACAACGCGCGGCCCGATGCGCGAGAGCTCCACGGCGAGCCATGGCTGGCAGGCCAGAATTTCGCTCAGGCGCGGCTTGGCATGCAGGCGGCGCTTGCCGCGCGGAATCCATTTGAAGTGCTTCACCGCGTTCGTGACGTACACCCGCGCCGGATCGACGCCCGCGATCGTGAGCGCCTCTTCGAGCACGCGGCCCGCCGGGCCGACGAACGGCTTGCCGGCCAGGTCCTCCTGATCGCCAGGCTGTTCACCGACGAGCACGATCGACGCCCCTGCTGAGCCCTCGCCAAACACCGTCTGCGTCGCGTGCCGCCACAGGTCGCACGCGCGACAGCCCTCGGCTTTCTGGCGGGCCTCGGCGAGCGTCGCCGCGGGCGGAAGGCGTTCGGCTGGGTGCCGCCGCTCGGGCATGGCCGTGGCCGTCAGCTCCGCTCGCGCCGCACGTCCTTCAGCATCACCGGCTGAGTGCCCCAGTTCTCCAGCACGACGGTGTTGTTCTTCTTGTCGGCCAGGACCCTCGTGGCAATCGACATCTTCCCTTCACCGCGGCCGTCGCCGTCGAGCCGCAGCTCGATGATCGTGAACGGATAGTCGGTGGTGCGTGAGCCACGCGCCACTTCCCAGAATCGGATGTAGCGGTCGGTGGCCAGCACGACACGTTCACCGCGGTCCGGCAGCGGCGTGCGCTGCGCGTAGCGGAGGTCATAGGCCAGGCTCTCCGGCGTCTTGAAGTAGCCGACCTTCGGCAGGTCCTGCAGGACGTCGAGGAGCTTCTCGGGCCCCTTCTCGAACAGCACGGCGAGAAGGCGGTCGCGCTGCACTTGCGGCGACCACTGGGTGACCACGATGTCGACGCGGTCGATCGTGGCGCGCCGGGTGCCCATGTTGATGGCGGTTGCGGTGAACCGCTCTTCGTGACCGCGGTCCTCCTGGGCGAGCGGATGAATGGCAAGCGCAGCCATGAAGGCGCACGTGAGAACGGACGCAAGCACGACGGCCGATAGCCGCGGCCGCGTGCGGCTGAGTGATCGGTTCTGCATGGATCCGAATGAAGCACGTGACGTGCCGCAGCGCGCCGCGGCCCTGGCTATTGCTCGGTGATGAGGGCCACGTCGCCGCTGCGCCGCATCACGCTCGTGCCGACGTCGTCGCCGCGCCGCTCGCACAGCAGGTCGAGCTCGGCGTCTCGCACGGAGAGCCGCGTGAAACGCATCCACTCGAGCGGCGACGGCAGGCGCGGCTGCCGCAGGGTGACACGGCGATTCAGGCCGTCGATATCGAGCCCGAGCAGCGCCTGCACGACGAGCAGCGACGAGGCGGCGGCCCACGCCTGCGGCGAGCACGCCGTCGGATAGCGCGTCGGCGACTCGCCGGCATGCCGCCCGAATCCGCAGAAGAGCTCCGGAAGGCGGCGCAGCTCGAACTGCTGCGCCGCCGCAAACAGCCCCTCGGCGAGGCGCACCACGTCGTGCTTGAGGCCGTAGCGCGCCAGCCCCAGCGCCACGAGCGCGGTGTCGTGCGGCCAGATCGAGCCGTTGTGGTAGGCCATCGGGTTGTAGCGCGCCTCGCCCTCGCGGACCGTGCGCACGCCCCATCCCGAGAACATGCCGTCGCGCATCACCGAGTCGGCCACGCGGCGGGCGCGCTCCGGCGACGCGATGCCGCTCATCAGGCATTGCGCCGCGTTGGAGGAGACGACGCGGCAGGGCCGCTTGGCGCCGTCGAGCGCCAGCGCGTACACGCCGAGATCGTCGCACCAGAAGCGCTGCTCGAACGCGTGGCGCAGCCGCTCCGCCTCCGCGCGCAGCGCCCGTCCGCGGTCCTCGTTCCCCAGAACCGCGGCGAGCTCGGCGGCGTGCATCTTCGCGGCATACACGTAGCCCTGCACCTCGCACAGCGCCACCGGCCCCTCCGCCAACGTGCCATCGGCGTGGAACACCGCGTCGTGCGAGTCTTTCCAGCCCTGGTTCTGCAGGCCGCGATCGGTGGCGCGGGCGTACTCGACGAAGCAGTCGCCATCGGCGTCGCCGTAGCGGTCGATCCAGGCGAGCGCCGCCTCGATGTGCGGCCAGAGCCGCCGGATGGTGGTGTCGTCGCCGGTGCGATGGTAGTAGCGGCCGGCGAGCAGCACGAAGAGCGGGGTGGCATCCACGCTGCCGTAGTAGGCCGCGAAGGGGATCTCGCCGAGCGCCGCCATCTCGCCGCCGCGGGCCTCGTGCAGGATCTTGCCCGGCTGCGCGTCGCTCGCCGGGTCCACGCGCGTGGCCTGCGTGGCCGCCAGCGCCATCAGCACGCCGCGCGCGAGCGACGGGTCGGCCCACAGCACCGAGAGCGCGGTGATGATGCCGTCGCGCCCGAACATCGCGCTGAACCACGGGATGCCGGCATACGGATACGGGCCGTGCGGCGTCTGCGTGATCATCATCGCGATGTCGGTGCGCGAGCGTTCCAGCCACTCGTCGAACAGATCGCTCGAGGTGCGCACACCCGCCAGCCGCGATCGCAGGCGGTCCATGGCGACCGTGGCCTGGGCGAGCGCCTCGTCGAACTGCTCCGCGAGCGGCAGCGGGTGCGCGGTGCGGCTGCACACCACCGCCACGTAGACGTCGCGCCGCTGCCCCGGCTGCACCGTCAGCTCCACGCGGCACTGCCCCGTGGCGACGATCGGCGCCGGCTCGATCTGCACCACCGTGTGCCGGGTCACGCCGTCGAGCCCGTGGTACTCGAAGAGCAGGCCGTCGGCGGTCTCGACGGCCGGCACCAGGCGGCCGCGCCTGGGCCGGTGCGCGCCGCGTACCTCGAACACGTCGCGGAAATCGGCGTCGAACGACAGATCCACCGAGACCGACAACGCCGTCAGGCCGTGGTTGACGATGCTGATGCGGCTGAACCACGTCCGGTTCCAGAGGAACGACGAGCGGCGCACGTGCATGACCGCCTTGGCCCACAGCAGCTCGTGATCGCCCGGCAGGTCCGGATTGGTGAGATGCACCGTGAGCACGTGGCCGCCGGCGCCGGTGGACGAGCCGAGCAGAAACGGCCGGTGACCGGTCAGCCGCAGCTGGCAGAGCGAGAGATGGCGGGTCCCGTCGTGGTAGAGCCCCTGCCCGGCCCCGTTGCCGATATCGCCGAGGACGTCGAAGACGCCGAAGGTCTCGCCGTCCTTGAGCGCCCGTGTCTCGGGATCGAGCCCGGTCTCGGCAACGATGTAATAGGCATCTGGCGCATTGGCCACGGCCTTCATGCGGTGCGCGCCTCGAGGCGGACTCGCGACGCGTCCTGCAGCCGCTTGTAGACGGCCACGTAGTCGCGCGCCATGCGCTCGGCCGTGAACCGCTTCTCGAAGGCGGCGCGGCAGACCGACCGATCGATCGCATCCACCTGCCGCAGCGCCTCGACGGCCGCGTCGATCGAGTCCACTATCCAGCCGGTGACGCCGGGCTCGAGGAGCTCCGGCACCGAGCCGTCGGGCCACGCCAGCACCGGCGTGCCGCACGACAGCGCCTCGATCACCACCATGCCGAAGGGCTCCGGCCAGTCGATCGGGAAGAGCAGCGCGCGAGCGCCGCCGAGGAGGACGGCCTTGTCCTCTTCGCCAATCTCTCCCAGGTAGCGCACGTGCGGCTGGTCCATCAGCTGCGCGATCTCGCGCTCGAAGTACTCCTTGTCGGCCGCGTCGATCTTCGCCGCGATGCGCAGCTCCATGCCGGCGCGCCGCGCGATCTCGATGGCGCGATCGACGCGCTTCTCGGGCGAGATGCGGCCGACGAACGCGAGGTACTGCTCGGGAGTCTCGCGACACGGCAGCAGGCGCGGCGGCAGCCCGTGATAGACGGTGGCGCACCAGTTCTGACTCGGATACGGCCGCCGCTGATGGTTGGAGATGGAGACGAACGGCGCGTCACTGAAGTCGTTCATCAGCGGCGTCAGTTCGTCGGAGTCGAGCCGGCCGTGCATCGTCGTCACCGACGGCGGCGCCAGATGGCGCGCCAGCGGCAGATGCAGGAACCCGGTGTGGAAGTGAATCACGTCGAAGCGGTGTGCCATACGCGACACGAGCTCGAGCTCTCGGATCTGCGGCGCCATGGTGTCACGCAAGGTCGTGTCGAGGCGCAGCGATTGCGGCGCCGCCGACACGAGACGCGCACGAGTCAGCGAATCGCCGCTGGCGAAGAGCGTGACGTCGTGGCCGAGCTCGACGAGGGCGTCGGTAAGATATGCAACGACCCGTTCCGTGCCTCCATAGGTGACGGGCGGAACGCGCTCGAACAGCGGAGCCACCTGGGCAATACGCATCGGCTTCTCGGACCTGTGCAAGCGTAGATCCGGCCGAGCCCGCAACGACAGCTCAGCGGCGTGGCAGGCTGAACAACGCTCGCGCGTTGAGGTGCGCGATCTTGCGGCGGTCGATCTCGCTGATCGGCGCCCGCTCGAGCCACGCCGTGGCCGGGTCCATCGGCTCGTAGGGATAGTCCACCGCGAACAGGATGCGATCGGCGCCGATCGTCAGCACCGCCCCGATGAGCGCCTGGTCGCTGAAGAAGCCGCTCGTGGACACGTAGAAGTTGTCGCAGAGATAGTCCTGCAGCCGCCGCTCGAGATACTTGCCGGCCGGGTTGAACTCGAAGCAGTGCTGAATCCGCCACGCGAAGTACGGCAGCGTTTCACCGAGATGGCCGAGCACCACGGTCAGCGAGGGAAACCGGTCGAACAGCCCGCTGTGCACCAGCCGCAGCGCGTGTGAGGCGGTTTCCGGCGCGAAGCCCCAGGTGGCGCCGATCAGCTGCGCGTGGCCGTCGTGCACCCGCTGGTCGAGGGCCGGCCGCGGGTGCAGGTAGATCGGCACGCGCAGGTGAGCCACCGCCTCCCAGAACGGCAGCAGCCGCGGCGCGTCGAGGTACTCGCCGCCGCGGTCGCCGGCCACGTTGGTGTAGCCGTTGATCATCGCGCCCTTGAATCCGAGCTGCGTGACGGCGCGCTCAAGCTCGCGGGCGCCAGCCTCCGGGTCGTGAAGCGCGACGCTGGCGAGCCCGGCGAATCGGCCCGGGTGCCGCGCAATCGCGCTGGCCAGCGTGTCGTTGATCTCGCGCGCCGCCGCGGCGGCGAGCGCCGGGTCCTCGATCCCCTGCGCACCGGGCACCGTGTGCGAGAGCACGCTGAGGTCGATGCCTGCGGCGTCCATGGCGGCGACACGCTCGTCGAAGTCCACGAGGCGCGCCTCGACGAGCGACATCCAGGTGCGGTCGTAGCCCATCGAGGCGACGAGGCGCGACAGGTCGATCTGCTGAGCGCTGCCGGATGGCGCCGCGAGCACGTTGAAGTGCTCCTCGACGGCCACCTTGGGCAGCGGCGGTCGCGGCGGGGGCGCGCCGACGGCGGGCAAGGTGTAAGTCACGAGAGGCACACTGTTCAGTCAGTCTGCCGTGGCTGTCAAGCGCGGGCACAATCGTTGCTCCTTCTTCCCACATGAGGAAGAAATTTCAACTGAACCGCTGGGGCGCGGCCCTGGCGCTGGCGATCTTCACCGGCTCCTGCGCCGGCATGGCGGCGCCGAAGACCACCGTAGCCGAGCAGTCGCAGGTCGACCTCGGCGCACTGTGGATCGAGCCGGCGAATCTCGCCTCGCGCAACTTCTTCGACGGCGCGGGCGGGCGCGCGCAGGCGCCGCCCGAGGCCGCGTCCTTCCAGGTCCTCGCCGTGGATACCAAGGGGTACAGCGGCGGCTACGACGTGCGCGACAGCCAGGGCGTAAAGTGGAGCGTGAAAGTTGGGAAGGAAGCGCAGCCCGAGGTGGCGGTCTCGCGGGTGCTGTGGGGGCTCGGCTTCCATCAACCGGCCGCGTATGTCGTGACGAACTGGCGTGCCGAGGGCGCAGCGGTCCCGGCCGAGGATCTCCAGCTGGCGCGCTTCCGGCGCGACACCGAAGGCCAGGAAGTCGTGGGCGACTGGTCGTGGTACGAGAACCCGTTTGTCGGAACCCAACCCTACCAGGGCCTCGTCGTCGCCAATCTGATGCTGAACAACTGGGACTGGAAGACCTCGAACAACAAGATCTACAACCGGCATGGGGAGCAGGACGGGCCGCGGCAGGTGTACGTCGTGCGCGACCTCGGCGCCTCGCTCGGCAAGACCAGCTTCCCGAAGTTCCTGCGATGGACGCCGATGCGTGGCTTCGGACAAGGTTCACGCAACGACGTCGCCGGCTTCGAGGAACAGGGTTTCATCAAAGGGCTCGAGGGTCAGCGCGTCCAGTTCCACTACAACGGCATTCACAACAAGATTGTGGAAACGGTGACGGTGAACGACGTCGTCTGGACGTGCCGGCTGATGGCCCGCATCTCGGACGAGCAGTGGCGCGATGCCTTCCGCGCCGCGGGCTTCACGCCCGGCGAGCAGCAACGCTACGTGCAGAAGCTGAAGTCGAAGATCCGCGACGGTCTCGCGCTGGCAGGGCCGGCCTGACGACGGGGCGGCCTGAAAAAAGGGCGGCCTGAAGGCCGCCCTCTACATCTACTTCTTCACATCTACTTCTTCACGCCGCCGTGATCCTTGCACGCGTCGACCGGGTTGTCGCCGCTGTGCTCTTTGCCGTCGGCGCAGATCGCCACGATGTCGCCGGTCACCGCGTTCTTCACGGCACGGGTGCCCTTCTTCGTGGCCTTCGCCGTGGCCTTGCCAGCGTGCTTGGCCGCGCTGCCGGCATCCTTGCCCGCTTCCTTGGCCTGTTCGCCGGCCTTCTTGGCTTCGTCCTTCGCGCCCGTCTGTGCCGCCGCCGGGTACGTCGCGCCGAGGCACAGCGCAAGGATGAGGCTTCTCGCGATCAGTCGCTTCATGGTGCTCCCTCCCCTGAGATCCGTCTCACCCCCCTCGATGCACGAACGAGGCCGAGTCGTTCCGCCGCGGCCCACCGATTGCTTGATGCGCACGTGCGGGGCCGCAGCCTCGTCCTTGCGGCACCGCTCGTCAATACACAGAGGAGCTGGCAATGCCCGAGAAGAGAACCATGAAGAAAGCGCGCGCGGCCAAACGTGCCGGCAAGGCGCCGAGCAGCCAGGCCGGCGAGTTCGTGCACGAAGAGATCGAGCACGTCCGCGAAGGCAAGCACGGCGCGCGCTCCACCAAGCAGGCGATCGCCATCGGTCTGTCGAAGGCGCGCCGGGCCGGCGTCAAGCTGCCCCCGCCGCCCTCGAGCGCGAAGGCGAGCACGCGGAAGAGCGCGGCGGCGGCGAGCCGCGCCGGCAAGCGGCGGCGGAAGCCGTCGCCGCGGCGGTCGCGCGCCATGCTGCGCAGGCTGAAGCGCGAGCCGCGGAGCACCGTGTCCACGAAGGCGTTGTCGCGTCAGGCCACTGCCGCCGCGCGCCGGCGATCGGCCGCGGCACGGAAGCGCTCGGCGCAGAAGGCCGTGCGCACGCGGCGTCGCCGCTCGGCCGCCTGAGGCCGGGATCCATACGCCTGGAACATTGACGACGGCGCGGAACGGCGCCAGACGCTGGCGCCGACCCGCGCCGCGACGGCCGCCGTCTACCTCGATCGAGGCATTCAACCCCCCCCTCTCCGACATAGAATCCCGTCGCGATTTCGGCGCCGCGGACTGACACCAGGCGCCGGGCCGATCGCGGGATTCCCTGAAGGAGAGTTCATGCCCAGAGTGTGTACTGCCCTCGTCGTCGCGCTTGGAGTGTTCGTCCTGTCTTCATCGTCCGCATTCGCGCAGGCCACGATTACCGGTGTGGTGCGCGACAGCTCCGGAGGGGTGCTTCCGGGTGTTACCGTCGAAGTCTCCAGTCCAGCGCTCATCGAGCGCGTCCGCTCCTCGGTCACCGACGGCGACGGTCTGTACCGCGTCGTGGACCTGCGGGCCGGCACGTACACCCTGACCTTCGCCCTGCCAGGATTCAGCACCGTCAGGCGCGAGGGCATTCAGTTGACCGGCACGTTCGTGGCCACGATCAACGCGCAGCTCTCGGTCGGCGCGGTCCAGGAGACCGTCACGGTCACCGGCGAGACGCCGCTCGTGGACGTGCAGAGCGTCAATCGCCAGACGACGATGGACAACGACCTCATCAACGCCATTCCGGCCGCGCGTTCGTACGGCGGCCTGATGACGCTGATGCCGAACACGGTGGTGCAGGGCGGCGCGGCCTCGAACGCGCAGGTCGTGCCGAACATGGTGGTGTTCGGCGGCGCCGGTGGCCGGACCAACGAAGGGCGGCTGCAGGTGGACGGGTTGAGCGTCGGCACGGCCTTCAACGGCGCGGGTGTGTCGGCCTACGTGGCCGACGTCAACAACGCGCAGGAAGTGGTGCTCACCTCGTCGGGTGGCATGGGCGAGGCCGAGGCAGGCGGACCGACGCTGAACATCGTGCCGAAGGAAGGCGGCAACCGCATCAGCGGCCAGGGCTACCTCGCGCAGGTCAGCGAGGGGATGATCGGCAGCAACTACAGCGACGAGCTCAAGGCGCGCGGCCTGACCACGCCCGGGTCCTACACCAAGATCTGGGACTACAACCTCGGCATCGGCGGCCCGATCATGAAGGACCGGCTGTGGTACTTCCTGCAGGTCCGCCAGGAGGGCTACGAGAACACCATCCCCGGCATGTTCGCGAACCAGAACGCCGGCGACGCGACCAAGTGGTTCTACACGGCCGACCGGTCGCGGCCGGCCGCCGGCGCGGCCTCGTTCCAGACGACCGCGCTGCGCCTGACGTCGCAACTGTCGGCGCGGAACAAGATCACGGTGTTCTGGGACGAGCAGATCCCGTGCGAGGGCGCGGCCTTCGGTGATGCCGAGGGGTGCCGCAACTCCGGCGACGACCGGATCATCTGCGCCGGCGCCTCGCCGACGCCCGCGTGCAGCGCGACGACCGCGCCGGAAGCCGGCGCCTACCGCAACGTCGGCCAGCGCGTGCAGCAGGCGCGGTGGACGTCACCGCTCACGAGCCGGATGCTGGCCGAGGCCGGCCTCGGGACCTACAGCAGCCACTGGGGCGGCAAGCCGATGCCCGGAGCCAACTCGTCGCAGCTCACTCGGGTGATGGACCAGTGCCTTGTCGGCGCCGGCGTGCCCGGCGCGCCGTGCGAGCACGGTATCGCCAACCTCAATTACCGCTCGCCGAACTGGGGCGACAACTTCGCGCTGGTCGTCAACTACCGCGGCAGCCTCTCCTACATCGCCGGCTCGCACAGCGTGAAGGTGGGCTACCAGGGGTCGCACCTCGGCGACAACCGCATCGGGTACAGCAGCGACTCGGCGCTCACCTACCGCTTCAACAACGGCGTGCCGAACCAGATCACCCAGACGCTCAACGGGTTCGAGACGCTGCAGCGCGTGCGCACGAGCGCCTTCTACGCGCAGGACGCGTGGACGTTGGGACGGATGACGGTGCAGGGCGCACTGCGCTACGACCGCGCCTGGAGCTATTTCCCCGAGCAGACGGTCGGACCGCATCGCTTCTTCCCGGTCGCCAAGACGTATGCGTTCACCGAGGGCTCGGCCTACAACGACCTCTCGCCGCGCGGCGGCGTGGCCCTCGACGTCTTCGGGAACGGCAAGACGTCGGTGAAGTTCAACGTCGGCCGCTACCTCGAGGCGGCGCAGAACGGCGGCTTCTTCATCACCAACAACCCCACGGGACGTCTGTCGACGACCAGCGCCCGCACCTGGGGCGACTCCGACCTCGACTTCGTGCCCGACTGCAACCTGCTCGACCAGAACGCCAACGGCGAGTGCGGCGTCGGCAACCGCAACTTCGGCACCGAGGTGGTCTCCTCGACGCTCGACCCGTCGCTCGTGACCGGCTGGGGCGTGCGTACCGGCGACTGGCAGTGGGGCGCGGCGCTCCAGCAGCAGCTGCTGCCGCGCATCTCGGCGGAAGTCAACTATCAGCGCCGCTGGCTGATGAACTTCGCCGCCACGGACAACCGCAATCTGACGCCGTCCGACTACGACGCGTTCGCCGTGATCATCCCGACCGACAGCCGGCTGCCCGATGGGGGCGGCGGCACCCTGCCGGGGCTGTACAACATCACGGCGGCGGCCAACACCCGCCTCACCGACAACTTCGTCACGCTGGCCGATCGGATCGGCGAGCAGACACAGTCCACCGATTCGGTGAGCCTCAACGTCACGGCGCGGCCGCGGGGCGGCCTCACGCTGCAGGGCGGCTTCAACTACGCGCGAACGGCGTCCGACGCGTGTGCGATTCACAACGCGCTGCCCGAGTACACGGTCCTCGGCGGCATCATCGGCACGACGAATCCCTGGTGCGCCACCACAGTGAGCCTGTTCCGCACGACGGCGCTGGGGTCCTACATCGTGCCAAAGGTCGACGTGCAGATCGGCTTCACGCTGCGCAGCGACCAGGGCGCGTCGCTCAACGCCAACTACACGACGACGTCGGCCAACACCACGCTCGGCCGTCCGTTCGCCGGCGCGAGCACGACGATCACGGCCAACCTGGTCGAGCCGGGCACGCTCTACGGCGACCGCGTCAACCAGTTCGACCTGCGCATCGCCAAGGTGCTCCGCTTCGGGGGCACCACGACCAACGTTGGCGTGGACCTCTTCAACCTGCTCAACGCCAGCCCGGTGCTGACCTACAACGAGGCCTTTACCGCGACCTGGCTGCGTCCCAACTCCGTGCTGCAGGCGCGCTTCGTGAAGGTGAGCGCGCAAATCGGCTTCTAGGAACGAATACGACCACCAACGGGCCCGCTCCAGGCACTCCTGGGGCGGGCCCTTCTTGTTCAGGGCGTCTAATTTTCGTCTAGTTCTTCTGCACTACCTCCCCAGGGTCAGTCCGGCCCGGCATCTGACCTATAGCGAATTGGTATAGGCTACCGGCCACGCAGGCGAAGAGGTCGTCGCAATGCGAAACCGGAAATCTGATCTGGAGGCCGTATCAATGCGCACTTTCCTTCGGGGCGTACTCCTCGTTGCAGTCGCCACCTTCCTGCCGGCCGCGGC
>DASRPM010000034.1:0-13988 GCA_035646375.1 Vicinamibacterales bacterium
CTCGTCGTCGACGACGACGACACCAACCGCAACCTGCTCGCCCGGTTCTTCCGAGCAAAGGCTTCCAGGTAGACACCGCGAGCTCCGGAGCCGACGCTTACCTGGTCGCGCCGCCGCGCGCGAGCGACACGCGGCCAACGACTCATGCCGGCTCACGATCACGCCGGCCACAACCAGGCCGCGCCTCGAACGCCGCTCGAGTCGCCATGGACGGCCTTCACGAGCCGCGTCGTCACGGCGTCCGAGAACACGAACGGTGTCCACAGCGCCGGCACGCGGGCATAGAGCCGATCGACGTTCGACATGCCGCCGCCGAGCACGATCACGTCGGGATCGAGCACGTTGATGATGGACGCCAGCGCGCGGGCCATCCGATCTTCGTAGCGGTGGACGCACTGCTCCGCCGCCGCATCTCCAGCGGCGGCGCGCGCGACGATCTCGGCGGCGCCCGCCGGCTCGCCGCCGCCCTCGACGTAGTGGCGCTCGAGGCCCGGCCCGGAGAGAAACGTCTCGATGCAGCCGGTGCGGCCGCAGTAGCACGGCGGCCCTGGCCATTCCGCGGCATCGGGCCAGGGCAGCGGGTTGTGGCCCCATTCGCCGGCGATGGCGTTGGCGCCTGTGAGCACGCGCCCGTTCACCACGATTCCGCCGCCGGTGCCGGTCCCGACGATGACACCGAACACCGAGTACGCGCCGGCGGCCGCGCCGTCTACCGCCTCCGACAGCGCGAAGCAGTTGGCGTCGTTGGCGCAGCGCACCTCGCGCCCGAGGCGGGCCGAGAGGTCGGCCGCAAACGGCTGCCCGATCAGCCAGGTGGAGTTGGCGTTCTTCACCAGGCCCGTCGCCGGCGAGATGACGCCGGGCATGCCCACCCCGACCGTGGCCAGCCCCCCCGCCTCGCGCTCCAGCTGCTCGGCCATCGCCGCCGCGGCCTCGACCGTGGCGGCGTAGTCGCCCCGAGGCGTCGCCGCGCGGCGGCGCGCGACGATGGATTTCGCGGAATCCAGCGCAATTCCCTCGATCTTGGTGCCGCCAAGGTCGAGTCCCACCCGGATCGTGTCCGTCATCTCAGAGCCTGAAGCCGATCAGTCCGAAGCCCGCCCAGGGCCCAGGGCCCAAGGCCCGAGGCCTTAGTAAGCGCCCGTGAGTGCAGTTCGTATTTAGATCAGGACCAGCTGGGCGCCCCTGGGCACCAGTTTCGGGTACTGGTTTCACCGGATTATCTCCGGTATCCTATTGAGTCCACAGGTCTTTGGGGGGTGAGATCGAGTGGCCGGGGCTGTCCGGAGCGAGCGGGGCGGCGGCGGCGACGATCCACCCACGCGGGAGCCGATTCATGTTGAAGCGATCATTGATCGCGTGTGGCGTCGCGATCGTGTGCGGGGTGTTGTCCACCTCCGCGCAGCAGGAGGGCCGTCCGGCCCGGACCGCCGCGCCGCCGGCGGCGAAGCCGCAAGGCGCTCCGGCCCCAGCTCGAGCGGCTGCGGTTCCCGTGGCCACGGCCACGGTTTCGGACGCCGATCAGAAGGCGTTCATCAACCAGTACTGCATTGCCTGCCACAGCGAACGGGCCAAGGCCGCCGGCATGGACTCGGCGCGCAAGCTGGCCCTCGACGGCCTCGACCCGGCCAACGTGGCGCACGACGCCAAGACGTGGGAGCTGGTGGTGCGGAAGCTTCGGGCCGGCATGATGCCGCCTGCCGGCATGAAGCGGCCCGAGCCGGCCGCCTACGACGCCATGATCAGCTCGTTCGAGCGGGAGCTCGACGCGGCGGCCGTGCCGTTCACCCCCGCTCCGGGGCTGCATCGGCTGAACCGCACGGAATACGCCAACGTGGTGCGCGATCTGTTGGACCTCCCGATCGACGCCGCGAAGTACCTGCCGTCCGACGACTCGACCTCCGGCTTCGACAACATCGCCGGCGCCCTGGGTCTGTCGTCCACGCTCGTCGAAGCGTACGTCTCGGCGGCGCAGAAGATCAGCCGCCTGGCTCTCGGCTATCCGGAGCAGCCGACGCTTGCGGTCTACCGCACGCGTGAAGACACGTCGCAGGACTACCACCTCGAGGGGATGCCCTTCGGCACGCGGGGCGGCATGGTCGTGCCGCACCTCTTCCCGTCGGACGGCGAATACCAGATGACGGTGACGCCGATCTTCGGCGACAACATGTCGCCCACCGGCTTCGGCTCGGTGCCGTGCGAGCGGATCGAGATGCTGCTCGACGGCGAGCGCCTGTCGCTCGTGGACTGGGTGGGCGGCGGCCGTCAGGCCGCGGCCAACTGCGGGCCGGGCCGTCAGGCGCAGCGCGCCACCACGTTCGGCGGGCAGCAGGGGCCGGAGGCGTTCTTGGGCGGCCGCGGCGGCACGCCGATGCGCGTGCGCTTCAAGACCACCGCGGGCACGCACAACGTGGGCGCCACGTTCCTCGCCACCAACTTCGCGCCGGTGCTCGACCTCGACAAGCACTTCATGCGCGACACGCTGCAGACGGGCCCGACGCCCGGCTACACGTTCTTCCCGCACATCGGCACCATCCGCATCGAGGGTCCGTTCCAGGCCACGCAGGCCGTGGAGTCGCCGAGCCGCCGCAAGGTGTTCGTGTGCACGCCGAAGGCCGCCGCCGAAGAGACGGCGTGCGCGCGCCGCATCGTCACGCGCCTCGCCACCAACGCGTTCCGTCGCCCCGCCACCGCGGCCGACGTGGACGACCTGATGACGTTCTACACCGCGGGCCGCAAGGAGAAGGACTTCGACGCCGGCGTCGAGATGGTGCTGGCGCGCGTGCTTGCCTCGCCGCAGTTCCTCTACCGCATCGAAGAGGAGCCCACCACGGTGAAGGCCGGGCAGGCCTACCGGATCAGCGACCTCGACCTCGCGTCGCGGCTCTCGTTCCTTCTGTGGAGCACCTCGCCGGACGACGAGCTGCTGCGCATCGCCAGCCAGGGCCGCCTGCGCAATCCGGCGGTGCTCGAGGCGCAGGTGCGCCGGATGCTGAAGGACCCGAAGGCCGAGGCGCTCGCCGTGAACTTCGCCGGGCAGTGGCTGAACCTGCGCGGGCTCGACGCCACGTCACCGCTGCCGCTCATCTATCCGGACTTCGACGATCCGCTGCGTCAGGCGATGCGGCGCGAAGTGGAGCTGCTGTTCGACTCGATCGTGCGCGAGGATCGCAGCGTCGTGGACCTGCTGAACGCCGACTACACCTTCGTGAACGAGCGGCTGGCGAAGCACTACGGCATGAAGAACGTCACCGGCAGCCAGTTCCGGAAGGTGACGCTCGGCGCCGACATGGACGCGCGCAAAGGGCTGATCGGCAAGGGCGCCTTCCTCGCCACCACGTCCAAGCCCGAGCGCACGTCGCCGGTGACGCGCGGCAAGTGGATCATGGGCAACGTGCTGGGCATGAGCCCGCCGAACCCGCCGCCCGACGTGCCGCCGCTGCCGCCGCGCCCGGCCGACCCGAACGCGAAAGAGCCGACGATGCGCCAGAAGATGGAGGAGCACCGCGTGCGCTCCGACTGCACGCAGTGCCATCGCCTGATGGACCCGATCGGTTTCGCGCTCGAGAACTTCGACGGCATCGGGCTGTGGCGCAGCACGGACGAGAACCAGCCGGTCGATCCGAAGGCCACCGTCTACGACAACGCGCAGGTGACCGGACCGGCGAGCCTGCGCGAGTGGATCCTGAAGGGCTACTCGCACCAGTTCGTCGAGGTCGCGGCCGAGAAGCTGCTCGTCTACGGGCTCGGGCGCGGCACGGAGTATCAGGACATGCCGCTCGTCCGCGCCATCGCGCGCGACGCGCAGGCGAATGGCAACCGCTTCTCGTCGCTGGTGCTCGGCGTGGTGAAGAGCCGGCCGTTCCAGATGAATACGAAGACCGGGCCGCCGCCGGCCACCAACACCGCGTCGATAGCTGGTAGCCGGTAGCTACTAGCTGGTAGCTGGTAGCTGGTAGCTCGTAGCGAGAGTCAAGGGAGTCTCTGACCGATGTTCATCACCAAGAAGCACATCGCCCGCCGCACGTTCCTGCAGGGCGCCGGCGTCACGCTGGCGCTGCCGCTGCTCGAGTCGATGGTGCCGGCCGGAACGGCCCTGGCGCAGACGGCCGCGGCCCCGACGCCGCGCTTCGTCGGCATCTTCTTTCCGCACGGGATGTCTCCGGGCCACTGGGAACCGAAGGCGGAGGGCGCGCTGCCCGAGAAGCTGCCCTACATCCTCGAGCCGCTCGAGAAGCACCGGGACCGGACCGTGGTGATGTCAGGCCTCTGGTCCCAATCGGCCGAGCCGCCCGAGGGCACGACCGGATCCGATCACTGGGTGGCGGCGGCGTACCTGACCGGCATCAAGCCGCGGAAGACGGCGGGCTCGGACGCCACGGTCGGCAGCGCCACGATCGACCAGATGATCGCGCGCAAGATCGGGCAGGACACGCTGCTGCCGTCGCTGCAGCTCGCGGTCGAGGATCCGAACTCGAGCTCGAGCAACTGCGGCGAGGGCTACAGCTGCTCGTACACGAACTCGATCTCGTGGGTCGAGCTGCCAACCCCGGAAGGGGAAACGGTGCCGCGCACCAGCCCGCTGCCGATGGAGCTCAACCCGCAGGTCGTGTTCGAGCGGCTGTTCGGCAGCGGCGCCACGCCGGAGCTGCGCGCGCAGCGCATGAAGCAGAGCCGCAGCATCCTCGACGCGCTGACCAAGGAGCTCGGATCGCTGCGCGGTCAGCTCGGCGCGTCCGACGTGCGCACGGTCAACCAGTTCACCGAGGAGATCCGCGAGATCGAGCGCCGCATCCAGCTGGCCGCGAAGGTGTCGAACGACGTGCCGACGCTCGACCTGCCGCCGGGCATCCCGGAGCAGTTCGACGAACACGTCCGCCTGCACACGAAGCTGCTGGCGCTGGCGTTCAAGGCGGACATCACGCGCGTGGCCACGCTGCTTGGCGCGCGCGACCTCACGAGCCGCGCCTACCAGTTCCCGAAGTCGCCGCTCTTTCCCGAGGGCGGCACGAGCGTGAGCTTCCACGGCGGCTCGCACCACCAGGACGATCCGGTGCAGGTGCGGCGCTACGCGACGCTCAATCGCTATCACGTGTCCACGCTGGCGTATCTGCTCGACGAGCTGAAGGCCATTCCCGACGGCGACGGCAACATGCTGGATCGGTCGCTCGTCATGTACGGCACGAACATGGGGAACTCGAACCAGCACCAGCACTACGACGTGCCGCACATCCTGGTGGGTGGCCTCAACGGCCAGCTCAAAGGCAATCGCCACCTGGCGTACGAGCGCAAGGCGGTGCCCACCGGCAACCTGCTCTTGAGCATCCTGCACCTGTACGGCATCAATGCGGAGAAGCAGGGCGACAGCACCGGGCCGCTCGCCAAGCTCGCGTAGGGCGGTCCGAAGACCGCCCTCTACATTCGGGCCGATCCCGTTTCAGGAGACCGCATGAGGGTTCGTCTGTTCGCCGGTGCCGCCGCGCTTGCCCTCCTGTGCTCGACGAACGCGACGGCCGCCACCAAGAGTCCCGTGGCCGACGCCGCGATGCGCGGCGACAGGGCCGCGGTGCAGAAGCTGCTGGCGCAGAAGGCCGACATCAACGCTCCGCAGATGGACGGCGGCACCGCGCTGCACTGGGCCGTCTACCGCGACGATCTCGAGCTCACCGATCTCCTGCTGCGCGCCCGCGCCAACGTCAAGGCCGCCAACCGCGTGGGCGTGACGCCGCTCACGATGGCGGCGCTCTACGGCAACCCGGCGATGATCGACCGCCTGCTGAAGGCGGGCGCGGACGCGAAAGAGCTCGGCCCGAACGGCGAGACGACGGTGATGTTCGCCGCGCGCAACGGCAATCCGCGGGCGGTGACGCTCCTCATCGAGGGGGGCGCCGACGTGAACGTGCGCGAGAAGCTGCGCGGCACCACGGCACTGATGTGGGCGGCCGAACAGCGCCATCCCGAGGCGGTGAAGGTACTGCTCGCGGCGGGCGCCGATCCGGCGACCAAGTCCGCCGGTGCGGGGCTGCCGCGCAACTACATGGCCAACCGCGTGAACACGCGGACGGTCGATCTCGCGCAGCAGCGCCGCAAGCGCGCGGCCGACGCGGGCCGCACCTACGAAGAGCAGCTCGCCATCGAGCAGAAGGAAGGGCGTGAGCTCGGCGGGCAGCGCGGTCTGGGCCAGGCACTCGGCCCCGACGGGCAGCCGCTCGCGAATCAGCCGGGACGCGGGCGCGGCGCGGGGCCGGCCGCGGCGCAACCACCGGCCGCTCAGCCTGCGGCGGGGCGAGGGCGCGGCGCGGGAGCCGCCGCGGCGGCGGCCGGCGATTCAGACGACGACAACGAAGTGGTGTTCGCGGGCCTCGTCGGCAGCGGCGGCGGCGGCCTCACGGCGCTGACGTTCGCGGCGCGCGAGGGCGACCTCGAGTCCGCGACGGCGCTCCTCGACGGCGGCGCCAACGTGAACCAGCCCACCGAGTACGGCTGGACGCCGCTGCTCACGGCCGTCAACAACCGCAACTACCGGCTCGCGCGCCTGCTGCTCGACCGTGGCGCCGACCCCAACCTGGCGAACAAGGGCGGCTGGACGCCGCTCTACCTCGCAACCGACAACCGGAACATCGAAGGCGGCGACTATCCGGTGCCCAAGCCGGATGTCGATCACCTCGAGATGATCACGGCGCTGCTCGACAAGGGCGCGAAGCCGAACACGCCGGTGAAGGAGAACACCCTCACCCGCACCATCTTCACGATGCAGTGGTTCTGGGAGGACGGCGCGACGCCGTTCATCCGCGCGGCACAGTCGAGCGATACCGTGCTGATGAAGCTCCTGATCGAGCGCGGCGCCGATCCAAAGGCGACGACGGCCAACGGCGACAACGCGCTCACGGCCTCCGCGGGCATCGGCTGGGTGGAGGGCGTCACCTACGAGCGCTCGGCCAAAGAGAACCTCGAGGCGATGCGGATGCTGCTCGACCTCGGCCTCGACGCCAATCACGCCAACGTCGAGGGGCGCACCGCGCTCATGGGCGCGGCGCTCAAGGGGCGCAACGACGTGGTGCTGCTGCTCGTCGAGCGGGGCGCCAGGCTCGACCAGCACGACCAGGGCAGCCGCGACACCGACAAGGTGGGCTCGATTGCCGCCGGCGCCACCTGGCAGCCGATCGACTACGCCGAGGGGCTCGTGCGGGTGGGCGTGCAGTCGGCCATCGCGCGGCCGGAGACGGCGGCGCTCATCCGGAAGATGATGGTCGAGCGCGGCATGAAAGTGCCGCCCGCGGACCGGAACATCAATTCGATCTGCGTCGTCTCGCTCTGCCAGGGCATCGCGCCTTGAGACGTGGGGGCAGGCTTTAGCCGGCCCGGGCCGCCTGAAGGCGGCCCCTACGAAAGCGCCTTGAAACACAAACGGCCCCGATCGCTCGGGGCCGTTCGTGTGTACGCCGGGGTTCCTGAGATGTCCCAGGCAACCTGTCGCGTCTCTTTGCTTTGCGTCTCTTTGCGGCCTCAGTTTTCCGTGCTCATGCCGAGCACCTGGAAGGTCAGCGAGCGCACGACGCGGGCATCGCCAGACGGGCCCATCACCGACACGGTGAGGTCGTACGTGCCCGCGGGCACTGCCTTCCAATCCATGAAGTGGCTCGTCGGCGCCGAAGAGCCGTCGAGCTGGATCTCGCTGCTGCGGTAATAGCCCTCCGAATCGATCTCGACGCGCAGGGCGCGGTTCGCCGCGTTCGGCGTTACCCGAATCAGGCTGCGCAGATAGCCGGGCGCGCTCACGAAGCGCGGCGTCATTCGAAGCGTCAGTTCGTCGGCGGTCTTGTCGGTCTGCGCGATGGCTGCACGCGCCGGGGCACCAGCGAGCGCGGCCGTCGGCGAGGCCGAGGCACGAACGTATGACGGACGCGGGGCGTCCTGCGCCGCGACCGCGTATCCACACGCGACCACCAACTGAAGGGCCACCAGGGAAACGGTCAACCGGCGCTGCATCGTCGTCCTCCTCACGGCGTTGAAGCCGTGTTCTCTCTCTGTAACGGAGGTATCGACGGAAGCGAACTGAAAGTTGAGAGGGATCAGCGGATCATTTTTCGTCGCCGTCAGGCGCGCTGAGAAATCTGAGAAAGCGCGCTGTGCGGATCCGCACACGCGCTGACGTTTTTCGTCTCACCGCGGTCCCGGCCCGTTCCGAATTCGTTACACTCCGTGGCCGATGCGACATCCCATGGCGCTGCTCGCGGCCTGCATCCTCACGGCCGCGGCGCTCACCTACATCGTTCCAGCGGGCCAGTACGAGCGCCGCGAGGACCCGAAGATCAATCGGACCGTGGTGGTGGCCGGTTCGTATCACCGTGTCCCGCCGAGCCCGGTCAACCCGTTCCGGGCCCTGGTGGCGGTGCCGAAGGGCATCATGAATGCGGCGGACGTGCTCGCGCTGGTCTTCATGGCCGGAGCCGCCCTCAGCGTGGTGGACAAGACGGGCGCGCTGCGCGGCGGCGTCGGCTGGCTCGCGGCCAGGCTCCGGCGGCGCGAGACGCTTGTCATCCCGATTGCCTGCGCCCTCTTCGCCTTCGGCGGCGCCGCCGAGGGCATGTGGGAAGAGTTCGTCGCGTTGACGCCGGTCCTGATGCTGCTGGCGCGCGGCGTCGGCTTCGACGGCCTGACGGCCGTGGCGATGGGGATGGGCGCGGCCGGCATCGGCTCGACCTTCAGCCCGATGAACCCGTTCGGCGTCGGCATCGCCCAACGCTTCGCGGAACTGCCGCTGCTCTCTGGCTGGGGGTTCCGCCTCGCCGTACTGCTACCGGCAGTGGCGATGTGGGCGTGGGCGACGATTCTGCACGCGCGCCGGACCCGGACGGCACCCGACACCACGGCGGTGGCACCGGCCGACGCCTTTACCCGCCGGCATGGAATGGTCCTCCTGGCGACCGTCGCGGCGTTTGCGACGTTCATCTACGGCATCATTCAGCACGGGTGGGGCTTCGAGGAGATGGCGGCGGTGTTCCTCCTGCTCGGGATCGTGGCGGGAGTCATCGGCGGGCTGTCGGTCACGGCGACGTTCCAGGCGCTTTCGGAAGGGTTCGCGACCATGAGCCTGGCGGCGCTCCTGATCGGGGTGGCGCGCGGCGTGTTCGTGGTGCTCGACGAGGGCAAGATCGTGGATACGATCATCAACGCGCTGGTCACGCCTCTGGCACAGCTCCCCGTCACGCTGTACGCCATGGGCATCACCGTCGTGCAGACGATCCTCACCGTGCCAGTGCCGAGCAGCAGCGGCCGGGTCACGCTGACGATGCCGATCCTGGTGCCGCTCTCGGATCTCCTGGGGTTGTCGCGGCAGGTCACGGTCACCGCCACGCAGTTCGGGCCCGGCGTCCTGAACCAGTTCCTGCCGACCGACGGCGCCTTGATGGCCGTGCTCGCCGTCGCGGGTGTGCGATTCGAGCAGTGGCTCAAGTTCTGCCTGCCGATCTGCGCGCTCCTGTTCGTCTACGGTCTCGCCGCCGTGGCGCTCGCCGCCGCCCTCAACCTTCAGTAGAGGCGGTCTTGCGCGGCCTGCCTCGCCGAAGCGCGAAGCGCGAAGGCGGGGCGGACTATAATCGCCCCCGTCCGCACCCAGGAGGGCGCATGCGCTTACGTTCCGCAG
The DNA here is from genome assembly GCA_035646375.1 of Vicinamibacterales bacterium. Taxonomy (GTDB): domain Bacteria; phylum Acidobacteriota; class Vicinamibacteria; order Vicinamibacterales; family UBA2999; genus DASYRM01. Next base: position 9,647 of record DASRPM010000034.1, read on the forward strand.
TGGCGAGCACGTCGACCGCACTTTGTCTGGCCCTGATCGTCGCGGCCTGTTCGAGCACGCCGTCCGAGCCGCCGGCTCCAGCGGCGCCCGAGCCGCTGACGCTGCCGTCCGACGCGGCCAACTACGCGCCTCATCCGCTCGTCGGACCGATGGCGATTCCGCCCGACAACCCGATGACGGTGGACAAGGCCACGCTCGGGTGGCAGCTGTGGTTCGACAAGCGGCTGTCGGGCAAGGGCGACCGCTCGTGCTACGGCTGTCACGTGAACGAAAAGGGGCTCACCGACGGCCTGGTGAAGAACACCAACGCGAACACCGGCGCCCCGATGCCGCGTCACACGCCGACCCTGTGGAACATCGGCTACCACACCGAGTGGTACTGGGACGGGCGCGCCAAGACGCTCGAAGGGCAGGCGCTCGCGGCCTGGAAGCTCGCCAACATGGGCGCCAAGGATCCGGTGGCGGACAAGATACAGGACGCCGTCATCGCGCGCATCAACGCCGTGCCGAGCTACACGATGCAGTTCCAGAAGGTCTTCGGCGGACCGGCGGACGAGGCGAAGGTGACGCAGGCACTCGCGACGTACATGCGCACCATCGTGAGCCGCGACACGCCCTACGACCGCTACACATCCGGCGACCAGACGGCGATGAGCGACGCGGCCAAGCGCGGCTGGCAGACGTTCCAGGACGCCAAGTGCACCAACTGCCACCGGGGCGTGCTCTTCACCGACCTGTCGTACCACAATGTCGGCGTCGGCGTGGTGGACGGCAAGCCGATGGACGTGGGCCGCTTCACCGTGACGAAGGAAGAGAAGGACACGGGCGCGTTCAAGACGCCGACGCTGCGCGACGTCGCCCGCTCGGCGCCCTACTTCCACGACGGCAGCGTGGCGAGCCTGCGGGAAGCGGTGGAGCAGATGGCCAGGGGCGGCGTGCCGAACAAGTTCCTCGACAAGACCAACCTCGAGGATCGCAAGCTGACGCCCGAACAGATCTCCGATGTCGTGGAGTTCCTGAACGCGCTCACCGAGCCGAGGGCGCTCAGGGAAGCGAAGGTTCCGTAAGAAAGATGCCGCTGCCGATCCGGCGGACCGCGTAGTCGGTGACATCGCGGACCCCGCCGGGTCCGTCGGGCAGCCGGGCGTCGATGCCGAGCATCGCGATGCCGTGCACGACCGCCCACACGTAACGCGCGACGCGGTCCGGGGTCTCGTCGCGCCTCGCCCGCCCGTCCCGCTGGAGCGTCGCCAGCGCATGCACAAGCAGCTGAAACGCCCGCGCGCCGGCGGCCCGCAGCGCCGAGTCGTCGTGCTCGCGGCTGTTCCACACCCCGAACATCACGCGGTAGTGCGACGGGTTGTCGAGCGCGAAGACCACGTAGGCGCGCCCCATCTCCTCGAAGCCGGCAATCCCGCCACCGCCCGCCTCCCAGCCACGTTCGAGCGCGTCAGCCAGACGCCGGAAGCCGTCCTCGGACACCGCGTTCAGGAGCGCCGACTTGTCGGCGAAGTGCCGGTAGAGCGCCGTGCGCGAGACGCCGATCCGCGCGCCCACGGCGCGTAGCGTGAGCGCGGCGGCGCCGCCCCCGTCGCGGATCGTCCGCACCGCCTCCTCGAGCAGCGCCCGCCGCAGATCGCCGTGGTGATACCGGGCCTTGGGCCTTGGACCTTGGGCCTTGGGAGCTCGGCCCGGGGCCTTGGGCGCGCGTTTTCGGGCTGACACAGCCATTTACAACATCGTAGCGTGTCAGTGTTGACATCGTCAACATATTGATCTAGGCTCCATGTTGACGCCGACAACATATGGCGTCCAGGAGGCTCATATGCTTCGGACTCTGTGGCGCACCAGCCCACCGCTCACCGGCGTCGCCGCCCTCATGCTCGCCGCTCTCGGGCTGTTCATCGTTGGGCTGTTCGTGGACCCGCGCATCATCACGGGCGCGCCGGCCTGGCTGAAGCCGGCGAAGTTCGCCATCTCGACCGCCATCTACTCGGTGACCCTCGCCTGGGTGTTCCGCGCCCTTCCCGGCTGGCCGCGGATGCGCGCCATCGTCGGGTGGACCACCGCGCTCGTCTTCGCGATCGAGGTCGCCGTCATCGGCGTGCAGGCGTGGCGCGGCACGACCAGCCACTTCAACGTCGCCACGCCGCTCGACGGCGTGCTCTTCGGCGTGATGGGCACGCTGATCGTGCTGCAGACGCTCAGCAGCGTCGCGGTCGCCGTGGCGCTGTGGCGCGAACGCGCGTTCGAGGATCGCGCCCTCGGCTGGGCGATGCGGCTGGGCATGACGCTCACGATTGCCGGCGCGGCGACCGGCGGGCTGATGACGCGGCCGACGGCGGCGCAGCTCGAACAGGCGCGGACGACCCGCGTCATGACGGTGGCCGGCGCGCACACGGTGGGCGCGCCCGACGGCGGCCCCGGGCTGCCGGGCACGGGCTGGAGCCGCGAGCACGGAGACCTTCGCGTGCCGCACTTCGTGGGGCTGCACGCGCTGCAACTGCTGCCGCTCGTCGCGCTGGCGCTGCGGCGCCGCGGCTGGTCCGAGAGCCTGCGGGTGCGCGCGGTCATCGCGGCCGGCGCGGCCCACGCGGGGCTGTTCGGCGTCCTCGTTGCGCAGGCGCTGCGCGGGCAGTCGATCCTGCGGCCGGACGCGCTGACGTTGACGCTGCTCGCGGCGGTGGCGGTGGCAGGCGCCGCGGTGTGGGCGATGACGGGCGGGCGCCGTCCGCTGGCCGTGCCCGCGGTATTGTGAGGCCGCTATGACACCGGACCAGGTCTTCTCCGCGGTGAACCTCGTGGCCCTGGCCGGCTGGGTGCTGCTGGCAGTGTTACCCGGCCGGTCATGGGCCAACACCATCGCCGCCGCCGTCATTCCGTCGCTCCTCGCCGCCGTGTATACCGGCATCGTGGCGGTGCAGTGGGGCGGCTCCGAGGGTGGCTTCGACTCGCTCGAGCAGGTGGCGCGGCTCTTTGCGAACCGGTGGCTGCTGCTCGCCGGCTGGGTGCACTACCTCGCGTTCGATCTGTTCCTGGGGAGCTGGGAGGCGCGTGACGCGCGACTGCACGGCATCCCGCATTGGCTGGTGCTGCCGTGCCTGCTGCTCACGTTCCTGTTCGGGCCGGCCGGCTGGCTGCTCTACATGATCGTGCGCGCGGCGCGCGGCAAGACGGTGGCGGTGGCCTGATGACGTCGGCAGACGTGGTAACACCGGGCCGCGTCGAACGCCGCGGTAAAATTCCGCGGCTGAAGAGTTCCGCCCGAAATGTCATCCACCCCCAGTCGCCCGGAGTCGGATGCTGAGCTCGTAGCTCGACTGCGAGCCGGGGACGGCATCGCGTTCGAAGCGATCGTGCGCACGCACGGCGGCCGGCTGCTGTCGGTGGCGCGCCGCTTCCTCGGGAACGAGGAGGATGCACGGGACGCCGTGCAGGACGCCTTCATCCGCGCCTACAAGGCGATTGACAGCTTCGAAGAGCGCGCCCAACTGTCCACCTGGCTCCACCGGATCCTGGTGAACGTGGCGCTGATGAAGCTGCGCGAGCGGCGGCGACGGCCCACCGAGTCGATCGAGGAGCTGCTGCCGGCCTACACGAGCAACGGACACCAGGCCGTGGCGTCACGCGACTGGGGCGATGCCGTGCTCGAGCGCAAGGAGACGGCCGCGATCGTGCGCGACGCCATCGCGAAGCTGCCCGACCAGTATCGCGAGGTGCTGGTGCTGCGCGACATCGAGGAGCGCGACACGGCCGAAGCCGCGGCGCTGCTCGGCACCACGTCCAACGCCGTGAAGGTGCGCCTGCACCGCGCCCGGCAGGCGCTGCGCACGCTGCTCGATCGCGAGTTCCGGCCCAAGGCCTGAGGCCCAAGGCCCAAGGCCGACTAAAATCGCTCCACGAACCTTCAGAACGCGACGGTGCTCGTCACGGGTGGAACCAGCGGTATCGGACGCGGCGTGGCGCGCGTGCTCACGGGCGCCGGCGCCAAGGTGGCCATCACGGGCCGCGACGACGCGCGGCTGCTCGAGGTGGCGCGCGAACTGGGGGCCCTGGCGATCAAGGCCGACGTCGCGAACGAGGCCGACGTCGAGCGCACCTACGCGGAGGTGCTGGGCGCCTTCGGCCACCTCGACGTGCTGGTGAACAACGCCGGCGCGGGCGTCTTCGCGCCGCTCGTCGACATGAAGCGCGAGGAGTTCGAGTCGATCATCGACACCAACGTCACGGGCGCGATGCTGATGGCGCGCGCGGCGGCCCGCCACTTCGTGAAGCGCCGCAGCGGCAACATCATCAACATCGGCTCGACCGCGGCGCTGCGCGGCGCGCCGAACGGCACCGC
>DASRPM010000035.1:0-3667 GCA_035646375.1 Vicinamibacterales bacterium
AAGGCCGCTTCAGAGTCCACGTCCACGTCCAGCGCCCGGCGCCTGTCCACTCTGCTCGAAGTCAGCCAGGCGCTGTCGGGCACGCTGAACCTGAAGGCCGGCATGCAGCGGGTGCTCGGCACGCTCATCCGGCACCACAGCGTGGTCCGTGGCATGGTGACGCTCCTGCGCGACGGCGAGCTGCACGCCGAGGCGGTGGAGGGCTTCGAGGATCGCGCCCGCAACACTCAGATCAAGCTCGGCGAAGGGATCACCGGCAAGGTGGTCGAGAGCGGCAAGCCGATTGTCGTGCCGCGCGTGAGCAAGGAGCCGGCCTTCCTCAACCTCGCGTCGCGCCGCCCGGATCACCTGAAGCAGGAACTGAGCTTCATCTGCGTGCCGATCGTGCTCAACCGGCAGCCGGTGGGCGCCCTCGGCGTGGACCTGCGGTTCAAGCCCGAACGCGATTACGACAGCAGCGTCAAGTTCCTCGGCGTCGTCAGCTCGATGATCGCGCAGGCGCTCAACGTGCAGCGCATGGTCGAGGAAGAGCGCCGCCGCCTGCTGGACGAGAACACGCATCTGCGGCAGGAGCTGCGGGAGCGGTACGACTTCTCCAACATCATCGGTACGAGCGGCCCCACCCGGCAGATGTACGAGCAGGTGGCGCAGGTGGCGCAGACCAACACCACCGTGCTGATTCGCGGCGAATCGGGGACCGGCAAGGAGCTCATCGCGCACGCCATCCACTACAACTCGCTGCGCGCGAAGAAGCCCTTCATCAAGGTGAGCTGCGCGGCGCTGCCCGAAACGCTCATCGAGTCGGAGCTCTTCGGCTACGAGAAAGGCGCGTTCACCGGCGCGGCGGCCCGCAAGAAGGGGCGCTTCGAGATGTCCGAGGGCGGCACGCTGTTCCTCGACGAGATCGGCGACGTGAACCTGGGTACGCAGGTCAAGCTGCTGCGCGTGCTGCAGGAGCGCGAGTTCGAGCGGGTGGGCGGCACCGAGACGGTGAAGGCGAACGTGCGGCTCATCGCCGCCACCAACAAGGACATGGAGAAGGCGATCGCGGAGGGCACGTTCCGCGAGGATCTCTACTACCGCCTCAACGTGTTCACCATCTTCGTGCCGCCGCTGCGAGAGCGGAAGGCCGACCTGCTGCTCCTCGCCGATCACTTCCTCGACAAATTCGCGCGCGAGCACAACAAGGTCATCAAGCGGATCTCGACGCCGGCGATCGACATGCTCACGGCCTATCACTGGCCGGGCAACGTCCGCGAGCTCGAGAACGCGCTGGAGCGCGCGGTGCTGGTCTGCGACGGGGCGGTCGTTCACGGTCACCACCTGCCGCCGTCGCTGCAGACCGCCGACTCGTCAGGCACCGTCACCCGCGTGTCGCTCAAGGATGCGGTGGCGGGCTACGAGCGCGACCTGATCCTCGACGCGCTCAAAACGACGCGGGGCAACCGCGCCAAGGCGGCACGCCTGCTCGACACCACCGAGCGCATCCTGAACTACAAGGTGCAGGGCTACGGCATCGACGTGCGGCGGTTCAAGTCGTCCGAGGTGGGGCGTCGTCAGGCCAGCGACGCGCAGGCCGAGTCCACCTCCGAGTTCGTCCGGTAAAATTGCGGCGTGAAGGACGCGCGGCGCTGGGCCGCGGCAAGCTGCGCCGTGCTCGCAATGGCCGCCGGCGCGGGCTGCGGGAAGAAGGGGGCGCCGCTCGCCCCGTACGTGCTGCTGCCGGCCGCGCCGGCGCGCGTCAGCGCGCAGCGCCTCGGCGACGACGTCTTCGTCACGCTCACCCTGCCCGCCCAGAACATCGACGCCTCGAAGCCGGCCGACGTCCGCCGTGTCGAGGTGTACGCCTACACCGCCACCACGCCGCCGCCGCGGGCGCGGCAGCTCGAGCTGGCGACCGTCGTGGCCACCGTGCCGGTCGCGGCCGCCATGCCGGAAGGCGCGCTCCTGGGCCAGCGCCCGCGCACGCCCGAGACGAAGGACGGGGCGCGCCCCGGCGCCACGATTACCGTCAAGGAGACGCTCGGCCCGGACGCCTTCGTGCCCCGGGCGCTCCCGGCCCCGCCGGCTCCTCCGTCCCGCACGCCCGTGACGCCCGTGACGACCAAGCCGGCCCCGCCGGGTGTCCTGCGGCGCTTCTACATCACCGTCGCCTATAACGATCGCGGGCAGCCGGGGGCGCCGAGCGTGCCGGTGGAGCTGCCGTTGACCGCCGTGCCCGACACTCCATTCGGCCTGCAGGTGGAATACACGGCCGAGGCCACCGTGCTCTCGTGGGAGCCGGTGGGTGGCGTCGTCGGGTTCCTCCTCGACAACCCGCTGCCGCCCGAGGCGCTCTCCGACGAGGATGCGCCGCCGCTTCCGGCCGATCCGCTGGCGCTGCCGCCCGGCCCCACGCGCTATCACGTCTACCGGACGCAGGCGCCCGATCCGCTGGTGCTGCCGCCGCCCAACGCGACGATCCCCGCCGGGGCGGTCGTGGTGCCTCGGCCGCTCACCACGTCTCCGGTGGACGAGTTGACATTCGTGGATTCGGTCGAGTTCGATCGACTGCGGTGCTATGAAGTGCGCGCCGTGCGCGGCACGGGGCCGGGCGCCGTCGAGAGCGCGCCGACGGACCGCCGCTGCCTGATGGCGGTGGATGTCTTCACCCCTGAGCCGCCGACGAATCTCGCCACGGTGGTGCGCCCTGGCGCGATCGACCTGATCTGGGAATCGAGTCCGGATCTCGACGTGTGGGGCTACCTGATCTTGCGCGGGACGGCGGGCGATGCCACACTGCAGCCGCTCACCGTCGCGCCCGTGATCGAAACGCAGTTCACGGACACCACGGTGACGGCCGGCACACGCTACGTCTACGCGGTCATGGCCGTCGACGCCCGGCTGCCGGTCCCCAATATCAGCGGCGAGTCGGCGCGTATCGAGGAGACAGCCCGATAGGGAGTAGAACGATGAAACTGTTTGCGGACACCGGCAACCTCAAGGAGCTCGAGCCGCTCGCCAGCCTGGGCATTCTCGACGGCGTCACCACGAACCCGTCGCTCATGGCCAAGGAGAGCGGCGATCCGCGGCAGATCCTCAAGCAGATCTGCCGGCTGGTGCAGGGCCCGGTCAGCGCCGAGGTGGTGGCCACCGACGCCGCCGGCATGATTCGCGAAGGGCGCGAGCTGGCGTCGATCGACGAGCACATCGTCGTGAAGGTGCCGTTCACGAAGGACGGCGTGAAGGCGTGCAAGACGCTGGCGTCCGAGGGCACGCGCGTCAACGTCACGCTGATCTTCTCGCCCACGCAGGCCTGGCTCGCGGCCAAGGTGGGGGCCGCCTACGTGAGCCCGTTCGTCGGCCGCCTCGACGACGTGGGCACGACCGGCATGAACCTGATTCGCGAGATCGTGGACATCTTCGACAACTACGAGTTCGGGACCGAAGTGCTGGTGGCGAGCGTCCGCCATTCGATCCACATCGTCGAAGCCGCGCGCATGGGCGCCGACGTGGCCACCTGCCCGCCCGCGGTCATCGAGCAGTGCTTCAAGCACCCGCTCACCGACATCGGCCTCGCGAAGTTCCTCGCGGATTGGGAGAAAGCACAAGCGGCTGCGGCGAAGGCCTAAGCCCGCCCGATGGATCCGCAGTCGCGCCTCGACGACCTGCACCGCCGCGCGGAGCT
>DASRPM010000036.1:0-14186 GCA_035646375.1 Vicinamibacterales bacterium
TCCGGAACTGTTCGAGCAGGAGCCGGGGCATGTAGCGGCCGACGATCGCCGCCGGCGCCGAATCCCCTATCGCGAGGTCGTCGTAGTACCCGGTTTCGGTTGCAACGATCGGCTTGCCCGGAGCGTAGCGCTTGGCGAACGCGAGGTTCCAGTCGATGCTGCCGTAGCCGCCGTCGCCCCAGCCCGGCGTGCCGGGATGGCGGCCTGCCATGTAGTAGTGCAGGTTCGCCACATCGTAGTAGACGCTGACGTTGCCGAGCGCGGCGAAGGCGGCGGCCGACATCGACAACGCGGGACCGTACAGGCGGAACTTCGACAGACGCGGGTCTTCTCTGAGAGCGTGCAGCTGCGCCAGCGACTGCCGCAGGAGCGACGGCCACGCCGCGACGCCGCTGAGGTCGTATTCGTTCGTTGCTTCGTACGCCTCGAACGAACGGCTCATCCGCGACGGGTAGGTGCGAAGCGTTTCTTCGGGCACGCTGGGAGCGGCGACGGTGAACAGGCCCTTGATGCCCATTGCGCCGAGCGCGTTGTGGCGATCGTAGTACGCCTGCCAGGTGGTGCCGGTGTCGTACAACCCGTCGCGCAGGTACCGCACGCCCAACTCAGCGAACTTGGCACGAACGAGCTCGAAGTCGGTATACAGCGTCCCGGCATAGTGCATGTGCACGTTGACGCCGACGCTGTCCGCCAATCGATCCGCGAATGCGGGTGTTGACACCTCAGCCCTGGGCAAGGACTCGACTACGCAGACGAGAACCAGCGCGAGCCCTGCACGGAGTGACAACATCTTAGGCATCCAAGGGGGACGGCAATCGCCAGCTGGGTTTACCGGAAGGCCGCTCTGCGTTCATTGGCACCCTCCAGGGCACGAACCTGCCCGCCGGTCCCGCGCCGCATCGGTGCAATACGCAAGCCGCCAGGGCGAACGGCTGGGCTCGTGCGATGGCCGGCGTCGCGGATCGTTCACCCCACGTCCTGCCACGGCTTCGATGCAACTGCGGCCCAATTGCGACGGCGCTTTTCCGTGTAAGGGTCGCTGAGGCACGTACTCGGATCGACCTCCGGGAAATGGTCCTCGCCGACGCCACTTGCCATGAAGAACGCATTGAAACCAAAGCGATGCGTCCCGACGAGGCGGTAGCCCTTGCTTTTCCCGAGCCGGCACATGGCTTCGAGTGACGCCCCGCAATAGCCGTCCGCCGCCCACACGAAATCCCGCGAGTACGGAACGGTGAGCGCGCGGCCGGGGGGAATGAGGTTGTTCGTCTCACAGACAACCACCCGCGGTTGGATCACCGTGACGGCTTTCCATACCCAGTAGTCCATGCCGTCCATGTCGAGGCTGAGCAGGTCCACGACACCGGTGGCGCCCGCCGCACTGAGTTGCTCGTCGACGCTTTCAGCGGTAATCCAGGCATGAGCGAAGAGCGGCGGGTGGAGGAACGTGTCCTGCTGATTCGCGAAGAATCGTTGCCCGTTCCGGACGTTCTTTTCATTGCCATCGAACAGGTAACCCCACCAGCCGTGATTGACGATCAGGTTGGTGGTCATGCATTGACGGCCGTCACCGGCGCAGATTTCAACGCACCGCCGGTTGACAGGCGGGATCAAGGAAAACAAGTACAGAAGGATCCCGTCTTCTTCGAACTGCGAGTAAACCCGAAACCCGACGTCTTCCAGCGATGGCAGCTGTTCTTTGCCACATGCAGCCAGCATGCGGTACTGCTGCATGAGAAGTTTCTGCGCCACGGCCTGGCCCGGCCGAAGGGTCGTTCCGAGTTGCAATTCAAGCTCATCGACCCAGGACCGAACGAGCCTTCCGAAAAGTCGGCTGGTAAGGCGCTTCACGTTCTCTCTCTCCTCTCAACCGTGAACGCCATCGTCCGCAGCCACAAGAGCAACATCGCGGCCACGCTGATTCTGCTCTGGATGCCGCGGGGCATTCGGACTGGCAGCGATTGGAAGTTCGGCGAAGCAGAGACAAGCTGCCGGGCGTCTACCACGACGCTCTGCCAGAAATTATGGCGAATCGTTGAGCCGATCTGTTAGCAGCAAGAGCGAGCGATTGCTTCAGCTCATCATTTCAACCGGCCACCCCGACGACAGCGGCGCCACGCCCAGACCGTTGACCAGACCGTTGACGCTCGAAGAGTTCTTCGAGGTGCTCGCGTGGGCGCAACTGGGACCGCACCGCAAGCCGTGCGGTCTGCTGCAGTCCAGCGAGCGTCAGTCAGGCGAGCCGCTTGGCTAGAACATCGTCCAGCGCGCTCGGGCGCGACTGGTGGGCGTGGTGCTCGAGGAAGTCGATCACGTGCCGGCGCGCCTCGTGATAGCGGGGATGCGCCAGCACGGCCGCCCGGTTGCGCGGGCGCGCGAAGGGCACGGTGTAGACGTCGCCCACCGTGGCCTCGGGGCCGTCGGTCATCAGCACGAGGTGGTCGGCGAGGTAGAGCGCCTCGTCGATGTCGTGCGTGACCATGACGACCGTCTTCCCCGACGATTCCCAGACACGCAGCAGCAGGTCCTGGAGCTCGAAGCGCGTCAGTGAATCGAGCTGCGAGAACGGCTCGTCGAGCAGCAGGAAGCGCGGCTCGACCACGAGCGCCCGCGCCAGCGACACGCACTGCTGCGTGCCGAGCGACAGCTCGCCCGGCATCTGCTTCGCGCAGTCGCCGATGCCGACGATGTCGAGATAGAAGCGCGCCAGCTCGCGCGCCTCCTTCTTGCTCTTCGGTGCCGCGCCCTGCGTGGCCGCCACCAGGACGTTGTCGAGCACGTTCAGCCACGGCAGGAGACACGGCGACTGGAAGACGATGGCGCGCTCGGGGCCGGGCGCCGTCACCTCGGTGCCGTCGATGATCACGCCGCCGAAGGTGGCTTTGTCGAGCCCCGCGAGAATCGACAGCACCGTGGACTTGCCGCATCCCGAGTGGCCGAGGATCGCCACGAACGTGCCCGCCAGGATGCGCGCGTTCACGTCCTTCACCGCGACGAACGGCCCCGTCGGGGTCGGGAAGACACGGGTCAGACCGGTCAGCTCGAGGGGAACGATCACACGGCCTCCTTCGCGGGTTCGGTGGACGTCAGCGTCGCCGTGCTGCCGGCCGACGATGGCCGGGTGCGCCGCTGCATCGACGCCGTGAGCGCGGCGATCACGTGCGCGCGCGCGTGCGTGGCCTGCTCGTCGTGCGCCAGCTGCGCCAGCGTGCGCGGCCGGGCGAGCTCCACGGCAATCGGCGTCCCGAGCGAGGCCGGCGGCCCCGTCACGATCGGCACGATGCGATCGGAGAGCAGGATGGCCTCCTCGACGCTGTTGGTGATCATCACCGTCGTCACCGGCCGCTCCCGTTCGGCGCAGAGCTGCGCCAGGTCCTGCTGCAGGGTGTCGCGTGTCAGCGCGTCGAGCGCGCCGAACGGCTCGTCGAGGAAGAGCACGCGCGGCTCGGTGGCGAAGGCGCGCGCCAGCGACACGCGCTGCCGCATGCCGCCCGAGAGCTGGCGTGGCTTGCGGTCCACGGCGTTGCCGAGCCCCACGCGCTCGAGCGCTTCGGTGGCACGGCGGATCTGTTCCGCGGCCGTGGCGTCGGGAAACGCGGCTTGCACGGCCAGCCGCACGTTCTCGAGCGCGCTGAACCAGGGCAGCAGCGAGTAGTTCTGGAAGACGAACGCGGCGTCGACGCGCACGCCGGTCACGGGCTTGCCGTCGATGACGACCGTGCCGCCGTCGGGCGAGGTGAGGCCGGCGAGCAGGCTCAGGAGCGTGGACTTGCCGCTGCCCATGGTGCCGACGATCGAGACGAACTCGCCCTGCTCGACGTCGAGGCGCACGTCCTTGAGGACGTGACGGACGCCGGCGGGCGAGGGGAACGACTTCGACAGGTCGCGGACTTCGAGAAATGCCATTCAGCGACCCTACGACGCCCGGAGCCGCGCTTCGGCGAGCCCCATGAGCCGGTCGAGCGCGAAGCCGACCACGCCGATGGTGATGATGGCCAGCAAAATGTGCGCGTAGACCAGGCTGTTGTACTCCTGCCAGAGGAAGCCGCCGACGCCCGGCGTGCCGGTGAGCATTTCGCTGGCGACGATCACGAGCCAGGCGATGCCCAGGCTGAGGCGATAGCCAGTGAACATATAGGGCAGCGTCGCCGGGACGATGATCTTGATGAAGGTGGTGGTGCGCGACAGGCGCAGCACCTTGGCCACGTTCCAGTAGTCCTGCGGAATGGCGCGCACGCCCATCATGGTGTTGATCACCGTCGGCCACATCGAGCACACCGCAATCGCGAAGAGCGCTGCCGGCTCGGACTTCTGGAAGAGCACGAGCCCGAGCGGCAGCCAGGCCAGCGGCGAGATCGGCCGCAGCACCTGCATGATGGGATCGAACATCTTCGTCAGCGTGGCCGACACGCCGAGGAGGAACCCGAGAGGCGTGGCAATCGCAATCCCGAGCAGGAACCCGCGCGCGACGCGGATCAGGCTGTAATAGGCCAGCAGCAGGATGCCCTGGTCCGACTCGCCGCGGTAGGCCAGCGGTTCCAGGATGTACAGCTTGCTCTCGTCCCACGTCCTCACGGGCGAGGGCAGATCCGGCACCGCGACGCTGGCGGCCCACCAGGCCGCCAGCGCCATCCCGATGCCGCAGAGCGGGAGCAGCAGGTTGATCACACGCTTCATCAAAGATCTCTCCTCCTCAACGTGGGGCTCGACTAGCCCTGCAGGCTGTTGATCGCGAACGACCGCGCGTACTTCTCCGGGTCCTTGCTGTCGAACACGCTGTCGAACAGCGTGATCTTGGTGTCGTTCGGCGCCGTCACCTTCACGCCGAGCTCCTTCATCGCCTCCATGTACATGTCCGGCCGCATCACCTTCTTGGGAATGCCCACGTAGTCGGGCGCGCCCTTGGTGAAGCCCCAGCGGCGCAGCTGCGTGAGCCACCACTGCGCGTAGACCGGCTGCGGGTAGTTGCAGTTGCGCTGCGAGTAGATCATGTAGTTCGGGTCCTGCTCCACGCGGCCATCGCCATACTCGTACTTGCCCATCAGGCGTTCGAGGATGATGGCCGGCGGGCAGTTGATGTACGCCGGGCGCGCGATGATCTCGGCCGCCTTGGGCCGGTTGTTCATGTCGTCGAGGTGCACGCTCGCGAGGTGCAGCGCTTTGAGCACCGCCTTGACCGTCTTGGGGTTCTTCGTCGCGAACTCCTCCGTGAAGGCGCACACCTTCTCGGGATGGTCCTTCCACATCTTCTGCGTGGTGATGGCGGTGAAGCCGATGCCGTCTTCGATGGCGCGGTTGTTCCACGGCTCTCCGACGCAGTAGCCGTCCATCTTGCCGACCTTCATGTTGGCGACCATCTGCGCCGGCGGGATGGTGACCAGGTTCACGTCCTTGTCGGGGTTGATGCCGCCCGAGGCGAGCCAGTAGCGGATCCACATCGCGTGCGTGCCCGGCGGGAACGTCATCGCGAAGGTCATGGGATCGCCGGCGGCCTTGGCCTTGTCCGCCAGCGGCTTCAGCGCCTGCGGTGTCTTCACGCCCGCGGCCTTGAGCTTGTTGTCGAGCGTGATCGCCTGGCCGTTGCGATTGAGCAGCCAGGGGATGACCATCGGTTTCACGGGCGAGCCCGCCAGCCCCATCGTGGACGCGATCGGCATCCCGATCAGCATGTGCGTCGCCTGGTTGTCGCCGATCGTGAGCTTGTCGCGAATGACCGCCCAGGACGCTTCCTTGGAGACCGTCGATTCGATGCCGAACTGCTTGAAGTAGCCGAGCTCGTGCGCCATCACGATCGGCGCGCAGTCGGTGAGCGCGATGATGCCGAATCGCATCGCGGACACTTCGGGCGCGTCGTTCGCGTAGGCGGCGCCGACCCACCCCTTGGGCAGGCCGGACATGAGCACGCCGGCGGTGGAGGCGGTGGCCGCCTGCAGGAACCGGCGGCGGGAGGCACGTGTCTTGGACGTCGTCATCGGGTCGCTCACCTCACACCTCTCACTTGTCAGCCAGGAAGACGTAGGTCAGCATCGCGTAGGGCTGGCTATAGGACACCCCAGGCGTGGCCTGCTCGAGAAACTTGCCCGTGAACATGTGCGCGTAGCCGACCGCGAGCTGCAGCTGCGGCGTGAGGGCCCGCGTCACCTGGACATCGATCTCCTGCCCCACGTGGCTGCTGGCCGCGCCGCCGGCCACGAAGGCGATGCGCGCGCCGCTGGCCGCGTAGAGGCCGTCAGTCTTCTCGGCCAGCCACCACGAGTGGTAGTTCACCGAGATCGGCGTCGCCTTGATTGGCGAGAACTCGAAGCCTTCGCGCAGGTGGTGCACGTTGCGCCAGCCGACCTGATCGCCCAGCCCCAGCTTGTCGTGACCGGTGGGATAGAGCTGATCGAAGGTGGCGCGGGTGCCGTCGGTACCGTTCTCGTCGCCGGTCGCGAAGTTGTATTCCGAGGTCAGCTTGATCGCGCCCCTGCCGGGCAGCGACTCGCGCAGCTGCCAGTGGCCGGCCCAGGCGCTGATCGAGTCGTCGGCGAGCGAGCCGCGCTGCATCGCCATTTCGATGCCGTAGTCGAGCCCGGCCGGCAGCCGTCCCACGGTGCGGGCGCCGATCGTGGTCTGCTCGATGCTGCCGAACGGCCCGAGCTCGCTGCGCAGGTTCTCGTCGCGCCGGAAGAAGACATAGGGCTCGACGGTGGCCTTGGGCAGGAGCTTGGCGGTGGACGCGTACGCGCCGGTCAGGAGGTTACCGTTCCCGCTCTTGTCGAAGCCGTCGGGCAGGCTGCGCACGAGTGAAGCGGCGAAGACGTCCACCTGGAACGCCTTGTGGCGGAGAATGCCGCGCGCCGCATCGAAGGAGCGGCCCGTGTTCACCCACGCAAGGTGGCCGATGAGGCGCTGTTCGCCGAAGGCGAGCTCCTGCCGGCCGATCCGCGCGGCCACCGGGGCCGTGGCCGAGCCGATGTCCGCAAACCCGGTGCGCAGGTCGAACGGTCCGCGGAACGGCGCCGTGGTCGGTCCCACGGTCTTGCCCGCCACGCGCGCGTCGTGCACGTTGGCCTGGAAGGAGAAGTGCTTGCTCGGCGTAACCGTCACGTTGAGCCGCACGCGGCTCAACGCGTAGCCGTCGTCGCGCCCCTCGGTGAAGCCGAGGTTCTGGAAGCCTTCGAACCGCTCGCGGAATTCGCCGCGCACGCGCAGCCAGGCGGGTAGCTTCTGGTTCGCGCGATTGAATACGGGTACTTTCTGTGGAGCCGGCGGCGGCGCCGCGGCGGGCGCGGGAGCCTGACTGGCTGCGGGCGGTGCCGCGGGCGTCAGCTGCGCCTGCGCGGATGATGCGGTCTGTTGAGCAGCAGCCGTGAGCGGGAACACGAGCAGCGCGGCCGGTGCCAGCCGACGAGCGCGGACGAACAGGGATCTGCGCATTGCGTCTCTCTCCTCCAACCCGCGCGGGCGTGTGCGGGAACGCGGCACACCACCAACGTGCACGGCGAAGGGAATTCGCGGTGCGCGCGCGGAATGACAGTCGAACTGGACCGTGGAGAGGCGTCTGGGCCTGGTGTTAAACGCGACGGGGTCGATCGGGTGTTACAGCGGGCGAGCGGCAACAAGGCCCTGGCGTCCGCTGCACAGGGGTCAGCAAGGAACGTTCCTTCCGCCGCCGATCAGGTAAGACCACGCGGCGCCGCGAGCCGATCGCGCGTGATTGGCGGGAAATTGCCGATTCCGGCGGGCGGAGGTCCTGCGCGCGGACGATTTCGAGTCCCACAGGACTGTCGAACCGAACAGAGACGAACACATTTGTGTTCCTCTTTGATTTCGCGTCGCTAACCTGCCGTGGTGATGGCGTGGCCGCTGCGCGCGCCGCGTCGCGCGCCGGAGGCGGCTGTCCTGTGGTGGGAGACTGGCGGCTGTTTTTCGACGGCTGGACCTTTCAGGTCAATCACTTGCGTGCTGTTTTGGCTACTCTCTCATTTTTGTGTGATTCGATGCTTCAGGGTACGGTGCTGTTACCATCGTCCCTCTTGAAGAGTGCTCGTACGGAGAGTATCTTCGATCAATCGAGGCCGCCCCACGCGCGCGGCCATCGGACGCCCGTCCCCGGTGCCGGGCATCGCACGAGTCTACTGACCGGAACGCCTTAACGGCGTTCCTTAGGTCGAGCTCCCAGTCGAGCGAACTCGGGTGCAGCACGCCTGCACCCGGCGACGCGTCTTGCCATGGGAGCCTCGATGCCGCTACCGCTGCTGACACGGGTCACCGAAGACGGCGTGACGTTCGCGCTGACGAAGCGCGCTCCGTCCGCCGCTCCTCTGGTGCCGCGCCGTGCCGCCAGTCCGGTGCCGCTCGCCGATCGCATGCCGACCCGCGCGCTCGAGCCCGGCGAGCAGTATCGCTTCCACTTCGACATGGGGGCGTGCATCGGCTGCAAGTGCTGCGTCGTGGCCTGCAACGAGCAGAACGGCAACCCCGCGGAAATCAACTGGCGGCGCGTCGGCGACATCGAGGGCGGCTTCTTCCCCGCAGTCGCGCAGCACCACCTGTCGATGGGCTGCAACCACTGCCTGGAGCCCACCTGTCTCCAGGGATGTCCGGTGGACGCCTACTCGAAGGATCCGATCACCGGCATCGTGCGCCACAGCGCCGACGCCTGCATCGGCTGCCAGTACTGCACCTGGAACTGCTCGTACGGCGTACCGCAGTTCAATCACGAGCGCGGCGTCGTCGGCAAGTGCGACATGTGTCACGGCCGGTTGGAGGAAGGGCAGGCGCCGGCGTGCGTGAGCGCGTGTCCCGAGGGGGCGATCCAAATCGAGATCGTCAACACCGGTCAGTGGCGCGCCGCGGTCGAAGCGTTCTCGGCGCCGGCCGGGATGCCCGTCGCCGACGGCAGCATCTCGACGACGCGCGTGACGCTGCCCGCCAATCTGCCGCCGAACACCAGCCCGCGCGGCGCCACCCACGTGGTGCCCGCCGAGGCCCATTGGCCGCTCGTGATCATGACGGTGCTGACGCAGCTCTCGGTGGGCGCGTTTGCCACCATCTGGCTGCTGCAGCTCCTGGGAGCCGGCGAGCACCTGGGCGCGGCGGCGATTGGCTCGCTGCTCCTCGGCGGCCTGGCGCTCGCGGCCTCCACGATGCACCTCGGGCGGCCGATACACGCCTACCGCGCCGTCCGTATGTGGAAGCGGTCGTGGCTGAGCCGCGAGGTGCTGATGTTCGGCGCCTTCTCGAACGTGGCGGCGCTCTATGCCGGCGCCCTCTGGTTCGGGCTGCCCGGCAGCGTGCTCCTTGGCGCGCTCACCGTGCTCTTCGGCGTCGCCGGCGTGACGGCGAGCGCCTACATCTACCGTGTGCCGGCGCGTCCGGCGTGGAACACCCCCTACACGCTGATGCAGTTCAACTTCACGGCGCTGCTCCTGGGTCCGCTCTTCGCCGCTGCGATTGGCGCCGGCGAGACCTCGTGGCTCGCGCCGGCGGCGGCCGCCATGGGCGTGGCGATTGCCGTGGTACTGGCGCTCCGCTTCCTGCGGCTCATCGCATCGGAAAGCCTCGAGCTCAAAGGCACGGCGCGGCTGCTGTCCACCGTGCTTCGCCGCCATCTCGTGATGCGCGGCTGCCTGCTGGCGGTCGGCGGTGTGGTGATGCCGCTCCTCGTCGCCAGCCGTCCCGATCTGACCGAGGCCGTGAGCGCGCTCTTGATCGGCGCGTCGCTGGCGCTGGCCATGGGCGGCGAAGTGCTCGGCCGCTACCTGTTCTTCGTCAGCGTGGTGCCGCGGCAGATGGCCGCCGCCTATCTGCCGTCGGCGCGGGAGGCCGCATGACGCTGAAGCAGATGCTCGGGCTCGACACGCGGGCCGAGCGCTACACCTACGGCAACGACCCGGTGGCCGGCTACGTGTCGGCGCAGAAGGTGCCCGACAAGTGGGTGGCCACCACCTGCGGCTACTGCTCGGTGGGCTGCGGCATGTTCATCGGCGTGAAGGATGGCCGCGCCGTCAGCGTTCGCGGCAACCCCGATCACAAGGTGAATCGCGGACTGTTGTGTCCGAAGGGGCTGTCGGAGCACCACACGATTCGCACCGACAACCGCGCGCTCTATCCGCAGCTGCGCACCGGCAAGACGTTCAACCGGATCGGCTGGGACGAAGCGCTCGCCACGATGGCGGCGAAGTTCCGTGACGTGCAGTCGCGCTACGGCCCCGGCGCGGTGGGCGTCATCAGCACCGGCCAGCTGGTGACCGAGGAGTTCTACGCGCTGGGCAAGCTGGTGCAGCTCGGTCTCGGCACCTCGAACTACGACGGCAACACCACGCTGTGCATGGCCACGGCGGTGCAGGGCTACAAGCGCTCGTTCGGGAGCGACGGCCCCCCGGGCAGTTACGACGATCTCGAGAAGGCCGATGTCGTCATCCTGATCGGCGCCAACATCGCCGAGAACCACCCGATCCTGTGCTGGCGGCTGCGCTCGAACCCGTCGACCACGCTCATCGTGGTGGATCCGCGCGCCACCAAGACCGCGATGATGGCCGACCTGCACCTGCCGCTGAGCCCGCGGTCGGACCTGGCGCTCGTCAACGGCTGGATCCGCGTCGTCATCGAGCACAACCTGGTCAACCGCGAGTACGTGGCGGCGCACACCACCGGGTTCGAGACGCTGCGCGAGGCGGTGAAGAGCTACACGCCGGAGCGCGTCGCCGAGATCACCGGCCTCTCGCCCGAGCTGATCGTCAAGACGGCGTGGATGTATGCCCACGCGCGGGCCGGCTTCATCGGCTGGACGATGGGGGTCAACCACAGCACCAAGGGCACCGAGACGGTCAACGCCATCAACAACCTGGCGCTCATCACCGGCAACATCGGGCGCGAAGGCGCCGCGCCCTTCTCGATTACCGGCCAGTGCAACGCAATGGGCACGCGCGAGGCGGGTTTCGCGTCGATCATGCCCGGCTACCGCAAGTTCGAGAGCGCGGACGATCGCGCCGACCTGGCGCGCTTGTGGAACCTGCCTGTCGATCGGATTCCCACCAAGCGCGGGCTCGCGTATCCCGACATCATCGAGGCGGCGCTCGACAAGAAGATCCGGGCGCTCTGGATCATCGCCACCAACCCGGTCGTGTCGTTCCCCAACTTCGGTTCGCTGACGCAGGCGCTCGAGGGGCTCGAGTTCCTGGTCGTGCAGGACGGCTACCACCCGACGCCCACCACCGAGTTCGCGCACCTGATGCTGCCGGCCGCGATCTGGGGCGAGAAGGACGGCACGTACACCAACTCGGAGCGGCGGGTGAGCAAGGTGAACAAGGCGGTGCCGCCGCCCGGCGAAGCGCGGTCCGACTTCGACATCTTCCTGTCGCTGGCCGGCGTGCTCGGCGTCCGCGACGAGATCTTCCCGGGGTGGTCGAAGCCCGGCGACGCCTTCGAGGAGTGGAAAAAGGTGTCGGCCGGCCGCCTCTGCGACTACTCGGGGATGACCTACCGCGCCATCGAGCATCACGGCGGCATCCAGTGGCCGTTCCCGGCGGGCGCCACCGAGCCGGACGCGCCGCGGCGCCTCTATGCCGATGGCCGCTTCCAGACCGACGACGGCAAGGCAAAGTTGATCGCGGCGGACTGGGAACCGTTTCCGGAGCAGCCCAACGCCGACTTCCCGCTCGTGCTCAACACGGGCCGCACCGTGGAGCACTGGCACACCCGCACCAAGACCGGCAAGGTGCCGATCCTCGAGCGGCTGTCGCCGAACGCGTGGGTGGAGATGAACCCGCGCGACGCGCGCCAGCTCCGGCTCAAGCCGCAGGACAAAGTGGACGTGGTGTCGCGCCGCGGCCGGGTGCGCGGCGTCGAGCTGCGCGTCACCGAGACGGTGGCGCCGGGGCAGATCTTCGTGCCCTTCCACTACATGGAAGCCAACGCGAACCAGATGACGCAGAGCGCGTTCGACCCGTTCTCGCGCGAGCCGAACTACAAGCAGTCGGCGGTGCGCGTGGAGCGCTTCGTGGAGGGAGGCCTGGTATGAAGCGCCTGGTCGTCGTGGGCAACGGCATGGCGGGGATGAACTGCCTCGAGCAGATCCTCAAGCACCAGCCGCGCTTCATCGTGACGGTGTTCGGAGACGAGACGCACGTCAACTACAACCGCATCATGCTGTCGTCGGTGCTGGCGGGCGAGAAGGCCGCCGACGACATCGTCATCAACGGGCGCGAGTGGTACGAGCAGCACGGCATCGACCTGCGGGTTGGCGTCCGCATCGTGGACGTCGATGCGACGGCAAAAACGGTCACCGGCAACGACGGCAGCGTGACGCCCTACGACGTGCTCCTGCTCGCCACCGGCAGCAACGCCTTCATGCCGCCGATCCAGGGGCTCGACAAGGACGGCGTGTTCGCGTTCCGCACGCTCGACGACACGCGCGCGCTCATCGAGCGGTCCGCGCCGGGCAGGAAGGCGATTGTCATCGGCGGCGGCCTCCTCGGCCTCGAGGCCGCGCGCGGCCTGCAGGTGCAGGGCTGCGACGTGACCGTCGTGCACCTGATGTCCACGCTGATGGAGCGCCAGCTCGATCCCGACGGCGGCCAGTACCTGCTCGGCAAGATGGAGGACCTCGGCGTCAAGGTGATGCTCGGCCGCACCACGACCGCGATCCTCGGCAACGGCCACGTCGAGGGCGTGGCGCTCTCCGACGACGGTGTGCTCGAGGCCGATCTCGTGGTTGTCGCCGCCGGCATCCGGCCGAACGTGGAGCTGGCCGTGAAGGCGGGCCTCGCGGTCAACCGCGGCGTGCTGGTCAACGACTACATGGAGACGTCGTCCGACGACATCTTCGCCGTCGGCGAGTGCGTCGAGCACCGCGGCGTCTGCTACGGCCTCGTGGCCCCGCTCTACGACCAGGCCAAGGTGCTGGCCGCGACGATGACCGGCAACAAGGGGCCCACCTACACGGGTACGGTCCCGGCCGCGAAGCTCAAGATCATGGGCGTCGACGTCTTCTCGGCGGGCGACTGGAGCGAGCAGAACGCCGAGCCGGTGCGCTTCGAGGATCGCGCACTCGGCATCTACAAGAAGCTCACCGTGCGCGACGGCAAGCTCGCCGGCGTGATCCTGGTCGGCGACACCGGCGACAGCCACCGCTACATGGACTGGCTGCGCACCGACGCCGACATCTCGGAACAGCGCCGGTACCTGCTCTTCCCGCCGCCGTCCGCCGATGCCGGCGGGGAAGTGGCGTCGATGTCCGACGGCGCCACCATCTGCGGCTGCATCGGCGTCACCAAGGGCACCATCATCCAGGCCATCCACGAGAAGGGCGTCAACACGATGTCCCAGCTCAAGGAGTGCACGCGCGCCAGCACGAGCTGCGGCAGCTGCACCAGCCTGTGCCAGGACCTGCTGCGCGCCGTCGCGCCCGAGTTCGAGGACGAGGTCAAGAAGGTCATCTGCGCCTGCCTGCCGTTTGCCGAGGACAAGTTGCGCGACATCCTGCGCAGCCAGCGGCTGAAGTCGGTGCAGGAGGTGCTGGAGATCTACGGCAACGGCATCGGCTGCGAGGTGTGCAAGCC
Organism: Vicinamibacterales bacterium; assembly: GCA_035646375.1. Lineage (GTDB taxonomy): Bacteria > Acidobacteriota > Vicinamibacteria > Vicinamibacterales > UBA2999 > DASYRM01. Next base: position 13,548 of record DASRPM010000036.1, read on the forward strand.
CGCCCTCAGCTACATGCTCGACATGCTCTGGTGCGGCGACCACGACGAGGACCGCTCGGCGCGGTTCATCAACGACCGCGTGCACGCCAACATCCAGAAGGACGGCACGTTCTCGGTCATCCCGCGCATTCGCGGCGGCGTCACCAGCCCCGACGAACTGCGGCGCATCGCCGACGTGGCGGACAAGTACCAGGTGCCGATGGTGAAGATCACCGGCAGCCAGCGCATCGACCTGCTCGGCGTGAAGAAAGCCGATCTGCCCGCGGTGTGGGCCGACCTCGGCATGCCGTCGGGGCAGGCCTACACGAAGGGCGTGCGCATGGTGAAGACCTGCGTCGGCACCGAGTTCTGCCGCTTCGGGGTGCAGGACTCGACCAATGCGGGCGTGGAAATGGAGCGCCGCTTCGAGCAGCTCTTCACGCCGCACAAGGTGAAGATGGCCACCGTCGGCTGCCCGCGCAACTGCGCCGAGGCCACGGTGAAGGACATCGGCCTCGTCGGCCAGGAGAACGGCTGGCAGGTGGTGGTGGGCGGCGCCGCCGGCAAGAGCGTCCGCAAGGCCGACCTGCTCATCACCGTCGAGACCACCGAGCAGGCGCTCGAGGCCTCGGAGCTGTTCTTCCAGTACTACCGCGAGAA
>DASRPM010000037.1:0-7079 GCA_035646375.1 Vicinamibacterales bacterium
CTCATCTCGATGCCCCGGCGCGCCGCAGCGCGTCCTGCCGCGCCTGCGCGTAGAGCGCGCGCTCGCGGCGGCTGTCGTCGGCCTGCCCGGCGGCGTCGTAGGCGGCGGCGAGGTGGCGGTGCACCTCGGGCGAGCCGCCCGATACCGCGCCGGCACGCAAGTGGGCGATCGCCTCGAGCGCCTTGCCACCCCGCAGCAGCGCCAGGCCGAGGTCGAGTGCCGACGCCGGGTCCGCCGGGTCGGCCTCGAGCGCCTTGCGCAGCAGCGCCACGGCCCGATCGTGATCGCCCTTGGCGGCGCTCACCACCGCGTCGCGGCGCAGCGCCGCAATCTCGAGCCGCTTCGACTGCAGCGCCGTGGCCTCGCGCTGCAGCCGCTGATACTCCTGCAGCTCGCGGTTGCCGTCGTCGGCGCGCCCGAGGCGCAGGAGCGATGTCGCGAGCACGTAGCGAGCCTCCTTGTGATCGGCGGCGAGCTCGGCCGCCCGCTTCGCGGCGGCCGCCGCCTCGGCAAAGCGACCCTCGCGCAAGTGCACCTGCGCGACGCCGACGTGCGAATCGGCCCGGCGCGGGTCGATCATCAGCGCCACGGTGTGCTCGGCGAGCGCCTCGTCGAGGCGGCCGCGCCGGAAGTACATCTCGGCGAGCTCGTGATGCGCCGCCGCCTCGTTCGGCACGAGCGCGATGCGGCGCGAGAAGGCGTCGATGGCGGCGTCGTACTCCTGCTGCGATCGGCGGAGCGCGCCGATCGACTGGAAGACGCTGTTCAACCCGAGCAGCGGCTCGAGCGCGGCCGCCCGCGCCAGTTCCTGCATCGCGCCGCGATAGTTGCCTTGGCGCTGGTAGGCGAGGCCGAGCAGGTAGCGCGCCCGGCCGGAGTCGGGAATCGCCGCCAGCGTGTCGGTGAGCACGGTGACGGCGTCGGCGAACTGCCCGCGATCGAAGAGCGCGCGCGCCAGGTCGATGCGCGGACGCTCGTAGGCGGCATCGAGCGTGATGGCGAGCCGCAGCGCGGTCAGCCCCCGGTCTGCGTCCTCGTTGGCCAGGTGGGCGAGCCCGAGCAGGCGATGCACCTCGCTGGCGCGCGGCGCCGTCGTGGCCGCAGACTCGAGCTGCGCAATCGCCGCCGCCGCATCGCCGTTGCGCAGCGCCGCGCCGGCGGCGCGCAGGCGCTCGCCGGTGTCGGCGGCCGGCGTGACGAGCGGGTCGAGGATGGCCGCCGTACGGAGCCGGCTGATCCCGTCCTCGTAGCGGCCCTCGACGAGCGCCTGAAAGCCGGCGCGATACGCGGCCGGCGGAAAGAACGGCTCGATGTCGGGCACTTCCTGCACGAGGCCGAGCCGGATGAACGGCATCCCGTCGGGCGACGGCCCTGCCGCGCCCTGCGCCGACACGAACCGCCGCATCGCGGCCGCGATCGCGTCGTCCGATCCGCCTGCCGCCAGCAGCTGTCGCGCGTGGAGGTAGGCGCGCACCGGATCGGCGGGCGTGAGCCTGGCGGCCCGTGCGAAGTCCTCGAGCGCCTCGCGCGGCTGGGCCGTGAGCTCCGCTTCGATCAGGCCGCGCACCGTCAGCGCTTCGGCGCGCCGGGCGTCGAGGCGGAGCGCCTCGTCGAGCTGGCGCTGGGCGTCGCGGAACCGGTGGCGATCGAGGTAGGCGCCCCCGAGCGCCAGGTGCATGCGCGCGGCCAGTTCCGGCGGCGCCTTCGCCACCTCGCCGGCCATGCCCATCTCGTAGCTGCGGATCACCGCGTCCCATTGCTGGCGCGTGCGGTCCATCGCCTCCAGGCTCGCGGTGACGACAGGCCCTTCGTCGCCAAAGGCGCCGTCGAGCGCGAGGCTGAAACGGGCGAGTCCGTTGGTGAACGCGGCCTTGGGAGTGGCGTTCTGGGCGTGGCCCGGCCAGGCAGCCGCGACAAGCGCCACCGCGGCAAGGCAGGCCACCACTCGACACCTGATCATGCGAAGGCGCTCAGTGTACGACGTGGATGGCGTCTGCAGGTATGCCGCGAAGCGGTCTTCCTATGTCGAGATAGTATCGCCGGACCGGTGAACGAAGTTCGCCCGGCACTCGTTAAACAGCACGAGGAATAATCCAATTCCGCAACGTGTTACGGCTCACCCAAATGGGTCAGGCGGCGCCGTTGGCGAGTCTCTGCTGCTCGCCACAAAGCGCTGGATTGATAACAAGGAGGAATGACCGATGCTTGAAACGAGCTCCACGCGGATCGGGCGCCGACCCCGGTTCGTGCGGTGGATGCTGTCGGGCGCGGTTTGCGCGCTCGCCGCCCTGCTGCCTGCTTCCGCCTACGCCCAGTCGTCGATTGCGGGCGTGGTTCGCGATGCGTCCGGGGCCGTTCTCCCGGGCGTGACCGTCGAGGCCGCCAGTCCGGCCCTCATCGAAAAAGTGCGGAACGCCGTCACGGACGGCACCGGCCAGTACCGGCTGACCGACCTGCAGCCGGGCGTCTACTCCATCACCTTCTCCCTCACCGGCTTCGCCCAGGTGAAGCGCGAGGCCGTCGAGGTCAGCGGAGGCGCCACCATCTCGATCAACGCCGACATGCGCGTCGGCGGCGTGCAGGAGACGGTCACCGTGACCGGCGAGACGCCGATCGTTGACGTCCAGAGCAGCACGAAGCAGCAGACGGTGCTCGACGACTCGGTGATCCAGTCGCTGCCGTCCACGCGCGGCTACGGCAACCTGCTGTCGTCCGTGCCCGGCATTCAGCAGACCGGCCTCGACAACGGCACCAACCCGCGCATGACCTTCTTCACGGCGCACGGCGGCCGTGGCAACGAGGGCACGGTGCAGATCGACGGCATGAACGTCGGCGCCTCGTTCAACGGCGGTGGCGTGTCGGAGTTCGGCTACCCGACGCAGACGGCGGCCGAAGTGCAGGTGACGGTCGTGGGCGGCCTCGGCGAAACGGACCGCGGCGGGCCCGCCTTCAACATCGTGCCGAAGACGGGCGGCAACACGTTCAGCGGGCAGGCGTTTCAGAGCTACGCCGGCGACTGGTCGCAGGGGAGCAACATCGACGCGCGCCTGAGCGCCTTCATCCCCGACGTGCCCAAGCTGCACAAGAACTGGGACAGCAGCTTCGCGCTCGGCGGTCCGATCGTCCGCGATCGCCTGTGGTTTTACGGGAATATCCGCTCGTTCGGCAACATGGCCGACGTGCCCGGCCAGTACGGCAACAAGAACGCCGGCCTGGCCAACAGCTGGAGCTACGTGGCGGATCCCAATCTCCAAGTGCGCAACGCCAACGACAAGAAAATTGGCGCCATCCGCCTCACCGGCCAGGCCACGCCGCGCAACAAGCTCGGGTTCTATCTCGACTACCAGAAGAACTGCACGGGCTCGGCCTACGAGGCGGGTGGCAAGCAGTGCCGCGATCGCGGCGACGACTGGATTGCGCTGAACGGCGGGTTCAACAACGGCTCGCCCGAGTCGGGCAACGTGTGGGACGACCGCGAGAAGATCGTGCAGGCATCGTGGACTTCGCCGGTCACCAACAAGCTGCTGCTCGAGGCCGGCCTCTCCGCGCTCAACAGCCGCTGGGGCGGCCAGGCGCCGGCTGGCGCGCTGATGGACTTCATCCCCGTCGTGGAGCTCGTGGCGCATCCCGAGACGGGCGGGGTGCCGCTGCCGTTCTACGCCTACCGCGCACCGTGGAGCTTCTTCGGCAACCTGTATGGCCTCGACCAGCAGCACGCCGTGTGGCGCGCGTCGCTCGCCTACGTGTCCGGCGCGCACAGCATGAAGGTGGGCTACGCGGCCGGCCGCCTGCGCGAGAACCAGACGCGCGACGCCGTGAACTCCGGCATTCAGAACTACCTGTTCTTCGACGGCTTCCCGATCAGCCTGACGCAGCAGATCGGCAGCCACGCGTGGGCCAACCGCACGCGCTACGACGCCTTCTACGTCCAGGACCAGTGGACGCGCGGGCGCGTCACGCTGCAGGGCGCCCTGCGCTACGAGCACGCCTGGAGCTACTTCCCAGGCGACGGCGCCAACGGCATCACCGGGCCGACGCCCTACAACACGCAGCCGATCCTCTTCCCGGATACGAAGGGCGTCACAGGCTTCCACGACCTCACGCCGCGCATGGGCATTGCCTACGACGTGTTTGGCAACGGCAAGACGTCGCTCAAGGCCAGCTTCAGCAAGTATCTGCAGCCGGCCAACAACGAGAGCGTCTTCACCTCGGGGAATCCGTCGGTGTCGTTTGCCCAGAGCACCGACCGCAGCTGGTTCGACGCCGACGGCGACTACGTGGCCGACTGCGTGCTGCAGAACGCGGACGGCAACGGCGAGTGCGGCCCGTGGGCGAACCAGAACTTCGGCAAGTCCACGAGCGGCACCACGGTGAATCCCGCCGTGCTCGAGGGCTGGGGCGCGCGTCCCTACGACTGGCAGCTGGCCGTGTCGGCGCAGCACGAGGTGCTGCCGCGGGTGTCGGCCGAGGTCGGCTACAACCGGCGGTCGTGGGGCAACTTCTACTACACGGACAACCGCGCCGTTGGCCCCAACGACTTCGACACGGTCACGATCACGGCGCCGCAGAACAGCAAGCTGCCCGATGGTGGTGGCTATCCGGTGTCGTTCTACGTGGTGAAGGACAACAAGTTCGGCGCCTTCGACAACTACTTCACCTTTGCGAAGGACTACGGCGATGTCACCTACTACTGGCACGGCCTCGACTACAACGTGAACGCGCGCCTGGCCAACGGCCTCACGCTCCAGGGCGGCGCCACGACGGGGCACGGCATCCGCGACACGTGCGACGTGCAGGCCAAACTGCCGGAGGCCACGCTGGCCGTCGGCTTCGGTGTCGGCATCTCGCAGGTGGACGCCTGCGCGGTGGAGGAGAAGTGGCTGACCAACTTCCGCGGTCTGGCCAGCTACACGGTGCCGAAGATCGACGTGCTCGTCAGCGCCATCATGCGGTCGGTGGCCAACACGCAGCCGCAGACCACGCAGGACTCGGTGGCGACCAACGGGTTGTCGCTGAACGCCAACTACGACGTGTCCACCGCGCAGGTGCAGGCGGCGATCGACCGGCCGCTGCCGGGCGGCGCCGCCACTCAGACGGTGAACCTGGTGAAGCCGGGCGAGGTGTACGGGCCACGCATCAACGCCGTGGACATGCGCTTCGCCAAGATCCTGCGCTTCGGCCGCACGCGCACCAACGTCGGAATCGACCTCTATAACCTCTTCAACGCGAACACGGGCACGACGTTCAGCGAAGGCTTCGGGACGGACGGTTCCCTTTATCTGCGCGAGGTCACCATCCTCAACCCGCGGTTCGTCCGCTTCAACGTGACCGTGGACTTCTAAGAGCCTGGAGGCGGGGTCGGCAGAGTGGGCAGAGTAGGTAGGTAGGGCGTAGGGCGGCCTTCAGCCCCGCCGGGGGCGGGCCGGGAGCCGATTCTTCCGGCCCGCGCTACGTACGGAAATCCAACTCCACGTAAGCGCCGGTCCAACGTTTTGGACCCGTGCGTTGCAGGCTCCAGGAAACACTCAGCGATTTGGTGTTTTTCGGTCTCCGCAAAGGGGGCTTGATTCTTGCTCCATCCAACGCCACCGTCAGGTGCATCTAATACGTTTGGGTTATTTTTCGTTGACTCATCCGTGACGACGGACGTCTACTAAGCGCGCTGCCGCCGGGTCGCGGCAGCAAAAAGAGGAGAAGGTATGCACTCAAGGAAGTGGGTCATGGCCGTTGCCGCCGTGGCAATTGCCCTGCTGATCCCCTCGACGGCGTCTGCCCAGGCCACCATCGCAGGCGTTGTGCGTGATGTATCCGGAGCCGTGTTGCCCGGAGTCACTGTTGAAGCCGCAAGCCCCGTGCTGATCGAGAAAGTGCGCAGCGCCACGGCCGACGGCACCGGTCAGTACCGCATCACCGAACTGCCTCCCGGCACCTACACGGTCACTATGACGCTTCCGGGCTTCTCCACGGTCAAGCGCGAGGACCTCGAGGTGAGCGGCACCGGCGTCCTCACCGTCAACGGCGAGATGCGCGTCGGCGGCGTGCAAGAGACCATCACGGTGACCGGCGAGAGCCCGATCGTGGACGTGCAGAGCACCCGCCGCCAGCAGATCGTGGACGACGAAACTCTCAAGGCGCTGCCGGCGACGCGCGGCTACAACGCGCTCGTGTTCCTGGTGCCCTCGATCACGGGCGGCAGCAACCAGATCGACCTCAATCCGGCGATGCGCATCTTCTACAGCCACGGCGGCCGCGGCAACGAAGGCCGCGTCTCGGTGGACGGCCTGAGCGTCGGCTCGGCGTTCAACGGCGGCGGCGTGTCGGGCTACATCGTCGACACGTCAAACTCGCAGGAAATGCAGGTGGCCCTGTCCGGCGGTCTCGGCGAGACCGAGATGGGCGGCGCCAACGTGAACTTCGTGCCGAAGACGGGCGGCAACACGTTCTCGGGCAACGCTTTCTTCAGCAACGCCGGCCAGTGGTCGCAGGGCAGCAACCTCGACGATCGGCTCCGCGGCTTCGGCCTCACCGATCCGCCCGCGCTCTACCAAACGTGGGACGTCAGCGGCTCGGTCGGCGGCCCGATCAAGCGCGACAAGCTGTGGTTCTTCGGCAACTACCGCGACATCGGCTCGCACGACCAGATCCTCGGGATGTACGCGAACGCCAACGCGGGCAACCCCGCCAGCTGGTCGTACGTGCCCGACAAGAGCCTGCCGGCGCGCAGCGCCGTGGCCACGACGATCAAGGCGATTCGCCTCACGTCCCAGGTCACGCCCAAGAACAAGGTCGGCTTCTATTACGACTATCAGAACCAGTGCAACGGCTCGACGCTGAGCACCGAGAAGCAGGACGGCACCTGCCGCACGCGCGGCGACGACTGGATCGCCAGCGGCACCACGACGAACGTGGCGCCGGAAGCGGCCAGCGGCGCGCAGGGGACGAGCGGCGGCGCCTTCGGCTACGCCAACACGTACCAGAGCGTCATCCAGGCCACCTACACGTCCACGCTCACCAGCAAGCTGCTGTTCGAGGCCGGTGTCTCGAGCTACATGAGCAAGTGGGGCTGGATGGAACCCCCG
>DASRPM010000038.1:0-11409 GCA_035646375.1 Vicinamibacterales bacterium
TCGCGTCCATCGCCCGGGTACGCGCGCCGCGGCGGCCTGTACGCGCTCTCCTACGAGACCTACCTCGATTCCGATGACACCTACTCGTTCGACACGGCCAAGGCGGAAGTCGTGCAGCACCTGCCGGTCCTTCGCGAGAACTGGGTCATCTCGCTCCACGGTGTCGCCCGCACGACGCTGGACGAGAACGATGCCGTGCCGTATTTCCTCATGCCGTCCCTCGGCAGCGGCAGCACGCTGCGCGCCTATCCGAGCTGGCGGTTTCGCGATCGGCACAGCCTGCTGGTGTCGGGGGAATGGCGCTGGATTCCCAGCCGGCTGCTGATCGACATGGCGATCTTCTACGACGCCGGCAAGGTGGCGGGGCGCCGCGAGGATCTGAACTTCAGGGACCTGAAACACGACTGGGGCGTCGGCTTCCGCATCCACACCCCGATGGCGACCCCGCTCCGGATCGACGTGGCGACCGGCAGCGAGGGCGTCAACGTCGTGTTCTCGGGAGGCGCGGCCTTCTAGCCCCGCCGCTTCGGCATAGGCCACCCGGGCGCCACCGCAGAGAGTAATGAAGTGAAACGGCCTCTCGAGCGTCTCCTGTCGCCAGTTGCGGACATCCGCCAGAACGAGGCGGCCAGCGCGCTGCTGATGACGCTGCTCGTCTTCCTGCTGCTCGCCGCCTACTACCTCTTGAAGACGGCGCGCGAGGTACTGATCCTCACCGAGGGCGGCGCGGCGGTGAAGAGCTATTCGTCCGCCTTCCAGGCGATGCTCCTGCTGCTCCTGGTGCCGGCGTACGGCGCCTTCGCCTCGCGGGTCAGCCGCGTGCCGTTGGTGACTGGCGTGACGCTGTTCTTCGCGTCGAACCTGGTGCTCTTCACGCTGGCCATCGGCGCCGGGATGCGCGTCGGGATCATCTACTTCATCTGGGTCGGCATCTTCAGCCTGATGGTCGTGGCCCAGTTCTGGGCCTTCGCCAACGACCTCTACACGTCGGAGCAGGGAAAGCGGCTGTTTCCGCTAATCGGCGTCGGCGCCAGCCTGGGCGCCTGGGTGGGGGCCGTCCGCGCCGGGGCGCTGATCGGGAGCAGCACGCCTTCGTATCTGCTCCTCACCGCCGCCGTCGTGCTCGTCATCTGCGCCGCCATGGTGCCGCTCATCAATCGCATCACAGTGAAGGGGGAGCGGGAGACCAAGCCGAAGGACGAACCGCTCGGACGCGAAGGCGGCTGGGCGCTGATCCGCGCCGACCGCTATCTCATCCTGATGGCGGCCCTGGCGCTGCTGCTGAACGTCGTGAACACGTCGGGCGAGTATCTCTTCGGCCGCTACGTCGTCGAGCAGGCCAACACGCTCATGCCGGGCACCGGGGCGGCCGCCGAAACGGAGCGCGCCCGTTTCATCGGCGAGACCTACAGCCGCCTGTTCGGCAACGTGAACCTGATCGGCTTCCTGCTGCAGCTCTTCGTGGTCTCGCGCGTCTTCAAGTACCTGGGCCTCGAGCGCTCGCTGTTCATCCACCCGCTGGTGGCCGCGTCGGGGTACCTGCTGATCCTTCGGGCGCCGTCGTTGCAGCTCATGGAGGCGCTCAAGACCGCCGACAACAGCCTCGACTACTCGCTCGGCAACACGACACGGCAGGCGTTGTGGCTGCCCACGAGCCGCGAAGCCAAGTACAAGGCGAAGCAGGCGATCGACAGCTTCATGGTGCGGCTCGGCGACGTCGCCTCGGCCGGCGTGGTGTTCGTCGGCGAATGGCTGGCGTTGTCGGTCCCCGCGTTTGCCGCCATCCAGGTGGTGCTGGTCGCGGCCTGGCTCTTCGTGGTGATCCAGTTGATGGCCGCCAGCCGCTCCCGCGCCGCCGCGCCGCCGATCGCCGGCGTGCCGGCGCCCGCGTCCGGTTCTGCATAGTTCTGGCGGTGCCCCCGGAGAAAGATCGTGTCAGGTGATCGAGGGGAGGCGCATGTGAATACAAGCCGGCATCGACTGGTGTGGGCGGCGCTGTTCGCGGTCGTGGTTGCGGCGCCGGTCGCGGCGCAGCAGGCGGCGCCGGCCGTGCCGCTGCCGCGCGAGGAAGCCCGCGAGCGGAATCTCAGCGCCTACGTCGAGCTGCTGCGGAGCGACCTGCGCGCCCAGAAGGTGGCCGTGCTCACCGAGCTGATGCAGCTGACCGAAGCCGAGGACAAGGCGTTCTGGCCGATCTACCGCGAGTACGAGCTCGAACAGAGCCGCCTCAACGACGAGCGGCTCGCCGGCATCGAGACGTACGCGAAGGTCTACCACCAGATCACCTCCGCGACCGCCAACGAACTGGCCGTCAAGAGCCTGGACCTCGAAGCGCGCCGCACCGCGGTCAAGAAGACGTACTACACGAAGCTCGCCGCGGCGGTCTCGCCGATGACCGCCGCGAAGGCGCTCCAGATCGAGAACCAGATTCAACTGATCATCGACCTCCAGGTCGCAGCCTCACTGCCGGTGCTCCAATGACAAAAGGAACCGTTGTCGTGCAGCGTACTCTCCTGGCCATCGCGACCCTCGCGGGCGCGACGGCCTACGCGGCGCCGCAGGCGGATCCCGCCCGTCCGCCGGCCCCGGTGAAAGTGCCGGCCGCCACGGCGGTCAACGTCCGGCTCACCGAAGGCATCGACGTGGACGTCGCGCATGCGGGGATGACCGTCAGGGCGCGCGTGGACGATCCGGTCATGGTCAACGGCCGCGTCGTCATTCCACGTGAAGCGGGCGCGGTCGTGCAGGCGGTGCGGGTCGCGCAGTCCGGCGAGTTCAAGGGCAAGGATTCGATCTCGCTCAAGTTGAACAGCATCTCGTTCGGCGGGCGCGTCTATCAGGTCGCCACCGAATACGCGACGGTGGAAGGCAAGGGCGAGAGCAAGAAAACGGCGCGCAAGGTTGGCGGCGGTGCCGGCCTCGGAGCGATCGTCGGCGGAATCGCCGGCGGCGGGTCGGGGGCGCTCATCGGCGCCGCCGTGGGCGGCGTGGGGGGGGCAGTTGTCGCCTCTCAAGGCGAGGAACACCTGAAGCTCCCGGCGGAGACGCGCCTGCAGTTCATTCTCAGCACGACGATCACCGTTCAGCCCTAGCCGCCATGAACGACGCAGCCGGACGCCCGCGCGCGCGGCGCGCCCTCACGTCAGCGCTCGTCCTCGGCGCCGGACTCACCACGATCACGGTGGCGGAGCGCCCGGCCGCGCGCGTCGAGCCGGTCTTCGACGGCCCGTCCGTGCTGCTGTCGTACGTGGATCATGCGAGTCCGTACACGGGCGTCGGGCGCTATGAAGGCCGCGCCACGTGCACGGCCTTCCTGCTCGATACCGGCGCGCTGGCGCGACGCGCGCCCGAGGCGCCCGGCTACGCCGTGACGAGCGGCCACTGTCCGGCGGCGCCCGGCCCCAACGACGTGGTCGTTGGCGGTCTCGGCGTCGGCCGGGTCGTGTTCAACCTGTTCGTCGACAGCCAGCGCTGGCAGGTGATCGTGCCGGTGCTTCGGACGGCGTATGCCACGGTCAAGGGACGCGACCTTGCCGTGCTCGAGCTCGCGATGTCGGCGAAGGATCTGGCCCGGGAACTGATCCGGCCGTTGCCGATCGCGGCCCCCGTCACGTCGTTGATCGGCGAACCGGTCGATGTCGTGGGAGCACCCCTCTGGCCGAATCTCGCCGAGGCGTTCCTGCGCGCCTCGCGCTGCCGCATCGACGGCATTGCGCCGATGGTGCTCGAGCACGCCCGGCACTGGTTCGACGCCCCGTTCCTGCGCTGTCGTGACATGCTGCCGGGGAGCTCGGGGTCGCCGGTGATCTCGATGGTCGATCACGCCGTGGTCGGTATGGTCAGCGCCACGACGTCGGACCGGGCGGAGGCCGCGTGTGCGAGCGGCGAACCGTGCGAGCCCACCGCAGAGGGGGTGCGCACGCGCCCGCGGACAACCTACCTCACGCCGCTGACCGGTCTCGGCCGCTGCTTCGACGAGCGCCACCAGTTCGATCTCCAGACACCTGGCTGTCCGCTCGATCCGGGCGGCGAGCTGGCGGCCATGCCGGGCTACCTCGGGCCGGTGAATCCCCTCCTGTCCACCAAGCCGATGGGGGCGGCGCAGCGCGCCTGGAACGTCACGGTGGTCGGCCCGGCCGACTACTACCGCTACGCCGTCGTCGCGCCGCCGGACGACTGCCGGACCACCACTGGCTACGGCGCTCCAATCCCGATGGCCGCGCAGACCGACATCGTCGTGCCGTTGCCGGTATCGGAAGGCTTTGCGTTCCTCTGCATCGTCGGGACCGGGAAGTCCGGCGACGAGGGCGGTGCGGACCCGTACGAGCACCCGAACGTGGTCGTGGCGCGCACGGATCTGACGCCGCCTCGTCTGTCGGCACAGATCCAGATCAGCGAAAGCGACGACGCGTGGCGCGTGAAGTTCTCGACGGTTGGGCAGGAGGTGGCGTTTCACCTCTACAAGGCCGGTCCACCAGCCACCACGCGGTGCGACGATCCAGGCGGCTACCAGGTGATCCACGACACCCTGATCGGCCTGCCCAAGGTGACCGGGACGCATCTCCTGTGTGCGATTCCGCACGACGCGGCGCAGAACGCCGGCCCGCTGTTCAAGCGAGTGTTCCGCTGACGCTTACCCCTCGGGCGATGGCCGGGCCAGCCGCCGGCTCCTTCGGCCCAGCAGCGGCGTGGCGGCTCTCGTCTGCCAGTTGAACCAGACCGCGGCCAGCCGGAGGACGAAGGTGGTGGCGATCGACCACGAGGCGGCGCGCGCCGGCGTCAAATTCTGCCACTCGATCAGCCCGAGGAACACCGCCACGCCGATGGCCGCCGCGAGAAGGTAGAACTCCCCAGGCCTGAAGAGCAGCGTCTCCTTGCGTGTCAGTACGTCGCGCAGGACGCCGCCGCCAACCGCACTGGCCAGCCCGACGACCCCGGCGGGCAGCAGCTCCAGCCCGAAGCCGAGGGCACGCTGCGCCCCGACCACCGCGTAGATCCCGAGCCCGAGCGCGTCAGCGAGCAGGAACACCAGCCGGAAGCGGGTCAGATAGGTGCCGAAGATGAGGCAGAACAGCGCCGCGAGCGAGACGGCGTAGAGATACCGCGGGTCCTGGAGCACCAGCGGCGGCCCCTGGGGGAGGAAGAAGCCGTCGCGCACCAGACCGCCACCGACGGCCGAGATGAGGGCGAGGACGAAGACGCCGACGAAGTCATAGCGCTGCTCGATCGCCAGCAGCGCTCCCGTCACCGCGAACAGGAAGACGGCCGCCAGTTCGAATTGAATCGGAAGCTCGAACTGGGCGGTCATCTGCCTCAGCCCGGGGTGTCACGGCCCCTCGGCTGTTGTCCGCCTATTTCCCCACCGGCGCCACTGCCACGAGCGTGGCTTCGGTCCAGGTGATGTCCACCCGGTCGCCCACGGCCACCTGCTGCAGGGCGTTCTTGTCCTGCACCCGGCTGGCGTAGGTCCATCCGCGTGGTCCCTTGAGGGAGATCGACGGTGCTGACGTATCGATCGCCTCGACGGTCGCGGTGATGGTCTGCTGGACCGCGGAGGTCCCGGACGGGGAGGCGCCTCTTCCGGCTGTGTCGGCCATGGTGAACGTGTCGATGGCCGGCTCGCCGGCGGCCTTCTTCCTGATGATGATGTTGTCGTAGTACGTGGCGGTCACCGTGTCGCCGGGCTTGACCTCCGCGAGGCGCTTCACGTCGGCGCTGGCGTACACCGTGCGCAGCGCGCCGTTCTCGGTGCGAATCGTGACGGAACGGCGTTCGCTGTCCACGACCTCCACCGTGGCCTTCATCGTCTGGCGCTCGCCGGAAATCACCTTGGTCTGGGCGCCGGCGTGCGCGGGGATCAGCTGCACCGCAGCGGCGAGCAGAATGAGGGCAGGCTTTTGCAACATGGAATCCTCCGTTTGGAATCGAATCAACGCTCTTCGCCCGGCGCGGTGCGGGCGGCACCTTCATGGAGGGGAATCGTGACGCCGCGCAGCTGGTTCTCGGCCGATACCTTGACGACGTCGGCGCCGCCGGCGCCGTTTTGCGTCATGCGCTTGAACACGAGGTCGACGACGCGTTCGACTTCGGCTGGAGGGGCATCGGCGGTGGTGACCAGGAGCGCGGACGAGGCAGCGGTGACGACGGCACTCTGCTGCCGGGGGTACGTGTTGACGGGCAGCGTCAGTCGAAGCAGGCCGGGACGCGCCTTTCCCAGCTGCTCGAGGGCGGCGTCCGTGATCGGCAGCAGCCGCAGGCCAGGCTGGGCGGCAAACGCCTGGAGCGCCCGTTCCGGTGCCGCCGCGGTGGCGAACAGCGCATCGATCTGACCGCGGCGCAGGCGGTCAATTGCCGCGCTCGGGCCGTCCTGCCGTGCCTCGCCCAGGTCGCCAGGCTTCAACCCGTACGCGGCGAGCACGGCGAGGGCGTCGAACCGCGTGCCCGAGGTCGGCGTGCCGATGTTCACGCGGCGCCCGCGGAGGTCGGCCACGTCTTTAATGGGCGAGTCGGGACGGACGACGATGTGAATCGCCTCGGGGAAGAGCCCGCCCACCGCGCGCAGCATGGCGAGTGGCTGCCGGGAGAACACATCGTCGCCGGCGACCGCCGCCGCGGCGACGTCGCCCTGAACGATCGCATAGTCGGCCTCGCCGCGCGCCAGCAGGAAGGCGTTGTCCACGCTGCCTTCGGAGTGACGCTCCTGAATCTTGATCGCGGGCGCCAGCTGTTTGATGGCGGCGACGATCGCGCCGCCGAACCGCGCGTACATCCCGTTCTCGGGGCCGGTGGCCAGCGTGAAGCCGGCCTCGCGCCGCTTGACGCGGCGTTGGATGTTGTCCGACGCGCGCGAGAGCTCCTCGGCGATGATGGCGTCCTCCTGCACCGGCCGTCCCGGCGGCGGCAGCTCCACGAGCGCCGCGAGCTGGTTGATCAGCTGTTTCGATCGCGACGGCGGCGCGCTGCCTTCGATGTCCGGCGTCTCGGTGGCGGCGGTCTGCGGAGCGAGGGCGCCGCTCTCGACCGGCATCCAGCCGCCGTCGGCCGATTGCTCGTAGATGGCGCGGCCGTAGGCCCGGATCCGGTCACCCGCCTTGTTTTCCGGCTGCAGTCCGAACAGACCCTTCTCGGTGGCGCCCACCGCGTACGCCACGCTCGAAGATCCGAGCTCCTCCCACGAACCGAACTTGTAGGGCTGCACCAGTTCCAGCGTGGCGTTGTAGTAGACGACGACGCGCGGCGCGCCGGACTCTCCGGCCGGCATCGGCGCGCTGCCTTCCCGCTTGACGCCGACGACACGGAACAGGTCGGGCTTGACGTCGCGGTCCAGCCGTTGCTGCAGATCGGCCTTCACGCGTTCGGCATCGGCACCGCGGGCGCAGGCCGCCGAGGCCATCAGCACGAGTCCGAGGGCGGCACAGGCCAGGCGGCGGGCCAGCGTGGTCATGACGGGAACCCGAACAGCGGCAGCGCCAGGTAGCCCTGGATCAGAAGGGCGTTGGCGATGTCGATGAAAAACGCCCCCACCATCGGCACGATCAGGAACGCGAGCGGAGACGGTCCGCCGCGGTCGGTGATCGTCTTCATGATGGCGAGCGCGGCGGCGGTGGACGAGAGCGCGAAGCCGACATGACCCGCCGCCAGGACGGCGGCGTCGTAGTCGCGCCCCATCACGCGGAACGTCACGAAGATGGCGTAGGCGGCCATCACCACGGTCTGCAGCCCGAGGATGACGAGCAGCGGGCCCGCCAGGCTGGCCAGGTCGATCAGCCGCATGCCCATCAGCGCCATGACCAGGAACATCGACAGCGACACGCCGCCGACCAGATCGACCGTGGCCGCGCTGACGGGCGAGGTCTTGAACATCGTGGCGCCGTTGCGGATGGCCACGCCCAGCAGGAGGCAGAACAGGAAGTCGGGCAGGATGAACCCGGTCCCCTGCACCGCGCGGGCGATCGTCTTGCCACCGGCCAGGCACGCCAGGATGAGGAAGAGCGTGGTCATCATCGACTGCACGGTGACCTCGTCGGACCCCGCGCCCTCGTCGGCGTCGAGCGTCGCGGCGGCGATGGGCGCAGCCGACAGCTTGTAGCGCTTGACGAGAAACTGCGCGATCGGTCCGCCGAGGAGGCTGCCGAGCACGAGCCCCGACGTGGCGCAGGCCATCGTCAGCTCCATGGCGCCGGCGATGTTCATGGTGTCGCCGAAGCGGGCGCCGTAGGCCGCGCCGGTGCCGTGGCCGCCGGTGAGCGTCACCGAGCCGCCGAGCAGGCCGACCACCGGGTGGAGATCCATGGCGAACGCGGCGCCGAGGCCGACGAGGTTCTGGATGGCGATGAACGCGATGCTGACCACCAGAAAGGTCATCAGCTTGGGGCCGCCTTTGAGCAGCATCCTGGCGTCGGCCGACAGTCCGACCGTGGTGAAGAACATGAGCAGGAGGTTGTCGCGCAGGCTCATGTCGAACGAGATGCGCACGCCGCCCAGGCCGTCCGCCAGCGCCAGCAGGATCGCGACGAGGACCCCGCCCACGACCGGGGCGGGGATGCTGAAGCGCTTCAGAAAGGCCGAGCGCGCGGTGAGCGCGCGCCCGGTGAAGAACACCAATAGCGCCGAGAGGATGGTGAACAGGAGGTCGAGCTGGATCGTCCTCACGGTCACTCAGCGGACGGCGTGGGTCTTGCCCTTCGCGTCCAGGCGCGCCGGCTTGAGCAGCTTCAAGCCGAGAGCGGCCTGGTAGCCGTGGATCTCCTTCACGTCGAGTTTCCGCATGAACGCGATCGTGTCGGCGCTGATCACCTGTCCGGGCACCATGATCGGGAAGCCCGGCGGGTACGGGATGACGAAGTTCGCCGACACCAGCGGTGCCCCGTTTTTCAGGCGCTGGTCGATCTCCGGGCTGGCCAGCTTGATGTACTCGCTGTTGGCGGCGTCATAGGCCATGAAGAACGCCTCGCGCATGTGCCCTTCGTTGCTGGCGCCGCTGGCGTCGTCGCGGAACATGTCGTGGAATCGGCTGAAGTTCGGAAGATCGGGAACATCCGTCACGAGCGACTTCACGCGCGCGTCGAAGGCCGCGCGCTCCGCCGGTCCGCCCTGCGCCAGCCGCTGATCGATCTCGCGCGCGAGATCGGCCAGCGCCTTGACCAGCAGCGCGGCATCGCTGCGGGTGTTGTTGATGTTGGTCTGCAGCAGGACGCTGTTGCGCGAGGTCTTGTTGATCTGGATGTCGAACCGCTCGGCGAGGAGTCCCTTGAACTGGGTCCCGTCGAGGCCGGAGTTGCCGCACAGCAGCGTCAACCGCGTGGGATCGAGCGCGAACTCGTCCTGGTCCCAGGAATCGAGCAGCTCCTTCCAGGTGGAGTGCGGCTGGCCGTAATCCTCGATGCCCGAGGCGCGGAAGGCCGCGGGCACCATTTCGGCGGGCGTCGCGATGTGGAAGTACTTCGAGATCAGCGGATGCGTGTTGACCTCACGCCGGATCCGGAACGCGATCTCCGCCGCACGCATCGTCAGCTCGTAGCCTTCGAGCTCCATCTGGCGGCGCGCGACGTCGAGCGATGCGATGATCTGCTGGTTCGGCGAGGTCGAGGTGTGCGCCAGGAAGGCCTCCTGGAAGTTGCCCTCGACCATGTGGAAGTCGTCGTCCCAGACCAGGATCATCGATCCCTGCCGCAGCGCGGACATCGACTTGTGGGTCGAGCAGGTCTGGTAGACGCGGATGCGGACCTTGTCCGGATCCGGCAGCAGGTGGGTGTCGAGCATCGAGCGGTTGGCGGCCTCGAGCTTGCCGGCCTTGGCCGCGAACGTCGCGTACTGGGAGCGATAGGCCGGGTCGCGGTAGCGGGCGGCCAGCGTGGCCGCCGCGGCCATCGCCGTGCGGCGGCGGTGGAACGCATTGAAGCGGGCGAAGCCGAACCACGCCTCGTCCCAGAGGAAGATCAGGTCCGGCTTGATCGCCAGGCACTCCTCCATGACCCGGGTCGGGTTGTACATGTGCCCGTCGAACGTGCAGTTCGTCAGGTCCACCATCCGGACCTTGTCGAGGACGCCCTGCGCCTTGCAGTCGAAGAGGGCCTGCTTGATGGTCTTGATCGGCACCGCGCCGTACATCGAGTACTGCGTCAGCGGATAGGCCTCGACGTAGTACGGCTGCGCGCCCGCCAGGACCAGGCCGTAGTGGTGCGACTTGTGGCAGTTGCGATCGACGATGACGATGTCGCCCGGCTGGCAGAGCGCGTTCACGACGATCTTGTTCGAGGTGGAGGTGCCGTTGGTGCCGAAGAAGGCGCGCTTGGCGCCGAAGGCGCGCGCCGTCATGTCCTGCGCCTTCTTGATGTTGCCGGTCGGCTCGAGCAGGCTGTCGAGCCCGCCGGTCGTGGCCGACGACTCGGCGAGGAACAGGTTGGTGCCGTAGAAGTGCCCCATGTCCCGAATCCAGTTCGAGCGGAACACCGACTTGCCGCGCGCGATCGGCAGGGCGTGGAACGTGCCGATCGGCCGCTGCGCGTACTTCTTCAGGTTGTTGAAGAACGGCGTCTCGAATCGATCGCCGATGCCGTCGAGGATGGCCAGGTGGAGCTCCATCAGCTCCTCGACGTCGTGGAAGACCCGCCGCAGCGGCGCCGCTTCGTCGCTGCCCGCCAGCGTTTCGACCGCGCGGTCGGTGAGGAGGTAGACGTCCAGTTCCGGACGATAGCGCTTGACCGCGCGCGCCAGGGTGGTCGCCAGCGCGCCGGGCGTCGTGCTCGCCTCGTTGCTGCCGATGTGCCTGCTGAGGAACTCGCGAAGGAGCGGCACGTCGTGGCGTGAGCGGTAGTCGAACCCGTCCCGGATGACGACCGCCTGCAGATTGTGGTTGCAGACGGCGGCGATCACGGCATCCTCGAACGTCCCGACCTGCACGACCTCGTAGGTGAACGCGTCGTCGGTGCGCCGGAGCCGCTTCAAGTCGTGCCGCGCGCGTTCCCACTGCGACGGGTCCACCGGCGTCACGACGAGCGTCTCGAAATAGGGCTTGTGGCCGTTGCCTCCCTGCATGTCTGGTGGCAGCAGGTCGGCGGCGCTGGCCCCGTCTTCCTGCAGGGGATCCCAGGCCGAGAGATCGTAGCGATACGTGCCCGTCAGCAGCGCCGTGGACAGGTGCTGCGCCAGGCGGACGCACACGCCGACGTTGCGTTCCGCGAGCGCCTGTTCGACGGCGCCCAGCAGTCGCGAACCCGGAAAGGCGAAATAGGCTTCGAGCGGCGCCAGCTGGCCGAAGACACTGATCGCTTCGGCAAAGGGCGCGTCTTCCGAGGCGCCGCGCGTGGACGCGGATTGCCAGGCGCGGGCGGCCGCGCAGAACTGGCGCCACTGATCGACCCGGGCCTCGGCCGCGGAGAAGAAGCTCGGACGCGTGAGCGGGCTGGC
>DASRPM010000039.1:0-19345 GCA_035646375.1 Vicinamibacterales bacterium
GGCGCCGACTCGCACTGCTGGCACGGCATCGGCTGGTGAAAGGTCTCGGGGTTGTCGAGCGGGCCCTTGTAGTAGCGGTCGACGCGGAGCCAGTGCATCTCGCGTCCGTTCATCACCTGGGCCTTGCCGACGACCGGCACGTTGTTCTCGGACTGGCAGGCGACGACGCAGGAGTTGCAGCCGGTGCAGACGTTCTGATCGATCGCCATGCCCCAGGCGTAGCCTTCCTGGCTGCGGTTGGCGAACATGGTGAGCGTCTTCGGCGTCTCCATCAACTGCATCTTCGCGGCAAACGCGGGATCGGCGGTGTACTGCGCCTGCGTCCCGGCGCGAACCAGATTGCGCCCCTCCATCGACCAGTGATCCTGCGTGCAGGCCAGCTCGTAGGTGTCGCCGGTCTTCGTGAGCTGCACCCCGCCAAGTGTGTCGGGCGCGCTCGTCGTGCGCAGCGCGTTGACGGCGAAGCCGATTCCGGTGCCGACGCGGCCGGCGCGTGTCCGGCCGTAGCCGAGATGCAGCGTGATGGTGTCGGGCGCCTGGCCGTGCGCCGTCCAGGCCGCAATGCGCACCGTCTGCCCGCCTTGCCGCAGATCCACCACGTCGCCGTCGCTCAGCTCGAGGCGCGCCATCGTGGACGGCGCGATCAGCGCGGCGTTGTCCCACGTGAGCTTGGTGAGCGACTTCGGCAGCTCCTGCAGCCACGCGTTGTTCGAGTAGCGGCCGTCGTGCACCGCGGGATCGGGACGGAACACCACCTCGAGGCCTTCGCCAGCGGGAGTACTCGCCGGCGGCATCGTGCCCTGCAGCGTCACCTGCTTCGTGGCAAACGCCGTGTCCGGCACGAGACCGTCGTGCAGCCACCTGCGCCACGTCAGATCGAAGGGCGATAGCGCGGGCTTGGGCGCGGCCGCAATCGCCGCCGGGGGTGCGGCGGCGGGCGCGCCGGCCGCGGCGCCGCCCGGAGGCGCCTGCGGCGTGGCCGGAGCCGGCGCGGGCGTGGCCACGGCCAGCGGCAGCGCGGCCGGTGCCGCCGTCGAGAGGCCAGTCTGCCTGGCCCAGTACTCACGCACGATGTCGTAGCCGGGGCGCTCGCCACCGCTCTCGGCGAACGCGCCCAGGATCTCGTGTGGCGACTTGCCGCCGTAGAGCGGCGCGATCAGCGGCTGCACGATCGTGACGGTGCCGTCGTCGGAGCGCACGTCGCTCCACATCTCGAGGTAGTGCGCCTCGGGCACGTGCCACTGGCACTGCTCGGCGGTCTCGTCTTCGTGCTGCCCCACGTGCGCGCGCAGCCGCACCTTGGCGAGCGCATCGCCGAACTTCAAATCGGCGGGCACGGTGTAGACCGGGTTGCCGCCGAGGATGAGAAGGAAGTCCACGGTGCCGGCGTTCATCTCGCCGACGAGCTCGCGGAGCGAGGCGAGCTGGTTGCCGGGCCGCGCCTCGGGCGTCTGCGTGTAGGTGACGGTCTCGCCCACGTTGCCGAGCGCGGCGTTGATGGCGTGGACAACGGCATGCACCGATGCCGGCTGCCCCTCGCCGGCCAGCACCAGGCTCTTGCCGCGCGCGGCCTGCAGATCGGCGGTCACCGAGTCGAGGAACTTCGAGGCGCCGTCATCCGACACCGGCACGGCGGCGACGCCCGGCACATTGAGCCTGGCCGCGAGCGCACGCGCGAGCCCCTCGATCTGCGATGCCTTGAGCGGCAGCTTGTGATCCGCGCGCGAGCCGCTGATGGTCGCCGTGCTCTCGACGGCGTAGAGGCGGCTCCGCGTGCCGGTGGTCTCGGCACGGCGGCGCGACGCGAACGCGCGCGCGTTCTTGAGACCCGCGGCGCCGAGGCACATGAAATCGGAGTCGAGCGCCAGGATGACGTCGGCCTTCTCCACCGCGTACTGCGGCGCCACGTACTCGTTGAAGGCCAGGCGGCTGCCCTCGCGCGCGTTGTGGCTGAAGAACGGCTCCCACTGCACGACCTTCGCGGCGGGCAGGCGCGTGAGGATGTCATCGATCTGCGCCGACAGCGTCGGCGACGCAATGGTCTCGGTGAGGATGCGGAAGCCCGCGCCCTTCTTCGACTGCTGCCCCGCGAGCACGCTGCGCATCGCGACGACGAACGCGCTGAACGGCTGGATTTCGCCGAGGTTCGTGATCGTCGTGGAGCGATCCGGATCGTAGAGGCCGAGGATCGACGCCTGCGCGAAGATGTCGGTGGCGCCGCGGCTCGACGGGTGCTCGGGGTTGCCCTCGATCTTCGTGGGCCGGCCTTCGTGGCTCTCGACGAGCAGCCCCATCCCGGCCCCGCCGAACGGCATCGCCGTGGCGTAGAAGAGCGGCTTGCCGGGCACCAGCTCTTCGGGCTGGCGCACGTACGGCACGAGCTCCTCGGTCGGCTGGCGCGTACAGGCGCTCACGCCGGCGAGCGCGAGCGAAGCCGACATGAGCTTCAGGAAGCCGCGGCGGCCGACGGGGTCGAGCCACTCGGAGGCGTTCTGCGGGAACTCGCGGTGCAGGAACTCCTTGAACTCCGCCGTGCCGGACAGCGCCTCGAGGCTTCGCCAGTATTCCTTGCCGCGCGTGCCGTCGAGTTGGGCGCGAAGCGCGTCGATGTCCTTCGGTTGACTCATGAGCGCCTCACCGGTGGCACGTCGAGCAACTCGTGTTGCCCTTGATCGCATACTGCTTCACGAGCCGCGGCCCGATGACCGACTGCGGCTCGGCCGGCGTGTAGCCCATCGTGAAAATCTCCGAGCGCGGACGAACGTAGTTTTCCGGATTGCGGTGGCAGTTCAGGCACCACTCCATCTGCAGCGAGTTCTGCTGGAGCATGAGCGGCATCTGATCGACACGCCCGTGGCACGTCTCACAGCCCATCCCCTTCTTCACGTGGATGCTGTGATTGAAGTAGACGAAGTCGGGCAGGTCGTGCACGCGAATCCACCGCAGCGGCTTGTCGTCGCGGAAGCTGGCGCGCACCGGTTCGAGAATGGGCGCCGTATTCCACAACTGCGAGTGGCAGTTCATGCACGTCTTGGTCGGCGGGATGCCGGCAAACGCCGACGTCTCGACCGACGTATGGCAGTAACGGCAGTCGATGCCGTCGTCGCCGACGTGGTGCGCGTGGCTGAACTGCACCGGCTGCTCGATGTATTCGTTCGCTCGTGTCACGTACGAGGACCGGCCGAACACCATCAGCAGCGTGATGACGCCGCCGACGAACAGGAGCAGGCCGCCGAGACTGGCCTTGGAGAGGAAGTTTGCGCTGCGATCGAAGATCTGCGGCATCGTGAATTATGCGACTCGCCCCCCGGGCTCGGGCGTCAGTCGGCGGTCCCCGCGTCCAGTCGGGCGTGAGTGGTGCGTGCCCCGGGTGGTGGTGCGGCCAACAGGGATTTGTACCACAGTTGTGAAAAAAGGATCAAGCGTCCGAACCGTGTTTCAGGCCCGTCCGCACGCTACAATCTGAAGACCTCATCACATCCATGAGCGACAGAAAATATCGCCAGCGAGGGTATCAGGACGTACCCTCGGAGCGCCCCAAAAATCCGCAGCCTGGCCGCCCCGCACCCGAACCCGGCGCGCCCGCCGGGACCCGACGCATTTCGCAGGATGGGCCCAAGAACATCAACATGCCGGGCTACCGCGAAGTCTTTCGCTGCGCGCAGTGCGGCTACGTGGTGTCGGGCGAGGTGACGGGGGAGAGCAAGTGCCTCCGGTGCGGCGTCGATCTGCATGCGTGCGCGCAGTGCGCGTCGTTTGATCCCGGCAGCCGCTTCGAGTGCATGCTGCCGGTCCAGACACGCATGACACCGAAGAACGCGCGAAACACGTGCACCAGCTTCGGCCCTCGCACCACCGTCGAGCGAGAGACCACGACGCCCAAAGTGGACAGCTCGCGCAAGGCCTTCGACGATCTCTTCAAGTTCTGATGAGTTTGCTGTCCGAGCGCGACCGGAAGACGGTGCAGACGCACCTGGCCGGTCTGACGCACGATGTGACGCTCCTCTTCTTCACCCAGACTATCGGCGCGCCCGAAACAGTGACGATCGCGCGTCAGGTCCTGGAAGAGGTGGCCGGGCTGAGCGACCGGGTCACGGTGGAAGAGGTGAATCTGATTCTCGAGAAGGAGCGGAGCGCGCTGTTTGGAATCGACCGGGTTCCGGGCATCGCGCTGCTGCGCGATGGGGCGGATACCCGGATGCGCTTCCTGGGTGCCCCGGCGGGGTACGAGTTCAGCTCGCTGGTGGAGTCGATTCTGCTCGCGGGTACGGATGACTCAGGGCTGACCGACGACAGCAAGCAGGCAATTGCAGAGAAGGCCACAGCGCCGATTGATATCAAGGTCTTTGTCACGCCCACCTGCCCGCACTGCCCGCGTGCCGTCACGCTCGCCCACCGCATGGCGGTCGAAAGCCCAAACATTTCAGCCACGTGCGTAGAAGCGAGCGAATTCCACGATCTATCACGTCAATATAGAGTTACTGGCGTTCCGAAGACGGTGTCGAGCGGTGGAGCTGAGATTCTTGGGGCTTTACCAGAGGAAGAGTTCGTCATAGGAATCCTCGACGGGCAGAGCAACTCCGGCCTTATGCCCTAAAGGCGTTCCTATTCGAGCGGCTCCCAGCAGGCCGTCCCCGTCTGGCGTTCGAGGGCCTCGCATTCCAGGACGTCGGTCGTTCCATCCGCCTTCGAGATCACACCGAACGACTCGCCTCCCTCGCACTCGGCATTCCAGGTGGACACGCCGTCACGAACCCCTTGCTGGAAGGTCCGGACCACCCGGTTGCAGTCGTGCCCGCCGCTGCGAATCTCGGTCTGCAGCGCGGCGCCGCGCGCCAGCTGACCGGGGATGAGGTTGTCGGCCGCACTCGTCGAAATGGCGGGGGCCGCTGCATCCTGCCCGGTCGTCGAGCCGCCACAGGCTGTCGCCACAACCGCCAGAACCAGTGCCAAACGGAAGGAATTGCTCATGACCGGAGGGCCTCCGGTCACTGTTATCGGTGCGAAGTTGGCGGAGAGGGAGGGATTCGAACCCCCGGACCCCTTTCGAGGTCAACGGTTTTCAAGACCGCCGCCTTAAACCACTCGGCCACCTCTCCAGGTGGGTCGATCCTACCGCGCGGCCCTCGCGGGCGCCGTGATGCGCTCGAGGCCGCCCATGAACGGGCGCAGGGCATCGGGAATCACCACAGACCCGTCCGCCTGCTGGAAGTTTTCCAGAATCGCGATCAAGGTGCGGCCAACGGCGAGACCCGAGCCGTTGAGCGTGTGAACGAAGTCCGGCTTCCCTGCTCCGTCCGCGCGGAACTTGATGTTGGCGCGCCGCGCCTGGAACGCCTCGGTGTTGGTGCACGACGAAATCTCGCGATACGTGTTCTGCCCCGGCAGCCAGACCTCGATGTCGTAGGTCTTGGCGGACGCAAAGCCCATGTCGCCGGTGCACAGCAGCATGGTGCGATACGGGAGCTCGAGGCGCTTCAACACTTCTTCGGCGCTCTTCGTCAGCCGCTCGTGCTCGTCGTACGACGCCTCCGGCGTGGTGAACGCCATCAACTCGACCTTGTCGAACTGATGCTGCCGGATCAGGCCGCGCACGTCGGCGCCGTACGACCCCGCTTCGCTGCGGAAGCAGGGCGTGTAGGCGGTGTACCGAATCGGCAGCTGGCGCCCGTCGAGAATCTCGCCGCGATGCATGTTGGTGAGCGGCACTTCGGCGGTAGGCACGAGATACAGGTCCCAGTCGCCGGCGATCTTGAACAGATCCGGTTCGAACTTGGGCAGGTTGCCGGTACCGGTCAACGACGCGGCGTTGGCCATGAACGGCGGCTCCACCTCGGTGTAGCCGTGCTCCGTCGTGTGGAGCTGGAGCATGAAGTTGATCAGCGCGCGGGCCAGCCTGGCGCCAGGACCGATCAACACGGAGAAACGCGCGGCAGCGATCTTCGCGCCACGCTCGAAGTCGATGATGCCGAGGGCGGGGCCGAGATCCCAGTGCGCCTGCGGCGTGAACCCGGGTGTGCCCGGCGTGCCGTGACGCCGCACTTCGACGTTGTCGTCGGCGGACTTTCCTTCCGGCACGCTCGCGTGCGGCATGTTGGGCAGCACCAGCAGACCCTGGCTGCGGCGTTGCTCGAGCTCCGCCAGCTCGGCGTCGAGCTGCTTGATCCGCTGCGCCCGCGCGCGGTTGGCCTCTTGAATCGGCGTGGTATCGAGCCCCTGTTTCTTCGCGCGCGCGACCTCGTCGGCCGCGGTGTTCTGCTCCCGTTTGAGACCTTCCACTTCCGGGAGCAGCCGCCGGCGCTCGGTCTCGAGCGCGGCGAGCGACTGCAGCTCCGCATCGAGGTTGGTGCCGCGCTTCTGCAGCGTCGAGCGGACGACGTCGAAACGATCTCTCAGCAGGGCCGGATCGAGCACCTTCCGATTCTACCTGGGTTACGATCGCCGGCATGGCCGTGCGCACCGCCGTCTTCCCCGCCGCCGGACTCGGCACCCGGTTCCTGCCTGCCACCAAGGCCCAGCCGAAGGAAATGCTCGTCCTGGTGGACAAGCCGGTCATTCAGTACGGTGTCGAGGAGGCGGTGGCGTCCGGCATCCCCAACATCGTCATCGTCACCGGACGCGGCAAGAACGCGATCGAGGACCACTTCGACCGCGCCGTGGAGCTCGAGAGCTTTCTCGAGCAGCGCGGCAAGAAGGAGCTGCTCGAGGAAGTCCGCAAGATCACGCAACTGATCAACGTCGCCTACGTCCGGCAGGGCGAGCCGCTCGGCCTCGGGCACGCGGTTCTGGTCGCGCGGAACCTGGTGGGTGGCGAGCCGTTCGCGGTGGTGCTGGGCGACGACGTGATCGACGCCACGCCGCCCGCGTTGAAGCAGATGATGGACGTCTTCGAGCGCGTCGGCGGACCGGTGCTCGCGGTCGAACGCGTGCCGCCCGAAGACGTCTCGAACTACGGCATCGTCGCGGTGGACGATTCGTCGGACCTCGGGCCGGGGGTGCACCGCATCACCAGCCTGGTCGAAAAGCCGCCGCGCGACGAAGCGCCGTCGAACCTCGCGATCATCGGCCGCTACATTCTGACGCCAGACATCTTCGACGCGCTCGACGCCACGGGCCGCGATCGCACGGGCGAGATCCAGTTGACGAACGGCTTGCGGGAGCTGCAGAAGAAGCGGCCGATCTACGCCTGCGAGATCTCGGGAGTGCGGCACGACACGGGCAACAAGCTGGGATTCCTGAAAGCGCTGGTCTACTTCGCGCTGAAGCGGCCGGACCTGGGCGAACCTTTCCGGCACTATCTCGAGTCGCTCGACCTCAAGGTACCGGCTCCCCGCTGAGACGCGGGATCAGTCTTTGGTCGACGGTGTGGACGCGGGCGCGTCGCTCTTCTTCGATCCGCTCCCGGCGCCCTCGCCGCTCGACTCGCTCTTGGCGGGTTTGTCGTCGCCCTTGGACGCGTCGCCCTTGGCCGCGTCGCCTGTTGCGCCGTCGCCGCCGCCCTTGTCGCTGCCTTTACCTTTAGCCGCGTAGTCGGTCACGTACCAGCCGGTGCCCTTGAACTGGAAGGCGGGCGACGACTGCTGCCGCTGCAGCGGACCCTTGCCGCACTTCGGGCAGGCGTCGGGCGGGCCGTCCGAGAACTTCTGAATGATTTCGAGGCGGTGCCCGCAGGCTCCGCACTCGTACTCATAGAGCGGCATCGGTCACTCGAGAGGCGCGTCTTTGGAGGTATCGCCGAGCAGCATCTGACGATGCGCCCAGAAGGGCGCGCAGCCGTTGCCGAGCACGGCGTCGTGGAAACCGCGCAGAGAATACTTCCCTCCCTGCTGTTCCTCGTAATCGTGGCGGAGCTTCAGCATCATCATCTTGCCGGCCGAGTACACCAGGTAGGTCGGGTCGAAGGTCCCGCGCTCGGCCTCACGCCGCGCGGTGGGCTCTTCCAGGAACGCCTCGTCGCGGAAGAACCGCATCCCCTGCTCCACCGAGAGGTCTTCGCAGTGCAGCCGGATGCCCACGACGAACCGCGCCAGACGCACCAGCGCCTCCGCGAGCTGTCCGAGCCGGAAGGCCGTGTCGCCCTTGCGGAAGCCGGCTTCCACCATCATGTGCTCGCAGTAGTGCGCCCAGCCTTCGACGAACGATGCCGGAGCGAAGAAGGTCGACTTGCGGACCTTCGACTCCACCTGGCGCAGGTGCTGGTAGTGCAGGAAGTGACCCGGGTAGACCTCGTGGATCGAGATGGTCCACAGCGTCGGGATGTTGAAGTCGCGCAGGTGCTCCTTCTGGCGCTCGGGCGACCAGCCGCGCATCACGTCGGTGAGGTAGTAATAGGCGCGGCTTGGCTTGCTCTCGAACGGGCCCGGCGTCCACATGCTCGCAAACGCCCAGCGATAGAACTCCGGCGAGGGCGCGACGACGACCGGCTCGGACGCGGGCATCGACACAATCGACTGCCGCTGCAGGAATTTCTCGAGCTCCTCCACCTGCGCCTGCGCCGTCGCCACCAGCGTGCCCGGCTCGGGATGCTGCTCCTTGGCGATGCGCCAGGCCTCGAGGGGATCGGTCGTGCCGTTCAAGCGGCCGGCGACCTTCCGGAACTCCTCCTGCACTTCCTGCAGCTCGCGCAGGGCGATCGTCAGCAGGCGGTCGGCGCTCAGCGAGATCCCTTCGTCGAGTTTCAGCTTCTGCTCGAACCGCTCCCGGCCCAGACGGAACGACGCCTTCGCCCGCGGCGCGAGGTCGGTTTCGAGATAGCCGATGTAGGACGACACCGCTGTCGCAGCCTCGGTTGCGGTGTCGGCGAGGTCGCCCAGAATGTGGAGGTCGTCGAGCGACGCGAACGCCTTGGGCAGATCCTTCTCGATGAACGAGAGCACGCCGCGCCAGCTTTCGAGGCCCGTCTTGACGAAGATGCCCGGGCTCTCCTTGATGTTGTCGCGCGCGGCCTGGACGAGGCGCGGAACCTGACGCAGCTTGGAGACGACGCGGCGGGCCCGCTCGGCCTCCGGCGCGTACGCAAAGAGGGCCTGTCCGGCGAGGCCGATGCCGATGGTGTCGGCGTACATCTGGGGGCTGCGGTCCCAGGTCCGCACTACCTCCAGGTCGTACATCCGGGCTTCGACGTTGGCGGCGACGATGGAACGTTCGGTCTGTTCGACCGGCGTCAGATGCGACGCGTCTATCTGATTGAGGCGGCGGCCGAAGCCCGCCAGCGCGCGAACGTGATTTTCGATGCCCGGCCGGCTCAGGTCCTCGAGCAGGTCGTCGTGCAGGTGGACGCCGTCGAGGCTCGCCTGACTAGGCAGGACCTCCTGCAGATACGCCAGGTAATCGTCGACAAAGTGCGGAAACGGCTCCGATGGGTGCATGAACTGTGACTGATGGCGCTCAGTGGCGGATCTTGAGAAGCGCCCATCCGGCAATGGTACAATAACCGTCGCCCGCTCGCACAACTCCCACGATGGCCGGCACGCTGTTCGTGGTCGCCACCCCGATTGGCAACCTCGAGGACATCACGCTGCGCGCCCTGCGCGTGCTTCGAGAAGCGAACCTCATCGCTGCCGAAGACACACGCCGCACCGCCAAGCTCCTCAGTCATTACGGGATACACACGCCGACGCTGAGTTTCCACGCGCACAACAGCCGCGCGCGGCTGCCGCAGCTGATCGCGCGGGTTCGCGCCGGCGAAAGCGTCGCGCTGGTGACAGACGCCGGCACGCCCGGCATCTCCGACCCTGGCGCGGAGCTCGTGGCCGCCTGCCGCCGGGAAGGGGTCGTCGTGGATCCAATTCCCGGGGCGAGTGCCGCCCTGGTTGCCGCGGTCGGGTCTGGTTTTCCATTGAATTCAGTTACGTTTCTTGGCTTTCCTCCTCTTAAGGCAAAGGCCCGTAAACAGTGGATTCATGGGGCCGCTGCTCTACCAGGCACGGTAGTCTTCTTCGAGGCGCCTCATCGGATCGGTTCGACGATCGGCGATTTGCGCGTCATTTTGGGCAATAGACAGATATGTCTCGGCAGAGAACTGACGAAGGTGCACCAGGAATTCGTGTGCGGGGCGGCAACGAGCGACGTATTTCTGTCGATAACCCAAAAGGGCGAATTCACGGTGGTAATAGGCCCAGTTCAAGAGTCTGCCGTCGCGGCCTCGGCCTCAGATGCCGAAATCGCCGAGGCGTTTCGCGCGCTCTCGGAATCCGGGTCGGCGTCTGGACGGCGCGAGGCGGCCAGCGAAGTCGGCCGAAGGCTGGGTCTCACGGCGAACGAGGTCTACAGGGCGCTCGAGCGGTCCAAGTTATAGGGCTAAAGACCGCGCCGGTCGATCGACTGGAGGATAGTCAGAGGCCGGGGTTGGCTCGACTCGTGCACCCATTCCGTGGTCCGATTGAATCCTGAGCGGCGGTTTTTGGACCGTATCGAGCCTGCATCCCCCATCCGATGAACCAGTCAGTGACGCACGTCGTGATTCTCGCCGCGGGCCAGGGCACGCGGATGAAGTCACACCTGCCCAAGGTGCTCCATCCAGTGGCTGGCCGGCCGATGCTGGAGCACGTCCTCGATACCGCCGCGGCTGTGGCTCCGGCCACGGTGACGGTGATCGTGGGCCACGGCGGCGACAAGGTCAGGCAGCGGCTGGCAGGCCGGCCCGGCGTTGCGTTCGCCGTCCAGGAGCCGCAGCTCGGCACCGCGCACGCGCTGCAACAGGCGGAGCCGATTCTGGCGGGGAAGTCCGGCACCGTGATTCTGCTTTCCGGCGACGTCCCGCTCCTGACCGGACGAACACTGGAAAAACTACTCGAGGCGCACACGTCGGCCACGGCGGCGGCCACGGTCGCGACGGCCTTGGTCGAACGCCCGTATGGCTACGGGCGCATCGTCCGCCTGGACGGCCAGATCGCACGCATCGTCGAAGAGCGCGATGCGTCTCCGGCGGAGCGCCAGATTCGCGAAATCAACTCCGGCATCTACGCCTTCGACCTGGCGCCGCTGTTCGACGCTCTGCGGGGCATCGCGTCGCAGAACTCGCAGGGGGAGTTCTATCTGACGGACCTCGTGAGCATCTACCGGCGGCGCAAGCTGCCGGTCGAGACGCTCGTCGTGGACGACCCCCAGGAAATCCGCGGCATCAACAGCCGCACGGAACTGGCTGAAGTGGGGATGCTCGTGAGACAGAACAAGAACGAAGAGCTGATGGCCGCCGGCGTCACGCTGGTGGACCCGGCGACGACCTACATCGATCCGCGCGCGGAGATCGGTAGCGACACCGTCATCCACCCGGGAGTGGTCATCGAGGGGCCGACGCGCATCGGACGCGCGTGCGAGATTCAGGCGCACGTACGCATTGCGGACGCCGAGATCGGCGACCACGTGAACATCAACAGCTTCTGCGTCATCGTGGAATCGCGGATTGCCAACGGCGCCGCGGTCGGACCGTTCGCCCATCTCCGGCCGGCGTCGGCAGTGGGCGAGGGCGCCAAGATCGGCAACTTCGTCGAATTGAAGAAGACGTCGCTCGGCGCCGGATCGAAGGTGAATCACCTGGCGTATCTCGGCGACGCCACCGTCGGCGATCACGTCAACGTCGGCGCGGGGACCATCACCTGCAACTACGACGGCGAGAAGAAGCACCAGACGATCATCGAGGACGGGGCGTTCATCGGCAGCGATTCGCAGCTCGTCGCTCCCGTGCGCGTGGGCAAGGGCGCCTACGTGGCCGCTGGATCCTCGATCACGCAGGACGTGCCCGACGGCGCACTGGGCATCGCGCGCGCCCGTCAGAACAACGTCGAGGGCTGGGTGGAACGCAAGAAGGCCGTACCGCAAAAAGGTTGAGCGCGTTACAGAGAGCCTAGTAGGAGAGTCTCGTATGTGCGGGATCATCGGATACATCGGATCGAAACCTGTCGTGCCCGTGCTCCTCGACGGGCTGCGCCGCATGGAATACCGCGGCTACGACTCGGCTGGCGTGGCGCTCGTGAGCCCGGAAGGCATCGAGCTGCGGCGATCGGCGGGGAAGCTGATCAACCTCGAAAACGCCATCCGCATCGAGCCGATCGACGGCGTCTACGGCGTCGGCCACACCCGCTGGGCCACGCACGGACGGCCCACCGAGGAAAACGCGCACCCGCACCGTGATTGCACCGGCAAGATCGTCGTCGTTCACAACGGCATCATCGAGAACTACCTCGAGCTGAAGCACGAACTGCAGGGGCAGGGACACACCTTCAAGACGGAAACCGACACCGAGATCGTCGCGCACCTGGTGGAGCGCGAGATGCGGACGGACGGGCTCGAGAACGCGGCGCGCCGTGCGCTCAAGGTGATGCGCGGCATGTTCGCGATCGTGCTCGTGTCGGTGGACGACCCCGAGAAAATCGTGGCGGTGCGCAACGGGCCGCCCATCGTCGTGGGGCTCGGCGACAACGAGTTCTTCGTCGCCTCTGACATCCCGGCGATCCTGTCGCACACACGCGACGTCGTGTTCCTCGGCGACGAGGAGATGGCCGTCATCACGCGCTCGGGCGTCGTCTTCACCGACTACAACGGGCGCGAGGTGTCGAAGACGACGCAGCGGGTGCTGTGGGATCCGATCGCGGCGGAGAAGGGCGGCTACAAGCACTTCATGCTCAAGGAGATCTACGAGCAGCCGACGGCCGCGCGCGACACCATCCTGGGCCGCGTCTCGCTCGACCGCGGCGAGATCTTCTTCGAGGACCTCCACATTCCCGTGGAGAAGCTGAAGAACCTGCGGAAGGTCATCATCCTGGCCTGCGGCACCTCCTGGCATGCCGGCCTGGTGGGCAAGTACATGATCGAGGCGCTGGCGCAGGTGCCCGTGGAGGTCGAGTACGGGTCGGAGTACCGCTACCGCAACCCGATCGTGGCGCCCAACGAGCTCGCCATCGTCATCACGCAGTCGGGCGAGACGGCCGACACTCGCGCGGCGCTGCACGAGGCGTCGCGCAAGGGCGCAAGCAGCATCGCCATCTGCAACGTGGTGGGGAGCGCGGTGACACGCGACGCCGACGGCACCGTGTACACGCACGCCGGCCCGGAGATCGGCGTGGCCTCCACCAAGGCGTTCACCTCGCAGTTGGTGGCGCTGCAGCTGCTCGGCCTGTATCTGGCGCAGGTCCGCGGCACGCTGACGACCGACGAGATCCGCGGCCACATCGAAGAGCTGCTGCGCCTGCCGCAGACCATCGAGCAGGCGATCAAGGCGTCGGCCGGAGTGGAGAAGATCGCCGAGCGGTTCTACAGCCGCACCGACTTCCTGTTCCTGGGCCGCGGCGTCAACTATCCGATCGCGCTCGAAGGCGCGCTGAAGCTCAAGGAAATCTCCTACATCCATGCCGAGGGTTATCCCGCCGGCGAGATGAAGCACGGGCCGATCGCGCTCATCGACGAGCGGATGCCGGTGGTGGCGATCGCGCCGGACGATCACGTGTTCGAGAAGATGGTCGGCAACGTGCAGGAGGCCAAGGCCCGCGGCGGCGCCGTGATTGCGATCACGACGGCCGGCGACGAGCGCATGACCGCGGTGCTCGATCCGCAGAACGACGTGCAGGTCACGATGCCGCGCACGTCGGCGCTGCTCACGCCGATCATCATGACCATTCCGCTCCAGCTGCTCGCGTACCACATCGCGGTACGGCGCGGTTGCGACGTCGATCAGCCGCGCAACCTCGCGAAGAGCGTCACGGTAGAATAGGTAGCCGGCCGGCCGCGGAGCACTCGACCGGGTGCTGCGCGGCCGGCTGTCTACTTCAATGAATCTCGTTTCCAGCCTCAACCCGGAACAACAGCAAGCGGTTCTGCAGACGGACGGTGCGCTCCTCATCCTGGCGGGCGCCGGCTCCGGCAAGACGCGCGTCATCGCGCACCGCATCGCCTATCTGGTCCGGGAGGGGTTTGCCGACCCGTCCGCCGTGCTGGCCGTCACCTTCACCAACAAGGCCGCCGAGGAGATGCGGACCCGTGTCGAGAAGCTCCTCGAAATGGACTGCCGGAAGATGTGGATCTCGACGTTCCACGCGCTGTGCGCCCGTCTGCTGCGGCGCGAAGCGCCGCACGTCGGCTTGTCGCGGGACTTCGTCATCTACGACTCGAACGACCAGCTGTCCGTCGTGAAGCAGGGGTTGAAGGCGCTGGGCATCGACGACTCGGCGACACAGCCGCGGATGGTGCTGTCGCGGATCAGCCACGCCAAGAACCGCATGGAAGGGCCCGAGGTGTTCGAGAGCTCGTGGAACCCGCGCGATCAGCATCTCGGCAAGCTGTACGCGATGTACACGAAGGCGCTCAAGGACGCCCGGGCGCTCGATTTCGACGACCTGCTGCTGTACACGGTGGAGCTCGTCGAGAAATCCGAGAACGTCCGGCGCAAGTACGCCGAGCAGTTCCGCTACATCATGGTGGACGAGTATCAGGACACCAACCGCCCGCAGTACCTGCTGATCCAGCGGCTGGCCTCCGTGCACCGCAACCTCGCCGTGGTAGGAGACCCCGACCAGTCGATCTACAAATGGCGCGGCGCCGACCTGCGGAACATCCTCGACTTCGAGCACGATTTCCCCGAGGCGCTGGTGGTGCGGCTGGAGCGGAACTACCGCTCCACGCAGGTGATTCTGGATGCCGCGTCGGCGGTCATCGCCCAGAACAAGAACCGCAAGGACAAGCGGCTGTACACCGAGCAGGAGGGGGGCGCCCCCATCCTGTATTACCGGGCGGGCGACGACCTCGACGAGGCCGAATACATCGCGCGCACCTGCCGCCAGGCGCTGCGTGAAGACGGCGACAACCTGGCCGCGGTGCTCTACCGCACCAACGCGCAGTCGCGCACGGTGGAAGACGCGCTGCGCCGGTCGGGCATTTCGTACCGCATCATCGGGGGCGTCCGGTTCTACGAGCGCAGGGAAGTCAAGGACGCGCTCTCGTATCTTCGCCTGGTCCTCAACCCGCACGACGACGTCAGCCTGCGCCGGGTGATCAACGTGCCGGCGCGCGGCATCGGCAAGGGTGTGATGGAAGCGCTCGAAGCCGTCGAGGTCGGGGACGACGACGACGTCCCGCCGCTGCTCGCCGGTCTTCAGCCGGTGGTGAGCGCCACGTCGCTCTGGTCGAAGCTGACGCTGGCCCTCGAGCGGCGGCTCCTCGCGCCGAGGGCCCTCACGGTGTTGGCCGTGTTCCGCGATCTCCTCGTCGAGATGACCGCGGTGGCGGCCGCGGAGCCGTCGGTGGCGCTGCTGCTCGGCAAGGTGCTCGACCGCAGTGGCTACCTGAAGGACCTGCGCGAGGAACACAGCGAAGAGGCCGAGGGGCGCGTCGAGAACCTGATGGAGCTCGTGTCGGCCTCGCGCGAGTACGAGAGCCGCAGCCCGGAGCCGTCGCTCGCGGGGTTCGTCGATCAGCTGTCGCTGCTGTCGGATGCCGACGACGAAGCTGGCGCCAAGGACAGCCACGTGCTGATGATGACGATGCACAGCGCCAAGGGGCTCGAGTTCCCGATTGTCATCATCGCGGGGCTGGAGGAAGGGCTGTTTCCGCACTCTCGCTCGGCCGACGACGAGGCGGAACTCGAGGAAGAACGGCGGCTGTGCTACGTGGGTATCACGCGCGCGCAGCGCCGCCTGGTACTGACGTCGGCGGCTCGGCGGCGGGTGTACGGCGACTACCAGTCCACCGAGCCTTCCCGCTTCATCGACGAGATACCACCGCAGTTGATGGAAACCGTGCCGTCGGCGATGTCGTTTGGCTCCGCGCAAGGCTATGCCGCGCGCGGCGGCGAGCGGCCCTGGGCGAATGGAGGCGGCGGCTACCGCCAGCGCAAGCGCGAAGAGACACCCGTTTACCGCTATGAGGACGAGGACCAGTCGGTGCCGGGCGGCTTGAAGGTGGGGCTGCGCGTGCGACATCCCACGTTCGGCGTCGGGACGGTCACGGCGCTCGAGCCGCTCGACGACGACGTCAAGCTGGTTGTCCGGTTCCTGTCCGTCGGC
The DNA here is from genome assembly GCA_035646375.1 of Vicinamibacterales bacterium. Classification (GTDB taxonomy): domain Bacteria; phylum Acidobacteriota; class Vicinamibacteria; order Vicinamibacterales; family UBA2999; genus DASYRM01. The sequence goes on from DASRPM010000039.1 coordinate 15,996, forward strand.
CCCAAGACGCTGCGCGCCAAGTTCGCGAAGCTCGAACCCGCCTAGTCGGCCGCCGGCCGCTCCACGCTGTCGATCACGAACACGTCGACCGGTCCGGTCGCCGGTCGCAGCGCCAGCCCGAGCTGATCGCGCATCGCCGTCGCCATGCCTGGCCCAGGCTGGGGATCGCCGGCGCTGAACGGCGCGTACTCGAGCTCCAGGTCGAATTCGCCCTCGAGGGCGGTGCGATTGCGAACGATGCGCTGGACGTCCGCGCGCTGCCCCAGCGCACCGGCAAGCGCGTCCATGTTCACGCCTTTGCCCGTGATCATCGACGGCGTGACGCGCTTGAACCCGCACAGCGCGCTGAAGTCCACATTGGCGGGGAGGGCACCGCTCAATCGAATGCAGGTACCGGGCGCCCGGGTGAGGCGAGGTCCGAGCCGGCGGCCATCGGCGTCTGCGACAACGAGGTCATACACGGGCAGCTGCCGCGTTTCCCTGTGGATCCGCAGCTTGAACCGGTCGGCGAGCAGAGTACGGATCATCGACATCAAGCGAACCGGCGGCCCTCCGGGCGCCGCCGTGATCGGTCCGTCGAACGTGGCGTTGATCTCGAACCGGTCGGTCGCGGCCCAGGAGGGCGAGCCCGCGACCTGGCTCTCGAGGAGCGCCGGCCCCTCGCCGTAGGCAACGGCAATCAGCACGTTCACCGTCACAACGGCCGAGAACCGGTTGCCGACGACGGGACGGATACCCATCTGCGCGGCCGGGTCCTGGTCGAGCTTCACCGACACGACGTCGAAAGACGCGGGAGGCGGGGCCGGAGCCGCCTGACCTCGCAGGCTCGCCGCGAACCCCTGGGAGGCGAGAAGAAGAAGGGCCAACGCTGCGAGGCGAGCGAGCGGCATGAAATGCCTCTGTAGACGACCGGCGCTTCGGCTCGGCCGTCGCCGGAATTCTCGCACGACGTTGCGGTAACCTGCGACGCGTCTGGAAGTATTCGCTCGCGAAGCGCCGCCGCGCGGAAGGAGAGCGCTCATGTCTCACGAGCTCGACGCGATTCTGGCCCAGATGAACCGTCTGGAACGCCAGCTGTACGTATTCAAGGTCCTTGCGGTCGTGCTGGCGGTTCTGGCGCTCGTGACGGCGCTGGCGCCGGCGCCCGCCGCGCAGCAGACCGACACGGTGCGGGCCAGGCAGCTGGTCATCGAGGACGCGCAAGGGCGGTCTCGCATGGTGCTCGGCCCGCTCGACGCTCCTGGCAACGGCCGGCGCGTGGGGCTGCGGATCAACGACACGAACGGCATCGAGCGTTTCGGCGTCGCGTTCATGGACGACGGCGGCATGGTGCTCGGGCTCGACGCGCCCCCCGGCACTGGAAACGACGCCAACCGCGAGCGCATCACCTTCGTGGCCGACGCGAAAGGCGGCGCCTACATTCGCTTTCTGGACAGGGGGACGAGGGTCGTGTCGCGAATGTATCTCGACGACCAGAACCGGGCGTGGCTGAGCTTTTCGGACTTTTCCCAGACGCCGGCGCTCATCCGCCGGTACGGTCTCGCTGGCGAGGAAGTACTGCGGCCACAGCCCCAGTAGGGCCGCCTTCAGGCGGGGCAGGGCCGGCTGAAGCCGGGACCTACGAAGGCGTTTCCGGTTCCGCGGGTGGCTCGGACGAGGGCTCCGTCATCGGCGCGCCTGGATCGTCCTCGTCCTGCTCCGCCAGTCGCGCAATCGACACCGCGCGGTCGTCGCCCTCGATGTCGATGAGGCGCACGCCCTGGGTGGCCCGGCCGATGGTGCGGATGCCCTTCGACGCCATGCGCAGGATTTTGCCCTGCTGCGTGATGAGCATCAGCTCGTCGTCGTCGGAGACCTGCGCGACGCCGATCACCTTGCCGTTGCGGTCGCTGGCCTGGATGTTGATGATGCCGACGCCGCCGCGCGTCTGGAGCCGGTACTCGTCCAGCTCGGTGCGCTTGCCGAAGCCCTGTTCCGTCACCGACAGGATGGTGCCGCCGGCCCCCAGCACCTCCATCGCCACGACGCTGTCGTCGTCGCGCAGTTCGATGCCGCGGACGCCGCCGGCCGTGCGGCCCATCGACCGCACGTCGGACTCGCGGAAGCGGATGGACATGCCGTTGCGCGTGCCGATGAAGATCTCGTTGCTGCCTTCCGACACTTGCACCGCAATCACCGCGTCCCCCTGCTCGACGTCCATCGCGATGATGCCGCCGGCGCGCGGGTTGCTGAACGCCGAGAGCTCGGTCTTCTTGACCTCGCCACCGGTGGTCCCCATGACGATGAACTTGTTCTCCTCGAACTCGCGCACCGTCAGCAGCGCGGCGATGCGCTCGCCTTCCTGCATCGACACCAGGTTGGCGATCGCTTTACCGCGGCCGTCCGGTCCAACGTCGGGAATCTCGTGGACCTTGAGCCAGTAAGCGCGGCCGCGGTCGGAGAAGATCATCACGTACGCGTGCGTCGAGGCCACGAAGAGGTGACTCACGAAGTCCTCTTCGCGCGTGCGCATGCCGATGCGGCCCTTGCCGCCACGACGCTGGTTCCGATAGTTCGTGATGGCGGTCCGTTTGATGTAGCCGGTGTTGGTCACCGTGATCGCCATGTCTTCCTCGGCGATCAGGTCGAGGGCGCGGAACTCGCCGGCTTCAGGGAGGATTTCCGTGCGACGGTCGTCTCCGTACTTCTCGACCACGTGGCGCAGCTCGCCCACGATGATCTCGAGCAGCAGCTTGTCGCTGGAGAGGATCGCGCGCAGGCGCTCGATCAGCTTCAGGATCTCGGCAAGCTCGTCGAGAATCTTCTGCCGTTCGAGGCCCGTCAGGCGCTGGAGCTGCATGTCGAGAATGGCCTGCGACTGGATCTGGCTCAGACCGAACTGCGTCATCAGCCCTTCGCGCGCTTCGGGCGGGTTCTTCGAGGCGCGGATGAGGGCGATCACCTGGTCGAGGTGATCGAGGGCGATCTTCAACCCCTCGAGGATGTGGGCGCGCGCCTCGGCCTTGCGCAGCTCGAACTCGGTGCGCCGCCGCACGACCTCCCGGCGGAACTCGATGAAGTTGTCGATGAACTCGACGAGCGTGAGGATCTTCGGCCGGCCGCCGACGATGGCCAGCATGATCACCCCGAAGCTGGTCTGCAGCTGCGTGTGCTTGTAGAGGTTGTTGAGGATGACCTCGCTCACCTCGCCGCGCTTGAGATCGATGGCGATGCGCATCCCGTCGCGATCGGACTCGTCGCGGATGTCCGAGATGCCCTCGACCGTCTTCTCGCGCACGAGCTCGGCGATGCGCTCGATCAGGCGCGCCTTGTTCACCTGATACGGGATCGCGGTCACGATGATCGAGGAG
>DASRPM010000040.1:0-4636 GCA_035646375.1 Vicinamibacterales bacterium
AGGTGTTCCCGCACGGCGATGCCGCGGCGGCGCGCGCCATCGTCGCGGCGCTGCCGCGGACGCAGCGGACGCTCATCATCACCGACGGTGTCTTCAGCATGGACGGCGACCTCGGCGCCATCCCCGCGCTCTGCGACGTCGCCGACGAGTTCGGCTGCCTGATGATGGTGGACGACGCCCACGCGAGCGGCGTCTTCGGGCGGCAGGGCCGCGGGACGGTCGATCACTTCGGGATGCACGGCCGCGTGCACATCCAGGTGGGCACGCTGTCGAAGGCCATCGGCGCGCTCGGCGGCTACGTGGCAGGGTCGAGATCGCTCATCGAGTTCCTCCACCACCGGGCGCGGCCGTTCCTGTTCTCGACGTCGCACCCGCCGTCGGTCACGGCCACGTGCCTCGCCGCACTCGACCTGCTCGAATCCGACGACGGCCTCATCGAGCGCCTGTGGGAGAACACCCGCTTCTTCAAGGCGGGCCTGGCGGCGCTCGGGCTCGACACCGGCCGCAGCGAGAGCCCGATCACGCCGGTCATCGTCGGCGACGCGGCGCTCGCCATGCGGTTCTCCGACCGGCTGTTCGAGCTCGGGGTCTTCGCGCAAGGCATCGGCTTCCCGACCGTCGCGAAGGGCAGGGCACGGATTCGCACCATCGTGACGGCGACGCACTCGCGCGAGGAACTGTCGTTTGCGCTCGACGCGTTTGCCACCGCGGCGCGCGAGCTGGGAGTGGCACAGCTGTCATGAGGGTTCCGCCGCTGCCGCGAGCCGAGAAGGATCACTTCCTGAAGGCCTACACGCGCGGCCTCAACACGACCGATCTCGGCCGGCTGTTCACGCGCGACGCGCCGGACGCCTACCGCTTCTTCTCGCGCGGCATCGACTTCCTGGCGCTGCAGAAGCTGCCGTGGCACAAGCGCGCCATCGGGTCGGTGCGGATGCTGTTTCTGGCGTTCACGATGCGGCTGACGCCGGCGCGCCGCCTGATCTACGGCATCTCGCTCGTCACGACGCTCATCGGGCTCATGGAGCTCTATCGCGAGATGCACTTCCTGCTCGTGCCGCATCCGGCCTTCGCGCCCGGCACGATGTGGCTGCTCATCGGCTTCCTGCTGCTGAACCTCCTCGTGCTGCTCGAGGTGGCGGACCGGCTCTCGCTCAAGAACGACCTCGAAATCGCGCGACAGATTCAGCAGGCGATGCTGCCGCGCGGCGCGTTCCACGCCGCCGAGCTCGAGGCCTTCGGCATGACGCGGCCCGCCAACACCGTCGGCGGCGACTTCTACGACATCCTGCCGCTGCGCGACGGACGCGTGCTGCTGGCCCTCGGCGACGTCGCCGGCAAGGGGAGCCCCGCCGCGCTGCTCATGGCGCTGCTGCTGGCCATGCTGCGCACGCTCGTGGACGAGGGCCTCGAGGGCGCCACGCTCGTGGCGCGCTTGAACGCGCAGATCGTCAAGCACGCGCCCGGGTCGCGCTTCATCACGCTCTTCCTGGCGACGCTCAATCCGGCCACCGGCGAGATGCGCTTCGTCAACGCCGGCCAGAACCCGCCGCTGCTCCGGCGCGCCGCCGGGAGCTACGAGCGGCTGCGTGAGGGCGGCATGGCGCTCGGCATGTTTCAGGAGGCCGCCTACAAGGAAGGCTGCACGACGGTGAACCCGGGCGACGTCATCGTCATGTACAGCGACGGCATCACCGAGGCCGAAGACGGCCAGGGGCAGCCGTTCGACGAGGCCGGCGTGGAGCGGACCACCGACGCCGGGGAGTGGGGATCGGCGCGCGAACTCGGCTGGGCGCTGTTTGCGGCCGTGCAAGTACACACTGAGGAACGCCGTCTGCTCGACGACCTCACGGTCCTCATCGCGCGGCGCTTGCCCCCGCTCCCCCCAGTGGTAGCCTAGCGAGGCTCCGCCTCGGAAAAATGCGTTCGGGCTCCGCCCCGCTAGGGCAGTATTTAATTGCCCGCTCTCCGGGCGGGCGGCTGGTCGTCGGCGTCGCTGGAGACTGATGGCTCGACTGCTCGTCCTCATCGTCGTCTGCCTCGCCGGCGCCGCGCCGGCCTTCGCACAGGACCGCGCGAACCCCGACCCCGTGGCCGCGCTGCTCACGCGCCTCGAGCAAATGATGGTGCGGGGAGCGCGCGATCAGTTCGCCGGCATGTTCGGCCAGGGCGTAGCCGAAGCCGGCATCCGCCGCTACGAAGTCGACCTCTTCCTCCCGGGCGCGGTGAAGGCCCTCGTGCGCGAGCGCGAGCGCGCGCCGCTCGAAGGCGCCCCGCCGGGCGACGGCTTCCGCCTGGTCGTGGAGTTCTTCGTCGCCTCACCTGGCCGCGCGCGCATCCTCACCACCGGCATGGACGTCCGCCGGCCGCCCAATGGCGACCTCGCCTCGTGGCGCATCGTGGCGCTCGAGGGCATCAGCTCGGTGGACGGCCTCTACCGCCTGCGTCTGGACACCGGGACGCCGCTGGCGGCGAAGGGCTTCAGGGTGACGTCCGAAGACCTCGTGGTGTCGCTCGACGAGGGCACCGTATTTCCGGTGCAGAGCGACGAAGGCGTGACCGGCATCGTGCTCGTCGGCCGCGGCGAGATGCAGTTCCAGCCGTCGCCGCCGGCCGAGCGCGGGCAGCTGCGCATCTTCTCCGGCCGGGACACGCTGAACGCCGCCTTCGAGACGGCGTTCATCCGGCTCAATCCATCCGATTACCGCCAGCAGGTGGCGGCGCTGCAGCTCCCGGCCGCGCCGATCGACGCCCGGGCCGTGCGCCGCGCCGAAGGGGTGTTCGAGCGGCTGTCGCCCAAGTCGTTCCTGGTGGACCTGCGCGATCTCAGCACCGACGACTGGTATCTGCTGCCGCCCAACAAGGACTTCGTGGCTGAAGTGGACACGCGGCGCTACGACACGCTCACCTTCTCGCGGTCGTCGGCGCAGGCCGAGGACGTGAGCCTCTTCCAGCGCGACAACAAGAAGACGATCAACCTCTATGCCTCGGCGGCCAAACTGGCGGCGCGCGGGCGGTTCTACAGCGACGACGCGTTCCGCGACTACGACGTCCAGGACTTCAACGTGGACGTCTCGGTGCAGCCCGAGCGGCAGGTCCTCCAGGGGCGGACGCGCCTGGCCATGCGCGTCCGCAGCACGTCGATGACGTCGGTGACACTGCGGCTGGCCGACGCGCTACAGGTGCGGAGCGTCGTCAGCGTCGAGTACGGGCCGCTGCTCCACCTCCGCGTGCGCGGGCAGGACACCGTGCTGGTGTCGCTGCCGCGCGTGATCCCGCAGGACTCCGATCTCACGCTGATCGTCACCTACGACGGCCGGCTGCCGTCGCAGGATCTCGACGTGGACACGGTGGCCGTGGCGCGCGACCCCGGACAGGAGTCGCAGTCGCTCTTTCCCGTGGAGCCGCATTACCTCCTGAGCAACCGGACGTACTGGTATCCGCAAAACCCGGTGTGGGACTTCGCCACGGCGACCATTCGCGTCACCGTGCCCGAGGGCTACCGCAGCGTGGCGAGCGGCGAGCCGGTGCCGGCGTCGCAGGTCGTCCCGCTGCGCGACGGGCTGGCACAGCAGAACGGCGCCACGTTCGTGTTCCGCTCCGACCAGCCGCTGCGCTATCTCGCGCTCGTCGTCTCGCGCTTGTCGCGGGTGTCGGAAAAGCCGATGACGATCGAGGCCTCCCGCCCCGGCGCCGACATCGACAAGGTGACCGTGGCCGTGGAGGCGCAGCCGCGGCTGCACGGCCGCGGACGCCAGCTCGCGACGCAGGTGGAAGAGATCATGCGCTTCTACTCGACGCTGGTGGGCGAAGCGCCCTTTCCGGCGATGACGATTGCGCTCGTCGAAAGCGAGCTCCCCGGGGGCCACAGCCCCGGCTACTTCGCGGTCCTGAACGACCCGGTGGCGAGCGCCAACAACGCGGCGTGGCGCGGCGACCCGGCCTCCTTCGACGGCTTCCCCGAGTTCTTCCTGGCGCACGAGCTCGCACACCAGTGGTGGGGCCAGGCGCTCGGGTGGAAGAACTATCACGAGCAGTGGCTCAGCGAGGGGTTCGCGCAGTACTTCGCCGCGCTCTACGGGCGGCAGGCGCGCGGCGATCGCGTGTTCGGCGACATGCTGCGGCAGTTCCGCCGCTGGTCGCTGTCGCAGTCGGATCAGGGGCCGGTGCACCTGGGCTATCGGTTGGGCCACATCAAGACCGATCTGCGCGTCTACCGCGCCATCGTCTACAACAAGGGCGCCGCCGTGCTGCACATGCTGCGCCGGTTCCTGGGCGACGAGGTGTTCTTTGCCGGGCTGCGCCGGTTCTACGACGACCGGCGGTTCCAGAAGGCGGGCACGGACGATCTGGAGCGCGCGCTGGAGGCCGAGTCGGGCCGCACCCTCGACCGCTTCTTCGAGCGCTGGATCTACGGCACCGACATCCCGCGCATCGGCTTCAAGTCCACGATCGGCGACGGCCAGGTGACCGTGCGCTTTACGCAGCCCACCGACAACGTGTTCGACCTGCCGGTGACCGTGACGCTGACGATGGCCGACGGCAAGACCCGCGACGTGATCGTGCCGCTGACCGAGGCGGAAGTCGAACAGGTCATACCGGTGGAAACTCCCGTACGGCGGGTGCAGGTGAACCT
>DASRPM010000041.1:0-10960 GCA_035646375.1 Vicinamibacterales bacterium
TACATCTTCAAGGCCGACGTCCTGGTCAAGGCGCTCGAGGACGATGCCGCGAACGTGGACAGCCAGCACGACTTCGGCAAGAACATCATCCCGTCGCTCATCTCGCCCAAGGCGGTGTACTCGTATCGCTTCTACGACGAGAACAAGAAGTCGGCGAAGTACTGGCGCGACATCGGCACGCTCGACGCCTACTACGACGCCAGCATGGATCTCTGCCAGATCAGCCCCGAGTTCAACCTCTACGATCCGGAGTGGCCGCTGCGCACTTATCAGCCACAGGCGCCGCCCGCCAAGTTCGTCTTTGCGGAAGAGGGCGTGCGCTGCGGGCAGGCGCTCGATTCCATCGTGTCGAACGGCTGCATCATCTCGGGCAGCCGCATCGTCGGCAGCATCCTCTGCCCCAACGTGCGCGTGCACAGCTTCTGCGACATCTCGCGCACCATTCTCATGCCGGGCGTGCGGGTGGGCCGCCACGCGAGGATCCGCAAGGCGATCATCGATCGCGACGTGCTCATTCCGCGCGGCGCCCTTATCGGCTACAACGCCAGCGAGGATCGCCTCCGCCATGCCGTCACCGAGAACGGCGTGGTCGTGGTGACCGCCAACGACGAGCCGTTCATCAGGCCCGTGAGCGACGAGGAACTCCGCCTCGAGTCCGAGGCGGATCGCAGCGGCATGGATCACTGACATTCTCTCCCTCAGGAGTCGCACTTGGCGCCGATCAAGATCACGGGCATTCACGGCCGCGAGATTCTCGACTCGCGGGGCAACCCCACGGTGGAAGTGGACCTCACGGCCGGCTCGCACCTGGGACGCGCCGCCGTGCCGTCGGGCGCGTCCACGGGCGAGCGCGAGGCGCTCGAGCTGCGCGACGGCGACAAGGCGCGCTATCTCGGCAAGGGCGTCCGCACCGCCGTGGCGCACGTCAACGGCGAGATCGCGCAGGCCGTCGTCGGGAAAAGCCTCGACCAGCGCGATCTCGACAGCGCGCTGGTGACGCTCGACGGCACCCCGGCCAAGAGCCGCCTCGGCGCCAACGCGACCCTCGGCGTGTCGATGGCCATGGCCCGCGCGTCGGCCGCCGCGGCCGGCGTGCCGCTCTACGCGCACTTCGCGGCGCTGGCCGGGCGGAGCACCGGGGACACGCCGTACCTGCTGCCCGTGCCGATGATGAACATCCTCAACGGCGGCGCCCACGCGGACAGCAGCGTGGACCTGCAGGAATTCATGGTCCTGCCGGTGGGGCTGCCCACGTTTGCGGAAGCGCTCCGCGCCGGCGCCGAGATCTTTCACGCCCTGCGCGCCATCCTGAAGAAGGGTCGCTATTCCACCGGCGTCGGCGACGAGGGCGGGTTCGCGCCCAGCCTGAAGTCGAACGTGCAGGCGCTCGACGTGGTGCTCGAGGCAGTGGGCAAGGCCGGGTTCACCGCTGGCTCCGACGTCTACCTGGCGCTCGACGTGGCCGCGAGCGAGTTCTGGGACAACGGGAAATACGTGTTCAAGAAGTCGGGCGAGGCGACGCGCACGCCCGATCAGATGGTCGAGATGTACGCCAGCTGGGTGAAGCAGTACCCGATCATCTCGATCGAGGACGGCGTGGCCGAAGGCGACTGGGACGGGTGGACGGCGCTCACCGCGGCCATCGGCGAACGCGTGCAGCTCGTGGGCGACGACGTGTTCGTCACCAACCCCGAGATCCTGAAGCGGGGGATCGAGCAGAAGGTCGCCAACGCGATCCTGGTGAAGCTCAATCAGATCGGCACGGTCACCGAAACCCTCGACGCGATTGCCATGGCGAGCGCCGCCGGCTACGCGTCGATCATCTCGCACCGCTCGGGCGAGACGGAGGACACGACGATTGCCGATCTCGCCGTCGGCACGTCGGCGGGACAGATCAAGACCGGATCGGCCAGCCGCAGCGATCGTGTCGCCAAGTACAACCAGCTGCTGCGCATCGAGGAGGAGCTCGGGGCCGGAGGCAAATACGCCGGCCGGGCCGCGATCCGCCAGCTGCGCGCCACCGCCTGAGTGACGAGGGCGCAGACGGCGGGCGTTGCCGCGCTCACCGCGCTCGCGCTCGGGTGGCTGGCGGCGGGCCTGCCCGCCGGCGCGTTCTTCAGCGGCGATTCGGGCGTCAAGCTGATCGCGACGCTCGAGGCCATCGCGCATCCCGCGCGCCCCTTCGAAACCGACCTGCCGCGCATCGGCGAGCGCGCCACCACGTTCGTGAACCCGATGGTCGTGCCGCACGGCGAGCACGCGCACGTCCTGCAGTCGCCGCTCTTCCCGCCGCTGACCGCGCCGCTCGTCGCCGCCTTCGGCCTGCGCGGCGCCTACGTCTGGCCCGCGCTCGCGTTCATCGCGCTCGTGCCGCTGCTCGCCACCGCCCGACGGCATCTGCTGCCCGACACGTCGGGGCCCGTCCTCGCGTGGATCGCCGTCGCCGCCAGCCCACTCCTGCTCTACGCGCTCGAGTTCTGGGAGCACGCGCCGGCCGTGGCACTGCTGGCCGCCGGTACCGCGGCGGCGGCGCCCGTCCTCGCGGGCGGCGGCTCACGGGCACGCGTGGCACTTGGCGGCGCACTCGTCGGCGCCGGCGTCCTGCTGCGGCCCGAGGGCGCCTGGTACGCGGCAGGGCTCGCGCTCGCGTTGGGACCGCGGCACTGGCTGCCGTTCGCGGGCGGCGCGGCCGCGCTGCTCGTGCCCGCGGCTCTCGTCAACTACCTGCACTTCGGCAATCCGCTCGGCGCGCATGCGTCCGCCGTGCTGGCGCCGATCGGCGCCGATTTCCTGGCCGCCCGGTGGCAGCGTGTGCAGGACTGGCTGTGGCCGGCGTCGGACGCCGAGGCCGCCGGTCTGGCGCTCGTCGGCGCGGCGTGGCTCGCCGCTCCGCTCACGGCGAACGTGCGCGCGCGGCAGCTGCTCGCGCTCGCCGGCACCGCCGTGATCGCGGTGCTGGCCGCACGCCGGGCGCTGCCGACGCCGTCGTTCTGGCAGGGGTTCCCGCTGGCGCTGCTGGCGCTCGTACCCGGGGTCACCTGGACGCGAGAGGCGCGGCGTGTCGCACTGGCAGCGCTGGTGGCAGTGGCGGGAGTCGTGCTCACCGCGACCAACGACGGCGGCGCGCAGTGGGGCACGCGATACCTGCTCGTCGCCGCGCCGCCGCTCCTGCTGCTGGCGGCGCGCGGCGCAACCGGCGCGGCCGGTGATGGGGCGTGGCGGACGCCCCGTCTCGTAGCACTGGCCGTGATTCTGCTGGCGGGCGCGGCCACCAGCCGCAGCGCGTACCTCGAGCTGCGCGGCGCCAAGCGCGACTACGAAGGCCTCGTCGTGGCCGTGGCGGCGGTGGCACCAGCGGGCAGCGTGATCGTGACCAACCTCTGGTGGCTGGATCAGATTGCGGCCGCGCTGCACGGCACGCGGGTGTTCCTGTACGTGCCGGACGGGCACGCCGCCGCGCGCGCGCTCGCCACGCTGCGCGCCGAGCGCATCGACGCGGTGACGCTGGCATGGTCGGCCGACGGCGCGGAATCCCCCTTCGCGCTCGACGCAGCGCTCGATGGCACGTGCTTTCGCACGACAGCGATCCGTGACGCGAAGCTGCGGTCGATGCGATTCGCCGCGGCGCGCTGCGCGGCCGACTGAACCTCGCCGCCGCGCGGCTACCTCATCGCGTGTATCGCGGCCCGAAGGCGGATCATCGATAATTTTCCAGTGACTACGACCGCCGCTCCAACCGTACTCCTCATCTTCGACGGCTGGGGATGCAGCCCTCGAAAGGACGCCAACGCCATCGCGCTCGCGCGTACGCCGGCGTTCACCCGTTTGATGGAGCGGTATCCCCACACGACGCTGAACGCGTCCGGCGAAGCCGTCGGGCTTCCCGCCGGACAGATGGGCAACTCGGAGGTCGGGCACATGAACATGGGTGCCGGGCGGGTGGCGTTCCAGGACCTGACGCGAATCGACCGGTTCATCGCAGACGGCGAGTTCTTCGCGAACCCGGTACTCACCTCGGCGATGGTGCGAGGCGCCAGCAGCGGGCGCTCGTTGCATCTGGTTGGTCTCGTGTCGGACGGGGGCGTCCACAGCCACATCCGGCACCTCGATGCGCTGGTGGAGATGGCGCGGCGGAACGGGGTGACGAGTCTTCACGTGCACGCCATCACCGATGGCCGCGACACATCACCGACGGGAGGAGCCGGCTCCGTGGCGGCGCTCGAACGAACGCTCGCTGCGGCGGGCCTTGGGCAGATCGCAAGCATCGGCGGGCGCTACTACGCCATGGATCGGGATCGCCGGTGGAACCGCACGAAGCGGGCGTACGACGCCATGGTCCACGGGACGGGAAAGGCCATCACCTCTCCGCGCGCGTGGCTGCAGGAGTCCTATGCGGCCGGCACCACCGACGAGTTCATCGAGCCGGCCGTGGTGACGCGCGACGGCGCGCCCCTCGGGCCGATCCGGAGCGGCGATTCGGTGATCTGTTTCAACTTCCGCGCCGATCGGGTACGTCAGATCACGCGCGCGATCGCCCTACCCGGCTTTTCCGAGTTCGAACGCGGCGACGCGCCGCAGCTGTCCTATGCCTGCTTCACGCGGTACGACGCCACGCTGGACCTGCCGGTTGCGTTCGAACCGCAGTCGTTCTCGGGAAGCCTCGCCGAGGTGCTGCAGGCTGACGCGGTGAAGAACCTGCGCCTCGCCGAAACCGAGAAGTACGCGCACGTGACCTACTTCTTCAACTGCGGCATCGAGGTGCCGTACGAGGGCGAGGACCGCGTGCTCGTGCCGTCGCCACAGGTGGCGACCTACGATCTGCAACCGGAGATGAGCTCGCATCAGATTACCGACACGCTGCTCGCGGACATCGACAGCGGAAGACACCGGCTCGTCATCTGCAACTTCGCCAATGCCGACATGGTCGGCCACACCGGCAAACTCGACGCGGCCATTGCCGCCGTGGAGGCGCTGGACGGATGCCTGGCGCGCATTGCGACGGCCATGGAAGCTCGCGACGGCACGCTCGTCCTCACAGCCGATCACGGGAACTGCGAGCAGATGTGGGACGACGTCCTGAAAGCGCCGCACACGGCTCACACGTCGAACCCGGTGCCGTTCGTGATCGCCAGGGCAGGCGCCAGCCCCTCGCTGCGATCGGGTGGTGCGCTGTGCGACGTCGCGCCGACGATCCTCGGATTGATGGGGCTCGCGCCGTCGCGCGAGATGACCGGGCGCGACCTGCGTCAGGTGTAGCGGTTACTCGACGGCTTCTTTTTTCGACTCGTCGCAGCTGATGCGAAGCGAGCGCAGGAAGCGGCGATCGTTGCTCGTGAGCTCGTAGTCGCGCTTGCCGGGCAGCAGGCGCGCCGGCGTGGTGACGCGGGTTACCGCGGCGCCGCTGGTGCGGTTGACGAAGCCGACGACCGCTTCGATCGAGACGCGCAGATCGAAACCGGCTTCACGCGCCTTGGCGCGGCACGCTTCGATCTTGGCGTGGTCGGCGACCGCGGCGCCGATGGCATCGGCCAGTTCCTTGGCAAGCTGGTTCACAACGTCGTCCATGTTGCCCTTGTCTTCTCCGTTGCCCACAGCGTGCCTCCAGGTGGCGATGTCTCCGCGCCGCCGCCAATCTTAGCACCAGCGCAGTGCCCCTTGCCGCGCTCCGCGCGGGCCGCGGGCTACAATCGGCAGCGGCATGGCGACCACCGCAGAACCGCGTCACTACCGCGTTTCCAAGGATGTCTCCCACATCGACGCCGATGCAGACATTGGTCTTCCGGGCAGGTTCCCTTTTACCCGCGGCGTGCAGCCAACCATGTACCGGGGACGCCCCTGGACGATGCGGCAGTATGCAGGTTTTGGCACTGCCGCGGAATCGAACGCGCGCTATCGCTACCTGCTGACGCAGGGCGTCAAGGGTCTGAGCGTCGCCTTCGACCTGCCGACGCAGATCGGATACGACTCGGATCACGCGCTGGCCGCCGGCGAAGTGGGGCGCGTTGGCGTGGCGATCGACACGATCGAGGACATGCTGGTGCTCTTCGACGGCATCCCGCTCGGGTCGATTTCCACGTCGATGACGATCAACTCGACGGCCATCATCCTGCTCGCGCTCTACATCGCGGTCGCGAAACGGCAGGGCGTCGATCCCAGGGTTCTTACTGGTACGATCCAGAACGACATCCTCAAGGAGTACGCCGCCCGCGGCACGTACATCTTTCCGCCGCAGCCATCGCTGCGCGTCGTCACCGACATCATCGCGTTCTGCGAACGCGAGACGCCGCAGTGGAACTCGATTTCGATCAGCGGCTATCACATCCGCGAAGCCGGCTCGACGGCGGTGGAGGAAGTGGCGTTCACGCTGGCCAACGCGTGCGCCTATGTGGAGGCCTGCCTGGCAGCCGGCCTCGACGTGAACGCCTTCGGACAGCGCCTGTCGTTCTTCTTCAACGCGCACAGCGACTTCCTGGAGGAAATCGCGAAATTCCGCGCCGCCAGGCGGCTGTGGGCCCGGCTCATGCGCGACCGGTACGGGGCGACGAATCCCCGGGCCCAGCAGCTGAGATTTCACACCCAGACGGCCGGCAGCACCCTCACCGCGCAGCAGCCGGCCAACAACATCGTGCGCGTGGCGCTGCAGGCGCTGTCGGCGGTGCTCGGCGGCACCCAGTCGCTGCATTGCAACGGCAGCGACGAAGCGCTCGGCCTCCCCACCGAGCAGAGCGCCACCCTGGCGCTGCGCACACAGCAGATCCTGCTGCACGAGAGCGGCGTCGCGCAGACGGTGGACCCCTTCGGCGGCGCCTACGCGATCGAAGAGCTGACGGCGGGGATCGAAGCGGATGCCGAACAGCTCCTCGAGCAGATTCGCGGCATGGGCGGCACCCTGGCGGCGCTCGAATCGGGATTCGTCCAGCGGCGCATCCATGAGTCGGCGTATCGCGCGCAGCGCGCGGTCGAGGACGGCACGCAGGTGGTCGTGGGGATCAACCGCTTCGTGGACGATTCGCCGGGCGCACCGCCGGTGTTCGAGATCGAGCCTGCGATCGAGCGCGAGCAGATCGCGCGGCTGCGCGCGGTGCGCGCCGGACGCAGCGCGCAGGACTGGCGGCGGGCCCTCGACGCCGTCGAGCGCGCCGCCAGGGGCGCCGACAACCTGGTGCCGCCGGTCATCGCGGCGGTGGAAGCGCACGCGACACTTGGCGAAATAGCCGATACACTGCGGGCCGTGTTCGGCGAGCATCGCGACACCTCAGGCACCTAGCGACTCGATGTCCGCTCCTCTGCTCGACGTCCAGCACCTCAGTGTCTCGTTCGGCGGCGCCGTGCCCGCCGTCGACGACGTCAGCTTCCAGGTCGCCGCCGGAGAAACGCTGGGGCTCGTGGGCGAATCGGGCAGCGGCAAGTCCGTCACCGCGTTCTCGATCCTGCGGCTGCTGCAGGCGCCCGGCCGCATCACGGGCGGCAGCGTGGTCTTCGAAGGCCGCGACCTGCTGGCGTTGCGCGAATCCGAGATGCGCGAGGTGCGGGGCGCGCGCATCTCGCTCATCTTCCAGGAGCCGATGACGGCGCTCAACCCGGTGATGCGCGTGGGCGACCAGATTGCCGAAGCGCTCACGGTGCACGGCCGGTCGCGCGCCGAGGCGCAGGCGCGGGCGATCGAGCTGCTCGACGCGGTGAAGATCCCCGATGCGGCGCGCCGCGCGCGCGATTATCCCCACCAGCTGTCCGGCGGCATGCGACAGCGGGCGATGATCGCCATCGCCCTGGCCTGCCACCCGCCGCTCGTCATCGCCGACGAGCCGACGACGGCGCTCGACGTCACGATCCAGGCGCAGGTGCTGGACCTGCTGCGCGAGCTCAAGGCCCGCTTCAACCTGGCCCTGCTGCTCATCACGCACGATTTCGGCGTGATTGCCGAGATGGCCGACCGCGTGGCCGTGATGTACCGGGGCCGCCTGGTCGAGGAAGGCCCCGTGCGCCAGATCCTGCGGGCGCCGTCGCACGAGTACACCCGGACGCTGCTGGCCGCCGTGCCGGGCATGCCCTCTGAGGCCAACGGAGCCGGCGGGGACGGCCGCTGATGGCGCTGCTGGAGGTCGCCGACCTCACTAAACACTTCGTGCGCAAACCGGGCCTGTTCGGCCGCACCACGATCGTCAAGGCCGTGGACGGCGTGACGTTCTCGGTGGACGAAGGCGAGATGTTCGGGCTGGTTGGCGAGTCGGGGAGCGGCAAGAGCACCACCGGGCGCTGCATCCTCCGCCTGATCGAGCCGACGTCCGGCGACGTGCGGTTCAAGGGCGAGAACGTGCTGGCCTTCTCGCGCGAGCGGATGCGGCGGGCACGCCGCGACATGCAGATCGTCTTTCAGGACCCGTACTCGTCGCTCAACCCGCGCATGCGGGTGCGCGACATCGTCGAGGAACCGCTCGTCATCCACCAGCTCGGGTCGCGCGACGAACGTCGCGCGCGTGTGCGCGAGCTCTTCGAGCTGGTCGGCCTCGAGCCGGCCCATCTCGAACGCTATCCGCACGAGTTCAGCGGCGGACAGCGCCAGCGCGTCGGCATCGCGCGGGCGCTCGCGCTCAACCCCGCGCTGGTGATCGCCGACGAGGCGGTGTCGGCGCTCGACGTCTCGATTCAGGCGCAGGTGGTGAAGCTGCTGCTCGATCTCCAGGCACAGCTCAAGCTCACCTACCTGTTCATCGCGCACGACCTGCGGCTGGTGGAGCACATCTGCAGCCGCGTGGCCGTGATGTATCGCGGACGGATCGTCGAGATGGGCGACACGGCGGCGATCTTCGCGCAGCCCACCCACCCCTACACACAGGCGCTGCTCAGCGCGATTCCGATGCTCGACCCCGACGCGCCCCGCACGCGAATCGAGCTCGACCCGGCGTCATTCGACGCCGCCGCTCCGCTGCGGGAAATCGGGTCCGGTCACCTGGCCGCGGTGTAGGCGAGCTGTCGCGCCTTCCCCCACCCGCCCACCCTGCCTACTCCGTCGGTTAGTCCTTGTAGGGATCGAACTCGTCGCCGCCGGCCATCACCACGATGCGCGGCTGCAAGGTGTGCGCGACCTCGATCGTTCCGGCGTGCGCGTCGAGCACCGAGCGCAGCGGCCGGTAGACCGGCGGCGCTTCGTCGGCGCCCGCTCCCCGCAACACGATGCCGCGCGCGCGCAGCCGCGCCTTTTCGGCGTCGAAGTCCACGAGCCCGGTCGACAGCCGTTCGGCACGGCTGCGGCTCTGCATCCTGCCGCCGCAGACCGGGCACTTCGGATTGCTGCCGTCGGCCCCGCGCGGTGCCGCCGCCGGCAGCGTGCCGGTGCAGTCGCGCATCCCGCACGCCCACGACTTCGTCCATCGCTGCTTGCCGGCCGCCTGAGTTCGGCTCATCACGCGGCCGGCGCCGTGCACCGTCGAGTACAGCGCCTCGCGCGACGCGTCGCTCTCGACTCCGCGCAGGACCACCGAGATGTCGCCCATCGAGCCGCCGACGAAGCCCCACTGCCCCGGGAACGCCGGCGTGGCCCCCTTGCGCACCACCCAGAGCGTGTCGCCGGCGTGCGTCTCCTTCCACGCGAAGTTGTGGTGGTTGTGCACCGACCACTCGGCCTGCGCGCCGAGGATCTCGAGCGTCTTGGCAACGACGGCCTCGCGGCCCGCGTAGGCGTACTCGCCCGCGATCGTCATCGCCTCGATGTAGTCCTGCCCGCTCGGCTGCGACACGTCGAGCAGCAGCGGCGGCGAGTCCATATGGCCCTCACCCTTGCCGTCGTGAAACGTGCGCCCCTGGGCGATGTTCATGAACCCCGTCGCCGTCTTGTGCCCGATGCCCCGCGAGCCGAAGTGACACGCGACCCAGAGGCGGCCCGTCTCGTCTTCGAGCACATCGACGTAGTGGTTGCCGCTGCCCACGGTGCCCAGCTGCGCCTGCGCCATCTGCATCAGCGCGCGCTGCGGCCCGACCGGCGACGACCCGATGCGGTCGAACACCGGCGAGTCGATCGGCTCGTTGTTCTTGCGCCCGACGCCAAAGCTGATGCGGCGCTGGATTTCGTCGCCGATGCGCGCCATCTCCGCGTCCGGCACGTCGGCTGCCTGAAGATTCGTTCGCACGGCCATGTTGCCGCAGGCGATGTCGTAGCCGACGCCCGACGGCGACACAAAGCGGCGGTAGCCCACCACGCCGCCGATCGGCATCGAATAGCCCACGTGGCCGTCCGCGCAAAGCACGCCCACCGCGCCCGGCTCGGCGTCGATGCAGCGCGCCAGCTGTTCCTTGGTACGCTCGTCGTGCTCCCCGTAGACCTTCACGTCCGTAACCTCCCGAGGGGGTTACGGCTATCACTCGGGTCCTGTTCCCCGTCCGCTTCGCGGCTGTCTATTTCCACGGAAGAACGCGTGGATGTGGCGGATCTCCTAGCGCAGCCGCACACGTTCAGCGTGCGGTGTAGTCGATGACGCGGAGCCGGCGGGTGAACGCCGGATCGATGTTCGTACGCAGGTTGGTGGCGAGGAGCACGACGCCGTTGTACTCCTCGACGCGCGCCAGAAGGTCGCCAGTGTCCAGGTTCGCGGAGCGGTCCTGCGAGTCCTCGACGGCGGTCCGTTTGCCGAAGAGCGCGTCGGCCTCGTCGAGCAGCAGCACGGCGCCGGCGCGCTCCGCCTCGGCGAACACCGCGTCGAGATGCTTCTCGGTCTCCCCGATGTACTTGCTGACGACCGCGCCGAGATCGACGCGGGACACCGTCGTGCCGAGCTCGGCGGCCAGCGTTTCGGCGGCCCTCGCCCCGGCCGCCCCCGCCGCACCGGCCAGGAGCACGGCCCCTCGAGTACCGGTTCGCGCGTCGGACGCCACCGCCTTCAGTGCGGCGCTCTGGTCCTTCATCATGCCCTCCCCGCGGTGACGAAAAAGGAATGTGGCAGCCCCGGCATGGCGCGGGGGGCGG
>DASRPM010000042.1:0-12244 GCA_035646375.1 Vicinamibacterales bacterium
CGAGTCGATCATCGACACCAACGTCACGGGCGCGATGCTGATGGCGCGCGCGGCGGCCCGCCACTTCGTGAAGCGCCGCAGCGGCAACATCATCAACATCGGCTCGACCGCGGCGCTGCGCGGCGCGCCGAACGGCACCGCCTACTACGCCAGCAAGTTCGCGCTGCGAGGCATGACCGAGTGCTGGCGCGCCGAGCTGCGGCCGTCGAACGTGCGGGTCATCCTGATCAACCCGAGCGAGGTGATGACCGAATTCGCGGCCCACGCCGGCTTGCCGCAGCGGGCGGCGCCCGACAATCCCACCAAGCTGCGAGTGGATGAGATCGCCCACGCCGTCCGGTCGTCGCTCGAAATGGACGACCGCGGTTTCGTGACCGAGCTCACCGTCTTTGCGACCAACCCGAAGGACTGATTTCCGGGCGTCTTTGCGGTCCAGTTAGCCCGCCGTAACGACGGGCCGGAGCCGGCATCCAACCCTCGAAATGCCGAACCGGCAATCCGCTGATCTAGGCGGAAAAAGCCCTGGAGCGATTCTTGATAGACCACAGTGGGATGAAAGCGCTCGCCGTCTCCCCCGGCCGCGCCCACAGCCTGCAGCTGATCGACGTGGCGAGGCCGTCGCTCGACGAGGTGCCAGGCGGGCGCGGCGTGCTCGTCCGCGTGCTTCGGGTGGGCGTGGACAGCACCGACCAGGAGCTCGACGCCGCCGAGTACGGCCAAGCTCCGCCCGGTGACGACTATCTGATCACGGGCCACGAGGGGTTCGGACAGGTGGAAGCAGTCGGTCCCGCCGTCACCGGGCTCGCGCCGGGCGACTTCGTGGTCGCCACCGTGCGGCGTCACGGCTCCAGCCTGTTCGACCGCATCGGCACCCCGGACATGACGACCGACGACGTCCACGTCGAGCGCGGCATCAACCTGCGGCACGGCTTTCTGGCCGAGTACTACGTGGACGACGCCGACTTCATCGTCAAAGTGCCGGCGCTCCTGCGAAATGTCGGCGTGCTCCTCGAACCGATGAGCGTGGTGGAAAAGGGTATCGCGCAGGCGTACGAAGTGCAGCGGCGCCTGCGCATCTGGCGTCCCAGGCGGGCCGCGGTGATGGGCGCCGGAACGATTGGCCTGCTGGCGGCGCTCGTGCTGCGGTTGCGCGGTCTCGAGGTGACGGTGCTGGCGCTACGGCCGCCGCCGTACCTGAACTCGGATCTCATCGAACGGCTGGGCGCGAAGTACGTGTCGACGACGGTGGTGCCCGTGCTCGACGCGTCGCGCCTGTTCGGGCCCTTCGATATCATCTTCGAGGCCACCGGCTACGCGCCGATCGCCTTCGAGTGCATGCAGGCGCTCGGCAGGAACGGCGTGCTGGTGCTGGCGAGCGTGACGGGTGGCGAGCATCGCGCCGAAGTACCGGTGGACCGGATCAACCTGGAGTTCGTGCTCGGCAACAAGGCGATGG
Organism: Vicinamibacterales bacterium; assembly: GCA_035646375.1. Taxonomy (GTDB): domain Bacteria; phylum Acidobacteriota; class Vicinamibacteria; order Vicinamibacterales; family UBA2999; genus DASYRM01. The sequence continues at coordinate 1,457 of DASRPM010000042.1, forward strand.
TCGGCACGGTGAACGCCAACCGCGAGCACTTCGAGGCCGGCATCTACGACATGGCGCTGGCCGAAGCCGGGTCTCCGGGATGGCTCTCGCGGCTGCTCACGCATCCGATCCGCGGCCTGGAGAGCTATCGCGAGCTGATGGCCACGCTCAAGTCTGGAACCGACGTCATCAAGGTGTTCTGCGAGGTGGCGCCGCTGCCGCCGATGCAGTACGCTGTGCCCCGCTGAGAGAGGTCCCACTGGACGCCAGGCCTTCCATTACGTGTCAGCAGCTCATCGACTTCATCATGAGCTACCTGGACGACGAGCTGCCGCCCGGTCAGCGCGCGGAGTTCGACCGTCACATGGCGATGTGCCCGTCGTGCGTCGACTACCTGAAAACCTACGAGAAAACAGTGGTGCTCGCGAAGGCCTGTGCCGCCAACGACCCGGTCCCCGACGACGTGCCCGAGTCGCTGGTGCAGGCCATTCTCGAGGCGCGCAAACGTACGTAGAGGCAGGTCTTCAGACCTGCCCGACCAGACGGGTCTAAAGACCCGGCTCTACTTCGGCGCCGGAGCAGGAGCGGCCGGCGGACGATCCGAGTTCCACGTGTCCCGGATGTAGAGCCACTGGCCGTTGGTCCGCTTGTGCACCGACAGGTAGCTGCCGCTGTCCACCGCCGCGCCAGACCCGTCTACGACCGTGTAGTTGCCGCTGATCCAGCCGGTGTCTCCCGACACGTCGGCGCCCGTCACCGTGCCGTTCTTGAGCGAGAGGCCGGCGGATTTCGTCTTGGCCGCGTCGTCGCCGAGGAACGTCTTGATGGCCGCGCGTCCAGTCATCATCATCTCAGTCCTCCAGAGCGTGCCTCCGGCCGGTCAGCGCGGCCCGGATGGCGTCGATCAGGCTTGCCTGCTCCATCTCGTCCAGCCGGCGATCCGGCATGGAGCTCAGCGGATTGGTCCAGACGGGCACGCCCCACTGCGGGTCACCGACGTAGCGCGGAATGATGTGCCAGTGCAGGTGCGGCACGATATTCCCGAGCGACTCCACGTTCATGTGGTCCGGACGTGCCGCCCGGGCCACCGCGTTGTGCGCGGCCAACAGGTCGCGGCTGAACGCGGCGACCTCGTCGGCGGTCAACTGATCGAGCCGCGCGGCGTGCCGGAGATCGAAGATCAGCTGACACTGGCCACGGTAGGTCTGGTTCTTCGCGAGATAGAGCGACGAGACCGAGAGCGGCGCAATCAGGTCCCAGTGATCGTTCGACTGCGGGCGCGGCGCACACAGCGGGCAGTTCGTGCCCGAGACGCGTGCGGTCCAGTCGTCACGATCGCTCATCCTGTCTGTCCTGACGCTCAGTGCCCGGCGAGGAAGCGCTTGTCGATGAAGCAGGTGTGCGTGGCCACCGGCTCGTACCCCATGCGCGCGTAGATCGGCCGGCCGGCGTCCGTCGCGTGCAGGAAGGTTGGACGCTCGCCGAACCGTTCGGCGGCGACGCTCAGCGCGTGCCGCATGGCAGCTTCGGCAAATCCCTTCTTCTGGTGCGAGGGGTGCGTGGCGACGAGCGCGACGTAGCGGTGGCCGCCTGCCAGCATGACGGCGGCGCTCGTGGCCGGAGTGCCCGCCGCCCGGCCGAGCACGGCGACCTGATCGGCCCAGAAGGCGCCCCGGCCGTACGACGGCTTCGACGCGGCGAGGTCCATTCCGTAGGCGGCGCTGTTGACGTCGATGATGTCGCCGCAGCCGCCGTCGTCCTCGGGCACCTCGAGCTGCAAGCCGGCCGGGGTCTGCGCCGCCGGGGCGATCCACCGGGCCGTCATTCCAGTCATCGGAAGAAGCGGAACCAGACCGAGGCCGTCGAGCACCGCCGCGGCATCGACGCCCGCTTCGAGCGCCTCGTGCGTGACGACGAACAGCCACGGCGGAGCGCTGTCCGACGCCCAGTGCATCGCGCCGCGCGCCGTCGCCTCCAGGGCGGCCGCCGACAGCGGGCCAACCGCCGGCACCGCGATGTTGAAGAAGGCGATCGGCAGCCCGGTGAACACGTACGTCACCCCGGCGGCGCTTTCCGTCCTCGACCCGGCGTGCCCGCGGCCGAAGATCCGCCACGCGTCGATGAACTGCGAGATGCTGAGCGCGACCGGTTCGTTCATGCCACCTTGCGAGCCTCCACCTCTTCGAAGATCTGATGTGCCGGATCGAGCTTCAACCACAGGACCGCGCCGGCAGCCAGCGTGACGACCATCGGGATGAACGGCAGGTTGTAGTTGCCGGAGTAGCCCACGATGTAGCCGAACGCGATCGACGACACGACCGACGCGATCTGCGCGGCGGTATTCATGAAGCCGAACACCGCGCCGGCGTGACGGCGGCCGGTGTCGAGGCACACGGCGCACAGGTTCGGCTGCTGCAGCAGGATGCCGGCATAGGCCAGCGACAGGAACACGAGGGCCCAGAGGTTGCTCGTGGTGACAATCGTGGCAGCCATGAACAGGGCGGCGCAGCTCAGCCCCAGCACACCCACGGCCCGCCGCCCGGCCTTCAGCCCCCAGCGGCGGACGAGCGCATCGCTGAGGAGCCCGCCGCTGCCGTTGGCTACCGCGCCCACCACGTACGGCAACGACGACAGCACCAGAGCCGCCTCGGTATAGCCCCGCCCGCGCACCAGATACGTCTGGAGCCAGGACTGAAAGAAGGCGATGGCGTAGACGTAGCACGCGCCGATGAACGCGATGCGCCAGAACGTGCCGTCGGCGAGCGCGCGTCTCCACGGCATCCCGCCGTGACCCGCGTCGGCGCTGCTCCCGATCTCGCGCAGCTCGTCCTGCGATACGCCCGGCTTCTCCTGCGGCCAGTCGCGAAACCACCAGTACCACGCGGCCGCCCAGAGCACGCCGGCGAAGCCGAAGACGAAGAACGCCGCCCGCCAGCCGTAGCGCGCCATGATCGGCACCACGAGCAGCGGCGAGATGGCGGCGCCGATCTGGCTGGTCATCCACACCACGCCCCACGCGCGGCCGCGCCGGTGCGACGGGATCCACCGGCTGATCACCGTTGACGCGTTGGGATAGGCGCCGGCCTCGCCCATGCCGAAGCAGAAGCGGACCACCAGCAGCCAGGGATAGCTGGAGATCGTGCCCGTGAGCGACGTGAAGGCCGACCACCACAGCACGATGCGCGTCAGAACCTTCCGCGGCCCGATGCGGTCGCCCAGGAGGCCCGTGGGGATCTCGAAGGCTCCGTAGGAGATGAAGAACACGCTGGCCACCCAGCCCCACGCTTCGGGGCTGATGCCCAGTTCGTCCTGCATCCGCGGGCCGGCGACGGCAATGCAGACGCGGTCCACGTACGTGATGACCGCGAGCAGCGACAGCATGCCCATGACCCGGTGCTGATATTTCATTTATGGCTGAGCTGGCGAGCTGATGCTACCGCAGATCCGTCAGACGCCGTCGAAGAACTCCACGAGGCCCGTCTCGAGACAGTACTCGGCGCCGACGATGACGAGGCCGTCGGTTTGAATCAGGCGCTCGAGGATGTCCGACCCATGGCGCAGGTGGTGCGCCGACGCCTTCACGTTGGCACGCACGGCACGACGGATGAGGGCGTCGTCGGTCGGCGTGATCTGCGACAGCAGGATCGGCTGGATGGCCGGCCGGATCCGTTCGACGATCGAGCGCAGGTTGCGCGACTGATCGGTCGTCGGCCGTGCCAGCTCCTCGAGCGTGGCCAGAATGGCGCCGCACCGCGAATGGCCCAGCACCACCACGAGGCGAGCGCCGGTGCGGTCCGCCGCGAACTCGACGCTCCCGACCTGCGAAGGCGCCACGATGTTGCCCGCCACGCGGATGACGAACAGATCGCCGAGCCCCTGATCGAAGACGATCTCCGCCGGCACGCGCGAGTCGGAGCAGCCGAGAATGACCGCGAACGGCTCCTGGTTTGGCGCGGTTTCCAGGCGGCGCGAGCGGAAGCCGGTCCCCGCCTGCGTGGTCGTGTCCGACGCAAACCGGCGGTTGCCTTCGCGCAGGCGCTCGAGCGCTTCAGCGGCGGGAATCACGCGCGGCGATGGTCACTCGACGCCGAAGTGGCGCGAGAGATAGGCGTGTACGACCGGAAACAGATCGTCGGGCAGCGGAGCGCCCTCGTTGAGCATCGAGTTGAGCGTCTCTTCCCACTCCTCGGGGGATCGGTGTCCGCGCCGGATGCGGCTGAGGTCGTGGCACATGGTGCAGATGTTCAGCACGATCGCCTTGCCTGCTCCGTTGGGCAGCGGGCCGTGGTGATCCACCAGGTACTCGACGAGCACGGGGATGTCTTCCTTGGCGACTTTCGCGCCCCTGGCGATCTCGGCGTCGACCGTCTTGGCCCACTCCTCGGCGTTCTTGGCCTGCACCTGGATGACGCGCACGGCGTGGCAGCCCTGGCAGCTGGCGTTCATGAGCCGTTCGCCACGCTCGGCGGCGCCGCCCTGCGCGAGCGGCACGGCCGGCTCGGCGCGGAGCGCGGCTACCACGGTCATGGCGAAAACGAGCGCGGCGCCCACCACGCACGAGGCTCCCCTGGTCACGGATCGATCGTAACAGGTGGTCAGTGACCTGCCTACCTGCTCACCTGCCGACCTGCCGAGATCAAGGCAGAATCTCGCATTCACCGTAGTTCTGCGACACCGACGGCTCGGAAATGAACTTCCCCACCTGCATCTGCAGGTAGCCGTGGCGCGAGTGCACCGCCTTGAGCTTGCCGGGCGAGTTCTCCTGGGCGAACACCGTCGTCACGTTGAGCTGGCCGACGCCGTTGTCCACGAAATAGAGGCTCCAGCCCGAGAGCACGGCGCTCACGAACGCCTTTCCGGCCGTCCCGGCCACTTCGGCGGTGCCATCGCCAATGTCGATCTCGGTGACGTTGATCAGCAGCTCCTGGGTGCGCGGCGTCGCCGCCACCTCGCCGTTCTTCCACGTTCCGGAGACGGCCACCGGAAACCGGCATCTCAGCGCTTTCACTTTTGTCAGCGGATTCGGCGGATCCTGGGCCAGGGCGGGGGCCGCGCTGGCGAGGACGCCGACGGCCGCCGCGGCGGACAGAATCGACGAAAGCCTCATGCGTCTACTATCCCCTATAATTCGGTCTCCGAGGAAAACGACCCTGAAACGGTTCATGATCCTGGCGGCCCTGCTCGTGGGCAGCGGCAGCCTGGCGGTGGGACAAGCCGGCATCGAGGCATCGGTGCTGGACAAGCTGAAACGGCTCTTCCCCGCGGCCGCGACATTCTCGCCCAAGGAAGGGGAGCCCCTTCACTTCACGGCCTTCGCCGCCGACGCGCGCGGCGCGAAGACGCCGCTCGGCTATGCGTTCTGGACCACCGAAGTGGTGCCGCTCGAACGCGGCTACGGCGGGCCGATCGTCATGCTCGTCGGGCTCGACATGAAGGGCGTGATCAGCGGCATCGTGATGGGAGATCACCGCGAGCCGTACGGCAACTTCTCGATCGACATGCCGCAGTTCTCGGCGCAGTTCCGCAACAAGGACATCCGCGATCCCTTCAAGCTCGGTGAGGACATCGACGCCGTGTCGCGCGCGACGATCACGATGTCGAGCGCGGTCCGCTCGATCCGCAACTCCGCCAGGCGCGTGGCCCGGACGCTGCTCACCCCGCCCGCGGCTGCCAAGTGAGCGCCCGCGCGCGCCTCCTGCGCGTGCTGTTCGCCGCTTTCCTGATCTTCGCGGGGACGGCATTCGTCTCCTCTGCCGACGCGTATCAGGGCGGTCTCAAGACCGCCCTCTACATGGGGCAACAAGCTCCGGCACAGCCAGCCGACGGCTGGGATTTCGGCGACGAAGAGGAAGACGTTCCGACGTGGGCCGATGACCTGCGCGCGCAGGCGGTGGACCTCGGTCTCGTGTCCGCCTTCCTGGTGCTGGCGTTCGTCAGCTTCTTCCGCAAGAGCAAGGCGCTCAAGTACGTGACGCTGGTGGTGGCCGTTGCCTTCCTCGGCGTCTGGAAGAGCCTGCTGATCTCGATCGTCAACGTGTTCGGTCTGCTCGGCGGCAACCTGCCGATCTTCCGGCCGAACCTCGCGTGGTACCTGCTCGCAATCGTGACCGTGGTCTCCACGATTCTGTGGGGGCGCGTGTACTGCGGCCGCATCTGTGCCTTTGGCGCGCTCACACAGCTCGTCGACGCCGTCGTGCCGAACCGGTGGAAGTGGAACGTGCCGCGGGCGCTGGAGAAACGCGCGGCGTGGATCAAGTACGGGATCCTGGGCGGCGCGCTCGCCTACTACCTGGCCACGAAGGACCCGCTGATCTACCCCTACATCGAGCCGTTCTGGATGTTCGGCCTGCACCTGCGCACGCCGGTGCTGCTGGCGATGCTGGGCACGCTCCTCCTCGCGTCGATTTTCGTCCGCAATCTCTACTGCCGCTTTCTCTGTCCGCTCGGCGCCTTCCTCGGCGTGCTCTCGAACCTGACGGTGTTCCGCATCAAGCGGTGGTCGGAGTGCAACACCTGCAAGATCTGTCAGAAGGCGTGCGAATGGGGCGCCATCGAGGGCCCGAAGATCCTGAAGTCCGAATGCGTCCGGTGCGACGACTGCGAGCGGCTCTACGACGACACGAAGAAGTGCCCGCACCACCTGATTCTGATCCGCAAGGCCGACATCCTCGCGCGCCGCGGCCCCATCGCCACCGGTTAGAGCGCTACCGCAATATCGGGTAGGGATCGATGGCGGTGCCCTGCCACCAGCGCTTTTCGTCCGTCAGCTTGAAGATGGCGAAGTGCAGGTGCGGCGTGTCACGCGGCGCGTTGCCGGAAGTCCCGACGTAGCCGATCACCTGCCCGCGCTCGACGGCGTCGCCGTCCTTCAGCCCATCGGCGTACCGCTCGAGGTGCGCGTAGTAGTACGCGTAGGTCGCTGTCGGGTCGAACTGGTAAATCGTGATCCCGCCGGCGTCGCTGAGGAACAGCTTCGCCACGCGCCCGTCCTCCACGGCGAGGACCGGTGTGTGGCGCGGAGCCAGGATGTCCAGCGCTTCATGGCGGCGGGCTGCGCTGCGCATCTCGTCGAAGCTGTCGCGCAGGTCGTCGCGCTCGAGGCCGCTGATCGGCAGCGCGAGGTGACGCCGCCGGAGGTCTTCCATCGGGTCGGCACCGATCGCCGGCGTGGCGACGACCGCCGGTGCAGCCGCGGCTGCCGACGTGTGCGCAGGCGGCACGAGCTCACGCTCGGCCACGGCCGGTGCCACACCGCCAGGCAGTGACATCACGAGGACGCCGGCGAGAAACCCCGTGGCAGCCGCGCCGATCAACCACCCCGCGGCAGGCCGCGTCATGGCGGCGCGCTTCACTCGACGAACTCCACCTTGGTGCCTTTCCCCACCATCGCGGCCAGCCGCAGGGCGTCCCAGTTCGTGAGCCGCACGCAGCCGTGCGATTCGGTGTGGCCGACCGTGGAGGGCTCGGGCGTGCCGTGGATCCCGTAGTGCGGCTTGCTGAGGTCGATCCAGACCAGGCCGACGGGGTTGTTCGGGCCCGGCGGAATCTTCGCCTTCGCGTGCGAGGGATCGGCGTCCCAGAAGAGATCGGGGTTGTAGTTGAAGCTCGGGTTGCGGGAGACCGCGGTCACCGTCCACATACCGACCGGCAGCGGGTCGTGCTCGCTGCCGCTCGTCACCGGCGCGTGCATGATCGTCTTGCCCGCACCGTCGGTCACCCACAGCGTGGAGAACGACCTCGACACGTGCACCACGATATCGGGCTGCGGTTTACCCTCGGCGGCCGACACCACGTGCACGTTCGGAACGACGATCTGATGGCCAGCGCCGAGCTGCAGGCGCGGGTTGAGGCGCCGCAGCAGCGCCGGCGACGCGTGGAATTTCTCGGCGAGCATTTCGAGGGTTGACGTGTAGTTCAGCCGCTTCAACCGTGCCTTCGCCATCATGTCGCGCGGAATCGACCGCACGAGCGGCACCGCGGCGTCTTCAGCGGTAATCGTGTAGGTGATGGTCGGCGGCTCCGGCGACGCCACCACGAGGTCGCCGACTCGCGAGCCGGTAACCCGCTCGTAGGCATCGACGGCCTTGTCGGTATTGGCGCCGCCGCGGCCGTCGATTTCGCCTGGCGAGAATCCGGCGCGATCCACCAACACTTGCGCCGCGAGCATGTCGCGCGCCGCGGCCGTCTTGACTGGAGCCGGCTTCTGCTGCGCAACGGCCGTGGTGGAAAGCGCGGCCGCGAGTGCTGTCGCCAGGGCAATACGGAGCATGCCGTGAAGAGAGCAAGGTCCGTGCCTTCAGGCGGGCCTGGCGACCCCTGCCGCCGCAGGAGCCGCCCTAGTCCAGCGGAACTGTACCGGTGTAGCGGAGGATGTACAGCCCGCCGGCGAAGCGATCGTTCGCGTAGATGAGCCCGTCGGCACCGACGATGGCGTGGTTGATCTGGATCGTCTTCGACGGGTTCCGCGGCGGCGCCGCCGGAATATAGAAGCCCAGCTCTTCGATCTGCGGCGGCACGTTGGCCACGCCCTTCGGCCCCTCGACGGCCCGATAGATGCGCACCCCGCCGTTGAACCACGTGGACACCGTGGTGTTCTGCAGGTTCGCATAGAGCGGGCCGGGAAAGTTGGGGTGCAGGTTGTGCGCGCCGAAGCGGCCTCCACGCGTGCAGAGCTTTCCGTCGTCGGGATGGAGCGGCGCCGTCGCGACGATCACCGGGTTGGTCTCGTCGCGGATATCGAGCAGCCACACCAGCTTCGGCGCGTCCTTGCAGTTGTCCATCACGTCCTCGTCGGCCGCCCACGCGAGGTTGCGCGACAACATCGGCTGGAAGGTGTGCGTCCAGGCCGGGAACGGCGGATGGAACTCGCGCCGGCCGATCAGCCGCGGCGTATAACGCGCGGCGCGGCCGCTCTTCACCTGCGCGAGGCCCGCGATGTCGAAAATCATCGCGCCGCCGTCGATGTAGGCGACATACGCGCGATCCGGACGCTCGGGCCAGATCTCGATCTGATGCGGGCGGTAGCCGTTGTCGAACGGCGCGTGGCGCTTCGGCAGGCAGCCGGGCCGACAGCGATCGCCCGCGCGCGTGCCGGGCAGCCACCACCGCCCGACCTCGCGCGGGCGCCGCGGATCGCGTAGATCCACGGTGACCCAGATCTGATCGTCCTGCTCGTTGGTGGGGGTGAAGTCGGGCATGCCGGTGGTGAGGTGGGCGAACTCGCCGTCCACGAACCACAGGTTGTGCACGCCGCGCGACCGCGGACCCGAGGTGTCGAAGAACGATAGCTTCAGGTCGTCGAGCGACCTGGCCGACGTGACGCGCTCGAGGCTCGACACGTCGAGCACCCACATGCCGGCCAGCTTGCCGCCGGCCCTGGCGGCCTGGTTCGCGACGGCCAGCACCGTGCCGGAGAGGCCCAGCGAGTTGCAGCGCGTGACGCCTGGCGCGGGCGACGGCAGCTGATTGAGCAGCACCGGCGCCTCAGGCTTCGTGACGTCGAGGACGCTCAGGCAGCGCGCCGGCGCCTCGTGCGCAAGGTAGAGGATCTTGCGGCCGCCGGGAAACTCCTGCAGCGCCAGCCCTTCGCCGCCGTCGCCGTTCCCGTTGAGGTCGTTGTGCCCGACCAGCACCATGTTGCGGGATTCGGCCGCCGACTGAGCACGAACGCCGGCAGATGGCAGCAACGTCAGACCGGCCAGAATCGCGAGGGCGGGGGCTCGACGCATGGCTGGAGATTCTACGCCCGGGGCCCGCCGGGTCGGGCATAATCGGCGGCGTGCGGGGAGGCCTGATCGTGCTCATCGCGGCGGTCATCTGGAGCGCAGGCATCGAGGCAGCCGGCGGCGCGGACCTGGCGCCCACCGGCACGCTGCGCGCGGCGTTTCTCGGCACCAATCCCGTCCAGGCGCGCGTCGACCCGAAGACCGGAGAGGTCACGGGGCCGATTGCCGACCTGGTCCGTGAGCTGGCGCGGCGGCTCAACGTGCCGTTCCGGCTGATTGCCGCGCCGAACGCGCAGGGCGTCATCGCACACGTGCAGGGCGGTACCGCGGACATCGGCTTCCTCGCCTACGAGGAGGCGCGGGCGCGCGAAGTGGAGTTCGCCGGGCCCTTCGCCGTCATGTACAACACCTATCTCGTGCTCGACTCGTCGCCGATGCGCCGCGTGGAGGACTTCGATCGCGACGGCCTGACCGTGGCGGCGGTGCGGGCGCAGACGCAGGACATTTACCTGAGCGCCAACCTGAAACGCGCGCGCGTGAAACCGATCGAGTCGCAGCCGCCGCAGGCCGAGCTCGAACGCATGCTGGCCGCGAAAGAGGTGGATGCCATCGCTTTGAACACCCAGCGCGCGGCCGAGGCCGTGGCGGCGGCAAAGACGCCGGTGCGGGCGCTGACCGGCAGCTATGTGGCGGTGGAACAGTCGTTCGTCGTGAAGAAGGGCGACACGGCCAACGCCGCGATGCTCGACGCGTTCGTGGACGAGCTGCGGGCATCGGGATTCATTCGGGCCTCCTTGGATCGGGCGCGGCTCGGCACCGTGGGCGTCGCGCCGGCACGGCGCAAATGAGCGACGACCGCTCCACGCGCCCGGACGCACTGTCGCGCCGCGCGCTGCTCGGCCGCGTGGGCGCCGCCGGCGCCTTCGTCGCCCTCACCGACGTTCTTCCGCCAGCAGCGGGTACGGCCGACGCGCAAACCGCACGGACGCCGGCGCGCGAGCCGCTCGAGACGCTGACGCCGGCCGAAGCCGCGACGCTCGAGTCGATGACCGCTCGCCTGATCCCAAGCGACACCACCAGCCCT
>DASRPM010000043.1:0-5103 GCA_035646375.1 Vicinamibacterales bacterium
TGATCGTCACCGAGTACGAGCCTGGCGAAGGCATCCGGCCGCACATCGACGCACCGGTGTTCGCCGACGTCATCGCCGGCGTGACGCTGGGCGCCGGGTGCGTGATGGAGTTTCGACGCACCGGTCACGCCACCGAGGCCGTGCTGCTCGAACCGGGCAGCGTGGTGGTGTTGTCGGGCGAGGCACGGCACGAGTGGCAGCATGCCATTCCCGCGCGGGTCGACGACGACTGGAACGGACGGGGGTTGCGTCGCTCGCGGCGGGTGTCGTTGACGTTCAGGAAGATGCGGCAGGCAGGGGAGATGGTACGCCGATGATTCGCGACGAGGCTGCCGGCGACGCGCCGGCGATTCGCGTCGTGCTCGAAGAGGCCTTTGGCACGCCGGTCGAGGCCGGGCTCGTGGACGCGCTCCGCGCGAGCTGCGACGACCGGCTGTCGCTGGTGGCCGAGCGCGACGGCGACGTCGTGGGACACATCCTGTTCACGCCGGTGGAGATCGACGCCGCGGGCGGCGTGCTGCGCGGGTATGGCCTGGCGCCGATGGCGGTCCGCGCGGCCTGGCAGCGGCGCGGCATCGGGTCGGCGCTCATCGCCGAGGGCACGAAACGGCTGCGCGAGGGCGGGGCGCCGTTCGTGTTCGTGATCGGCCACCCGGAGTACTACCCACGATTCGGCTTCGAGCGGGCGTCGCGCCACGGCGTGCGCTGTCAGTGGCCGGAGGTGCCCGACGAGGCCGTCATGCTGCTCGTCCTCGATTCGGCGGCCGCGCCGCGCCTGGGTGGCGTGGCCCGCTATCGTCCCGAGTTCGACGCGGCCGTGTGAGCGCGCCGTCATGCTGTTCACGCGGCGCCTGCACGATCCGATCAAGCGCGGCGACGTGACCTGCAGCGTCCGCATCTGGCTGCGGCCGCGGGTGAAGGTGGGCGGCCGCTATCGTCTGGGCGCCGACGGGCAGGTCGAGGTGGACGCCATCGAGCCGATCAGCATCGCGCACGTCACCCCCGAGCTCGCGCGACGGTCGGGTTTCCTCGGCGTCGTCGACCTGCTGAAGGTGGCCAAGCACGGCCGCGGCGAGCGCGTCTATCTCGTGCACTTCCACTACGTCCCCGATCGCCGTCCGCGCGCCGTGCGCCGCGCCGCGCGCTGAGCGGTATGGCACAATGCGCTCCGAAGGGAACGGCACCATGTCAGCGGCCGACATCGACGCGTTGAACGGGATGCGCCAGGCCATCGTGGCGGCCGAGTGCCGCGGCGACCTCGGCTTCTTTGCGGCCACGCTCGACGACGACGCGGTGGTGATGCCGCCCGACGCGCCGGCGCGCGAGGGGAAAGCCGCCTGCCTGTCGTTCGTCCGCGACGTGCTGCAGGGGCTGCTGGCGCAGTTCGATCGCGAGCTGGTGTGCGAGAGCGCCGAGATCGTGGTGGACGGCGGCTTCGCCTTCGATCGCGGCAGCTTCTTTCAGACGCTCAGAGAAAAGGACAGCGGGCTCGTCGTCCGCGAGCGCGGCCACTATCTGTGGCTGTACGCGCGGCGCGCCGAGGGGTGGAAGCTGTCGCGCGTCATCTGGAACGGCGGCGAAGAAGTGCAGGATCTGTCGTTCGACATCGAGACCGCCGAGGAGGGCCGCATCCAATGAGTCGGCCGGTCATGTCGGCCCTCGCCTTTGCCGCGAGCGTCAGTTTCGCGACGGCACAGACCGCCACGCCGCTGCGGCTCTACGTGTTCGACGGCGGTATTCTCGAGTCCGATCCGGGCCGCTACGACCTGACCAAGGAAGACGTGGGCGAGACACGGCTCTCGGTGGCGTGCTACCTGGTGGCGCATCCCCGCGGGCTGTTGATGTGGGACACCTGCGCGGTGCCCGACGCGGAGTGGAAGCCCACCGGCCAGCCGGTTGCGCACCGGCTGGTGCTTGCGGACGGCCGCGAGCGGCGCGTCACCCTCCAGTCGCCACTCGAGGCGCAGTTGAAGGCCACCCAGCATCGCGCGACCGACGTGACCCACCTGGCGCTGTCGCACTATCACTGGGATCACACCGCCAACGCCAATGCCTTTGCCGGGGCGACATGGCTCGTGGCGCCGGTGGAGCGGGAGGCGATGTTCGTCGAGAAGCTGGCCGGCTCGGTGCGGCCGCCCACCTATGCCCGGCTGCGCACGAGCAAGAGTGTGGCGGTGACGGCGGCCGAGCACGACGTGTTTGGCGATGGCGCCGTGGTGCTGAAGCAGGCGCCCGGCCACACGCCCGGCCACCTGGTGCTCTACCTCAAGCTGGCGAAGACAGGTGCGGTCGTGCTCTCCGGTGATCTGTATCACTACCCGCAGGAGCGCACGATGAACCGCTACCCGAACTTCGAGGTCAGCGTGGAGCAGACACGTGCGTCGCGCTCCGGCCTCGACGCCTTCCTGAAGCGGACCGGGGCGCAGCTCTGGATTCAGCACGACCTCACCGCGCACGCGAAGCTCCGGAAAGCGCCTCAATTCTACGAGTAGGATGGCTCTCCTCGCCATGGTGCTCGCCGTGGCGCTGCAGGCCGCCGCACGTCCACTCGCGCCACCCGCGTGCGCGGCGCCGCGGCCGGCGCGGCTGCTGCCGGTGGACCGGGCCGCCACGCAGCCCGACTTCTTCACGTTCCGCGCGCGGCTGCAGACCGCGATCGCCCGGCGCGACGAAGCCGCGGTGCTGGCCGTCGTGGATCCGGGCATCCGCATCTCCTTCGGCGACGACGAAGGGCTCGATACCTTCCGCACGAAGCTGCGCGAGCCGCAGAGCACCCTCTGGGGCGACCTTGCTTCGGCGCTGGCGCTTGGCGGCACGTTCCAGGCGCCGGACTCGTTCGTGGCGCCGTACGTGTTCGCCGCGTGGCCCGACGGCCTGGACTCGTTCGAGTGCGCCGCCGTGATCGGCGAGCGCGTGCGCGTGCGGGCCACGGCCGCGCCCGACTCTGCCGTAGTCGGCAGCGTGAGCTACGAAATCGTCCAAGTGCTGCCGGCACAGCGCGAAAGCGCCGCCACGCATGTTCGGCTGGCCAACGGGGTCACCGGGTTTATCGCCTCCACGTTCGTGCGCAGCCCGATCGACCATCGCGCCATCTTTCAGAAGGCGGGCGGCCAGTGGATGCTGCGGGCCTTTGTGGCCGGTGACTGAGCCGGCGAGGCTGGCGCACAATGGATCCGCGAGCGCCTCGTGTCGAACGAAGCGGGGAAGGGCGTCTCGCGCGGAGGGGTCCCATGGCCGCATCTCACGTGGCTCTGCTGCGCGGCATCAATGTCGGCACCGCGAAACGGGTGGCGATGGTGGAGCTGCGCAGGCTCATGACCGGTCTCGGCTACGGCGACGTGCGCACACTGCTCAACAGCGGCAACGTCGTGTTCACGGCGCCGCCCCGCAGCGGTGATCCGTCGCGCCGCATCGAGAAGGAGATCGAAAAGCAGCTCGGCGTGTCGTCGCGCGTCACCGTGCTCACGGCGGCGGAGCTCGAGGTGGCGGTGCGCGGCAACACGCTGATCAAGGTGGCGACGCATCCCAGCCGGCTGCTGGTCGGCGCGCTGGCCAGCCGCGACGACCGCTCGCGGCTCGAACCGCTCACACGCAAACGCTGGGGGCCCGAACGGCTCGCACTGGGGGAGCGTGTCTGCTACCTGTGGTGCCCCGACGGAATCATCAAGAGCCCGCTGATGAAAGCCGTCGGTCACGCGCTGGGCGACGCCATCACGTCGCGCAACTGGTCCACGATGCAGAAGCTCCAGGGCCTGGTGCAGGCGGCGTAATCTCGGCACGAGGGAACGCATGCCGGGAACGCGCCTGCAGGTCTACGAGACGCCGGAGATTACGGTGACGTTCGATCCGGCGAAGTGCCGCCATACCGGTGTGTGCGTTCGCGGCCTGCCCGCGGTCTTCGACATCAAGCGCAGGCGATGGGTGGCACCCGAGGCGGCTCCGGCCGACGAGGTGGCGGCGCAGGTGGCGCGCTGCCCCTCGGGGGCGTTGCAGTACACGCGGCCGGGGCCGTCATGACCGCCAGGGATTTCCGCCGGCTCGCGCTCGGGCTCGAGGGCGTGATCGAGGCCGAGCACATGAACCATCCCGACTTCCGGGTGGGGGGCAAGATCTTCGCCACGCTGCAGCCGGGGCTGAAGAAAGGGATGGTGTCGCTGTCGCCGGAGGAGCAGGCGCGCTTCATCGAGGAGGAGCCGAAGATGTTCGAGCCGGTGGCCGGCGCCTGGGGCCGCGGCGGCGCCACGAGCGTGCTTCTGGCGGCGGCCGACCCGGAGATCGTCGGCGAGGCGCTGACGCTGGCCTGGCAGCGCCGCATCGCGCTCACCGCGCAGCAGAAGTCGCCGCGCAAGCGCCGCTAGGCGAGACCCGCCTCGAGCGGGTACCCTTGACACATGTCCGCCACTCGCACGCCGCCCGACCCGCGCGCCCTGTCGCGCGAGGAGATCGAGGCCGCGGCCGACGTGCTCGACGCGGTAGCGGGCAATCGCGAGCTGCTCACGGCCCTTCCCGAGGCGGAGCGCAAGCGTTTCCTCCGCGCCGTTTCGAAGGTGCACAACCCTGATGCTCGCGCGCTGCGCCGCCTGGCCAAGTCGACGGCACGCGCGGAGAAGATCGCGCGGCAGAAGCGCGACGACCGGGTGTTGAACGAAACGGGCATTCGCGCCCTGCGACGCAAACCCGTGGTCACGACGCCCAACGTCTTTCCGCCCGAGGCCTTCGCCCCGGAAGACGTCCACGCCGACGACGCACCGCGCGAGGCCGTCGAGCCGACGCACTGCTACGTCTGTAAGCAGAAGTATTCGGTCGTGCATCACTTCTACGATCAGCTGTGCCCGTCCTGCGCCGAGTTGAACTTCCGCAAGCGGACCGAGATGGCCGACCTGCGCGGCCGTGTGGCGCTGCTCACCGGCGGGCGCGTGAAGATCGGCTACCAGGCCGGATTGAAGCTGCTGCGGGCCGGCGCCACGCTGATCGTCACCACGCGATTCCCGCGCAACGCCGCCAGCCGCTACGCCGCCGAGCCTGATTTCGGCGAATGGGGCCACCGTCTCGAGGTGTTCGGGCTCGACCTGCGGCACACGCCAAGCGTCGAGGCGTTCTGCA
>DASRPM010000044.1:0-2089 GCA_035646375.1 Vicinamibacterales bacterium
CAGGAGCCGCTGCAGGAGGTAGTGGCCGAGATCGAGCGCGAGAAGGGCACCGCTGTCGCGCGGACGTGCGACCTGACGAAGTCGGCCGAGGCGCGCGACCTCGGCGCGTGGGCGGTGAAGACGTTCGGTGGCGTGGACATCCTGATCAACAACGCGGGCGAGTCATCGCATGCGCGCAGCATCCGCTTCACGCCGCAGGAGCAGTGGGAGTCGGTGATCAACGTCAACCTCACCGGCGTCTACGCGCTCACGCAGTCGGTGCTGCCCTCGATGCTCGATCGTGGCGCGGGCACGGTGGTGACCGTCGCCTCGCTGGCCGCGCTTCGTCCGGGCGGGCTCGGCGGCGTCGCCTACGGCGCCGCCAAGGCCGGCGCGCGCGCCGTGATGCAGGCCACGCACGCGGAGCTGCGCAACAAGGGAATCCGGGCGTGCACGATCTTCCCGGCCGAGGTCGACACGCCGATCCTCGACAAGCGTCCGCTCGTTCCCGACGCCACCGCACGCTCGACGATGATGCAGGCCGACGACGTGGCGCGGGCGATCCTGCTCGTGTGCACCATGCCGCAGCGCACGGTGATCGAGGAGATCATCATCTCGCCGACGTTCCAGCGCGACGTGTCGAAGGACGTGGCGGCAGGGTGGGCGGCGGGAGCGCCGCCGGGAGTGAAGTAGCGACCGGCGCGCCGCGTTTGGCGCGCCGGCCGTCATCATCGAGAACGAACGAGCCGCTTAGCGGCGCAGGCAGTCGCGATACGCCTGGACCGCGCGCTCCAGCTGCTGATCACCGCCGGGCGAGCCGGTGACGACGCCCGACCCACTCACCGACGACCCCGACGACATCGTGCCGCTCGTGGCCGAGGTCGAGGAGCCCGACGGCGACGTCGTGCTCACACCACCCGATGCGGACGGCGAGCTGACGCTGCCGGTCGCGGGCGAGCTGACCGTGTTGCCCGACGGCGAGCTGGTGCTGACGCCGGTCCCGCTCGTGGCGCCCGTGCGCGGGGCGCCGGAGACGGAGCTGCCGCCGCTGACCGACCCCGAGACGCCCGTTCCCGACTGCGCGCCGGTGCTCATCGACCCGGACGTGCCGGTGGTTGGCGATGCGGACGGACTGCCGGAGACGCCGGCGGCCTGCATCGCCTCCTGGTTGCAACGCTCGAAATCCGCGCGGGTCATCGTACCCTGACCGATCGCGGCGACCGGCGAGAGGACGGCCGCGATGGCCGCGGCAGACCCGACGATTTTTCCGAATCTTGTCATGTCAGACCTCCTTGAGTATGGGCTTCCGTGTGCACTACCGCGAGGGAGGGTTCAAGTTCACTGCCACCAGGGACTCGGCGCCGAGCGTACGATTTGCTCCGCCTACCAACGTACGACGTTAGGCGATCGCAACGGTGATGCCACTGACCGCCCACCGCGCGGCGCGGTGTTACTATCTGAGGCCACACTCGTTCGCCAGGAAGGAACCGCCATGAGGGAAGCCGTCGTCGTCGCCAGCTCCCGCACGCCGCTCGCGAAGTCGCAGCGCGGCTCGTTCAACATGACGCTGCCGTCAGACCTCGCCGCCCACTGCATCAAGGACGCGCTCGGCAAGGTGCCGCAGCTCGATTCCAAGGAGGTGGAGGACGTCATCCTCGGCTGCGGCCAGCCGCATGGCGCCCAGGGGCATAACATCGCGCGGGTGGCGGCCATGCGGGCCGGGCTGCCCGTGAGTGTGGCCGGCCTGACCATCAACCGCTTCTGCTCGTCGGGGCTCAACGCCATCGCCATCGCCGCCAATCACATCGTGAACGAGGGCGCCGACGTCGTGTTCGGCGGCGGCGTGGAGTCCATCACGATGATGCAGCGGGACAACGCGCCGAACCCCTGGGTGAAGGAGCATCTGCCGGGCATCTACATGGTGATGGGCGACACCGCCGAGGTGGTGGCCAAGCGCTACAAGATCGGTCGCGAGGCACAGGACCAGTACTCGCTGCTGAGCCAGCAGCGCACGGCGCGCGCGCAGCAGGAGGGCTTCTTCAAGGAAGAGCTGGCGCCCATGCACGTCACGCGCGCCGTTCTCGACCGGAAGACCGGCGAGAAGACGGGC
>DASRPM010000045.1:0-3154 GCA_035646375.1 Vicinamibacterales bacterium
GACGCGCCCCGTCGTCGGCGTGAGCTGGTTCGACGCGCAGACGTTCGTCGGCTGGCTCAATTGGAAGACCGGCGGGGATGACGTCTATCACCTCCCGTCCGAGGCGGAGTGGGAGTACGCGGCCCGCGCCGGCACCACCACCGCCTATCCATGGGGCCCCAAGCTCGATCACAACTACGGCAACTTCGGTGGCGCGGGGCCGGGCCTCGGCGGCAAGGCCGAAGGGCGCGATCAGTGGGTCGATCGCACGGCGCCCGTGGCGTCGTTTCCGGCGAACGCCTTCGGTCTGCACGACATGCACGGCAACGTGTTCGAGTGGGTGGACGACTGCTACGAGGCCGATCGCGCGCACACCCCGGCCGACGGCGCGGCGAACAAGCAGGGCGACTGCGCGGTTCGCGTGTTCCGCGACGGGACGTTCCTCAGCAATCCGTACATGCAGCGGTCGGCGCGGCGTGGGGCTCCGTACCCGGCCACCCGCCGCGGGCGCAACTACCTCGGGTTCCGGGTGGCGATGACGTTGGACTGAGCGGGTTCGAGAACGAGCTCGCCCTAGTTCGCGTCCAGGCGCAGGTCGCCGATGGCGTGCTGCACGTCCACGTCGATCGTCACGGGTGAGGCCGCCGCTTTCGGGTTGATCCACCGCCCGTCGCGCTCCTCGAGGCCGCTGACGTTGCTGTCGCCAATCAGTCCGGAGGTGCGCGCCACGATGGCGACGCTCGCCGGCAGCTCAATCGACGTGTCTCCCGCGCCGGCCTGGATCTTCACGCTGTAGCTCTTGGCCGGCGTGCCGCGCAGATCGACCTTGAGGTCGCCGGCGCCGAGCCGAATCGTCAGGCTGGCGAGATTGAGCCGGCCCAGCACCAGCTCCGCGTCGCCAGCGCCGAGGCTCACGTTGAGATCCATGGGCGTCGTCTCGTCGAGGCTCAGGCGCCAGCGGTTCTCGTAGTTGCCGTTGGCCGACCCTTGCGACACCTTGAGCGTGCCGGTGCCGCCGCTCGCCCGGTAGTCGATAGTCGGTTTGAGCGCGGGGATGTTGAAGGCGAAGTCGCCGGCGAGGAGCGTGGCCGCGCCCGACTTCACCTCGAGGTCGCCGGCGCTCATGTCGATCTCGACCCGCGCGCTCTTCGCCGCGCCGCGATCGACGGCGTGATGCTCGCTGACGAGCGGGCCCGGGGGCGTCGAGATGAAGTGGCAGCCCGCCGTCCACACGGTTGCCACGAAAAGAGCGCCCAACGTGGTCGTTCTCATGCGCGGGATTATGGATCGACAACCTGGCCCATAATCTAGCGAGGCTGCGCCTCGGACCCACGAGCATGGGGGCTCCGCCTCGCTAGAGCAGTGTTTGATGGCCCCGCCTTCGGCGGGGCTAGGGCGTCTGGAGGGGAGCACTGATGAGGCCGATGCTGCGGTCAACCTTCGTTGCCATCGTGATGCTGCTGCTGGGGGCCGCGTCCGTGCCCGGCCAGGCCCAGCGCATTCCGCGCCTGGCGGACGGCAAGCCCGACATGCAGGGCTACTGGACGAACCAGACGTTCACACCGCTCGAACGGCCCGCGCAGTTCAAGGACAAGCAGTTCTTCTCCACCGAGGAAGCCCAGACCTTTGCCCGCCAGCGGCTCGAGGACGTGAAGGACGTGCCGCGCGGCGAGCAGGTGAAGAGCGACGCCGACATCCATTACGACGACGGCATCTGGCTGCTCGAGCACTTCGAAAAGGGCGCGATGCTGCGCACCTCGATCGTCACGGACCCGGCCGACGGGCGCATTCCGCCCCTCAGCCCCGAGGGCCAGAAGCGCGCGCAGGCCACCGCTGCGGCGCGCAAGCTCGTCGGTCCCTTCGACAGCGCGCAGGCGCGCGGCCTGTCCGAGCGCTGCATCTACTGGGCGCACGAGGGGCCGCCGCTCCTGCCCACCGGCTACAACTCGAACCTGCAGATCGTCCAGGCGCCCGGGCTGTTCGTCGTCCAGCCGGAGATGATGCCGGTGGCGCGCATCGTGCCGCTCGACGGCCGTCCGGCGCTCGATTCGGCCATCCGCGCCTACCGCGGCGATTCACGAGGGCGCTGGGACGGCGACACGATGGTGATCGAGACGACGAACTACAGCGAGAAGACGGCGTGGCGCGGATCGTCGCGGAACCTCAAAGTGACCGAGCGGCTCACGATGACGAGCCCCACCCGCATTCGTTTCCAGTTCACGGTGGAGGACCCCTCCACCTGGACGCGGCCGTGGAGCGGCGAGTACGAGATGGTCAAGATCGATGGCCCGCTGTTCGAGTATGCGTGCCACGAGGGGAACTATCAGCTGCCGTCGATCCTCAAGGGCGCCCGGCGCGCGGAAGCCACGGCCGCGCAGAAGCCCTGAACGAACCTGACGTCGAACCCTCACGGCCGCTCAGCATGGGAGCGATAAGTCCAGCACGCGCAAGCTTATGCATTGATCTTCACGGCCCAGACGGCTAGACTGCGCACGGCCCGTTGGGTGCGAGAATAAGGGGAGGAATGCGAACCGCCACCGCTGCCTGCGCAGTACTGTTCTGCCTCGTGCTTGCCGGCCACCTGAGGTCGGAAGGGCAGGCCCCCGTACCGGTGCCCGGTCCCGCCGCCACATCGGCGCCCACCGCCCAGGCTCCGGCAGCAGCCGCGCCGGTTTCCGCGCAGCGCGCGCTCATCAACCAGTACTGCGTGGCCTGTCATAACGACAGGGTGCGAACGGGAGGCCTGTCGCTGGCGGACTTCGATCCTGACGCGGCCGACCGGCACGCCGAAGTGGCCGAGAAGGTGGTTCGCAAGCTGCGCGGTGGCCTGATGCCGCCGGCCGGCGCCCGGCGTCCGGACACTCAGTCCGCGGCCGCGTTCGTCTCGTGGCTCGAGAACAAGATCGACGCCGCGGCGGCTGGCGGCCACCCGGGACGCGTGCCGCTGCGTCGCCTGAACCGCCGGGAGTATCAGTACGCGGTCCGCGATCTGATTGGTCTCAACATCGACGCCACGGCCTGGCTGCCGGACGACAACATCAAGGGCAACTTCGACAACAACGCCGCTGCGCTGCAGGTGTCGCCGGCCTTCGTCGACCAGTACATCTACGCCGCACGCGCCGTGGCCCTGGAAGCGATTGGCAACACCAAGGCATTGGCCGAGACAACGACCTAC
>DASRPM010000046.1:0-11715 GCA_035646375.1 Vicinamibacterales bacterium
AACAATGGCAAGGTACCAACGTTCGAGGAGATCTCGAAGGTTGGGTTCCCCCAGACCCCGCCGCCGAGTGACGCCGATCTTGCCAGCTTCGATGGGCTGCGTCAGTACTACACCCGGATTCTGGGATTCACGTACCCGGAGGCAGAACTTCGTCAGAAGCGTTCCGTGACGCCGGAAGGGCGCCTCGGGCCGCCGCGGTCCTTTCCGGGCGGTCGGTTTCTGACGGCGGGCATGAAGGAGTACGTCCAGATTCGGACCCCGGCACTGTTTCTCGTGAGTTCCCAGAGCCCGGGCCGGTGGGCCGAGAGCAGCACCGATCCGAAGGTCAGAGAGCAGATCGCTGGATTGAGCGCCTTCACGGAACGACAGGCGAAGGCCGTCGAGGATGGCCTCCCCGGTGCCCGTGTCGTGAGACTGCCGGGCGCGAACCACTACGTGTACCTCTCGCACGAGGCGGACGTGCTGCGCGAGATGCGCGCGTTTCTTGAGCCTCTACGGCCCCGCGTCTAACCAAAGCAGGCTAGCCACTCCTGGGCCGCCTGAAGGCGGCCCCTACGACCGTCGCAAATCTGGCTCCAAATCCGTCGCGGCGCGCCGCAGCCTCCGTGCGGCGTTCGATACTCGACACGCGTCGCGGGGCGCGGGTTCATGCCGCACACCCCACCGCCATCGGGACGTCCGTGCCATACAGCGCGTGCGATAGGCCATACCCGTTCCGTATCGCTGAACGGAGAGGACGTGCGCGACGTAATGCCACGGTAAAGTGAAGTGCACGTGCGGCGCTTGGAGTCGGCCATGCCCAAGGCACTGACGTCATTCGCCCTCGCCGCCCTGCTCGGCGGCAGCGCGGTGTCGGCGCACCACTCGTTCGCGGTGTTCTTCGACGATACGAAGACCATCGAGATCTCGGGGAGCGTCACGGAGTTCCGGTTCTCGAATCCACACGCCATCATCGCGCTCGAGGTGAAGAACAAGGCTGGCATGGTCGAGGAGTGGAAAGCGGAAACCAACGCGGTCACGCTGCTCAAGCGCCGCGGCTGGACCAAGGACAGCCTGAAGCCGGGCGAGGTGGTGACCATCGACGGATGGCCGTCGCGCGACGGCGCCAACTACATGCGGATGCGGACCATCAAGAAGGCCGACGGCACCGTGCTCGGCACGCCGGTCCGCAACCAGCGCGCGGACTGAGGTCATCATGCGCGCGCTCACCCTTCTTTCTGTCACCGCGGCGGTCCTTCTGTCGTTGTCACTCTCGGCGCAGCGCGCCACGCGGCCGGATCTATCGGGCTACTGGGGCGCCGGCCGGGCCTTCCGGGCCAGCGAAAAGGACCCGCGCCCGCTGCCGCCCAATACGGTGCTGCTCACCGACGCCGGCGCGCCGGAGCTCGCCATCGGCACCTTCGGCGGCCTCAAAGTGAAGCCCGCGGCCCTGGCCGCGGCGCAGAAGTGGAAGCCGGCCGACGAGATGACCCTGGCCAAGGCCTGCCAGCCGCCCTCGCTCGTTTACACGATGCAGGGCCCGTTTCCGATGGAGATCGACCAGGCCACCGAGCTGATCGTGATGCGGCTGGAGTATTACGATCTGTTCCGGGTGATTTACCTCGATGGCCGCGGTCATCCGCCCGCCGACGCACCGCATACGAAGATGGGCCACTCGACTGGCCGGTTCGAGGGTTCGACGCTGGTCGTGGACACGACCCACGTCTCCTCCTCTACCATCACCAACAACGGGCTCGACCACGGCGAGAACGTCCGCTTCGTGGAGCGCTTCTGGCTGAGCGCCGACGGCAAGACGCTGATGGCGCGGCAGGAGTTCGAGGACCCGGATACGATCGAGAACCGCGGCGCCCGGCTCATGGCGTGGGACCGGCAGCCCGGCGAGCGCATCTTTCCGTACGAATGCGATCCCACGTTCGTCTTGAACTACGGCAACAACAAGAAGTGAGCACCGTCTGGAGACCATCATGACCACACGCCGGCGCGCACGCGCGCTCGCGTCCGTAGCCCTCCTCGGCGTTCTGTTCTGCGCGCCCGCCTCGGCGCAGACGAGTCTGTCCGGCGTCTGGAACAACTTCCCCCTGTTTCATGAAGACGAGCCGGATCGCCTGCCGGGGCCCGAGCTCGGCGACTACTCCGGCATCCCGGTCACCGACGCCGTGCGGCTGCGCGCCGACAGCTGGGACGCGTCGCTCATCACGCTGCCCGAGTACCAGTGCCGCGTACACCCGTCCGATTACGCGCCCAGCTTCGGTCCCATCCGTATCTGGGAGGAACGCAACGCGGAGTCGCAGCAGCTGGTCGCCATCAAAGTGCACCACTTCGCGTGGGGCACCGAGCGGTCGATCTGGATGGATGGACGGCCGCATCCCGGCCCCGACGCGCTGCACACGGCCATGGGCTTTTCCACCGGCAAATGGGAGGGCGACATCCTGACCGTGACCACGACGCACCTCAAGGAAGGCTGGATCCGCCGCAACGGGATCACGCGCAGCGACCGCGCCACGGTGACGGAGCATTTCATCCGCCACGGCAACGTCCTGACGCTCATGACGGTGGTGAACGACCCGATCTACCTGACCGAGACCCACGTGCGCTCGCGCGATTACGAGTACGACCTCAATTTCCAGGTCGGCCCCTATCCCTGCGAGCCGGTGACGGAGGTGGAGCGGCCGGCCGGCGCCATCCCGCACCACCTGCCGGGCACCAACCCGTTCCTCGAGGAGTACGCCAAGGCGCACGGCGTGCCGATCGAGGGCGCGCGCGGCGGAGCCGAGACGCTGTATCCCGAGTACCACAAGAAGATCGTGGCCGGGCGGGCGGGCAAGAAATGACGCGCCGCACCGTTCATCTCGTCTTTGCCGCCGTGGCGGCGGTGGGCCTCCTCGTCTCGGCCCGCGTGGGCGCGCAGCAGCAGAACTTCGACGCCGTACAGGTGCGCGTGCTGCCCGTGCAGGGCAGCGTCTACATGCTCACCGGCGCGGGCGGCAACGTCACCGTGCAGGCCGGCGCCGACGGCGTGCTCATCGTCGACACGCAGTTCGCGCAGATGTCCGACAAGATCCTCGCCGCCATTCGCGGCATCTCGAAGGCGCCGCTTCGCTACATCGTGGACACGCACGTCCACGGCGATCACGTCGGCGGCAACGAGAGTCTCCGCAAGGCCGGCGCCACGATTGCCGGCGGCAACGTGTCGGGCGACATCCGCGACGCCGCGCAGGGCGCGCAGATCTGGGCGCACGACAACGTGCTGCTGAAGATGGCCGACCCCAAACGCACGCCGGCCATCCCCGCCGCGGCGTGGCCCACCAGCACCTTCACGGGCAAGGACAAGAAGCTGTTCTTCAACGGCGAGGGCGTGCACATCATCCACGAGCCCGCGGCCCACACCGACGGCGACAGCATCGTGTTCTTCCGCCGCTCGGACGTGATCAGCACCGGCGACATCTTCAATACCACCAACTACCCGGTGATCGACGTGCCCGGCGGCGGCACCATCAACGGCATGCTCGCCGCCGTCAACCACGTGATCGACCTCATCATCCCGGTCTACGGCCAGGAGGGTGGCACGATGGTGATCCCGGGCCACGGCCGTCTGAGCGACCTCGGCGACGTGCTCAACTACCGCGAGATGGCGACCATCGTCCGCGACCGCGTGCAGGACATGAAGAAGAAGGGCATGACCCTCGAGCAGGTCAAAGCCGCCACGCCGACGCGCGACTACGACCCGCTCTACAACCCGCCCGGCTCGTTCTGGACCGCCGACCAGTTCGTGGAAGCCGTCTACAGGACTCTGCCGTGACCACGCGCCGCATACTCTCTGTCGTCGCCTTCGTGCTCGCCATCACCGCGCCCGTGGCGGCGCAGTTCGGTCCGCCGCCGCCCGAGGCGCCCGGCACTCCCAAGCAGAAGCAGCGCCTCGACATCACCGGCAACTGGGTGTCGGTCGTCCACGAGGACTGGCGCTTCCGGATGATCACCGCGCCGAAGGGCGACACGGTCAACATCCCGCTCAATCCCGCGGGCAAGAAGATCGCCGACGCGTGGGACGCCGCGAAGGACGAAGCGGCCGCCGACAAATGCAAGGCCTACGGCGCGCCGAACCTGATGCGGGTGCCGTCGCGGTTCCGCATCTCGTGGGCCGACGACGCGACGCTGAAAATCGAGAGCGACGCGGGCCGGCAGACACGGCTGCTGCGCTTCGAGGCGCCGAAAGCGCCGCCGGCGCCGTCGCGGCAGGGGCTGTCGATTGCACGGTGGCAGGGGCGTGCATCGCTGCAGGTCGAGACCAGCCGCCTGCTTGCCGGCTACCTGCAGAGCAACGGCGCGCCCTACAGCGCCAACGCCACGATGGTCGAGAACTTCGACGTGGTCCGCCACGCCAACGGCGAGCAGTGGCTCGTCATCGACACCATCGTCACCGACCCGACGTATCTCTTCCGCACGTTCGTCCGCAGCACGCACTTCAAGAAAGAGCCCGATGGGTCGAAGTGGGACCCGCAGCCGTGCATCGTGAAATGGTGACGGCTTAGGACTTAGGGCTTAGGGCCTGAATGTAGCGGGCGGCCGCCGGCCCCCACGCCTACTTGGTTCCGACATTCACCAGCGGCGTGCTGCCGCCCATGATGAGGGTGCAGCCGCCCTTGAGGCAGATCTCGCGCTGCGCGTGGATGGCCTCGAGCTGGATGAACTGCTCCGACGACATCCCGAGCGCGTTGCGATAAGCGTTGTCGGACGCCGCGCGCGCCACCTCGGCCTCCTTGCGCTGATCCTCGGCGAGCTTGCGCTGCTTCTCGGTGTTGGCCCGCTGCTCCTGCGCGGCTGTATCGATCCGCTGGCTCTTGATGCTGTCCGGCGGATTGGCGCGGCCCACGGTGACGTCGATCAGCTTCAGCGGCAGCTTCGCCTGCGCGATGTAGTCGACCAACGACTTCGACACCTCGGCGTCGATGGCGTCCACCGCCGTCGTCTGGATGGCGGTCTCGTTCATCCCGTGCTTGCGCACCGCCTGCCGCACGCGGTTGGCGAACTCGGCTTGCACGTTGTTCTCGAACCACTTCTGTCCGAAGTTCTGGATGAGGCTTACCGAGTCCGTGACCTGCAGGCGGACGACCGCGTCGAAGTCGAGCGGCACGCCGTCGCTGGACATCAGATCGTCGAAGTGGATGCCGTGCTGCTGCGGCACCATCGTCACGTAGACCGCTTGAGTGGTCACCGCCACCCACGACTGTCCGGCCTTCACGGGCGTGGTCACCACGCCGCCGTGTCCGAAGACCCAGGGCTTCTGAATCAGCACCGCTTCCTGCCCCGCGTTCGGAGCCACGCTGTGACATCCCGCCGCCAGCGCCGCCACCAGACACACGCCTGCAATTCTCATCTGTCGTTGTCCCTCCAGTTACACAGGACATACGTGCCCCGTCAGAGAGGGTTCGGCCGCTTGTGGATGGAGGAGCGGCCCACAAGATATGGGGCTCAGAAGCCTCTAGCCTCTAGCCTTTGGCCTTTGGCCTTTGGCAAGAGCAGTACCCAGAGGCTAGAGGCTAAAGGCTAAAGGCAGCTAAAGGCCAGCGGCCTTCTGCATCGCCGTCATGTAGTAGTGCAACAGGTCCGTGCCGGGCGGAGTGATGCCAAGCTGCCGGATCATCCCCATCACCTGCCCGCGGTGCAGCGTGCCGTGATTCACCAGGTGCATCACCACCTGCTCCACGTTGGCGACGGCGTCGTACCCCCGAATCGAACGGTACGGCACCGGACGCGCCAGGTCGGCATCGGAGAGACCGTCGCAGAACGCCTCCCAGCGGCGCTGCAGGTCCGGCCACTCGCGCTCGAGCGCGTCCAGCGTGTCGGCCGGCTTCTCGATCGGCCCGGCGACGCGCGTGTACCAGATCCAGTCGGCGAAGTGCAGGTGCGTCATCGTGCCGAGGATGCTGTGGTGCGAGATGCCCGTCGGCCGTTCGAGCTCGCCCGCGGGCAGCGTGCGAACGGCCTCCAGCAGCAGGCCGGACGCCCAGTTCGAGTAGCGGATGTGCCGTTGCAGGTCGGCAGGGCTCATGGCGCCAGCTTACTACCGCGGGCGGACACCGCCTGCGCGAACTCCTGCATCGAGTCGCCGACGCTGCCCCGCCCCAGGCGCCGCGCGACCGGCTCGATGATCCATCCGAGGAGCGGCGGAAACGGCCGGCTGAGACCTATGGTTTCCATCACCATCCAGACGCCGCCGTTGTCGGCGATGAAGCGGCTCATGGAGGCCGCGCGCCACAAGTACCCGCTGTCTTTCCCCGCGGGCAGCTGGCGCTCGGCCGGACCGCCGGCGTTCGACACCTCGCGAATCTCCTCGGACAACGACACGACATAGGCGCGGCGCTCGTCGACGCGCACCCAGCGGATGTGCGATCGCACGTCGAGCGTGGCGCTCAGGCCGCCACCCGATGCTTTCATCCGGAACAGCACGTTGAGCGCATCGCCGGACGGCGGCAGCACCGTCACCGCGCGAACCGGTTTGAAGATCTGCGGATAGTCGGCGTAGGCCTGCGACACCGCTATCACGCGGTCGAGCGTCACGCCGGGCATGAAGATTTCCCCGCGCCAGTGGTGCACGAGGCTGTCGGCGTTCGGCAGGATGCCGTCGCCGGAGCCGGGCTGCACCACGCCGCGGTTGGCGCGCGCGGCGTCACGCTCCGGACGAGCGTCGGGCGCGGCGGTGGCGCGCCTGATGAAGGCCTGGCGCGCCGCCTCGAAGTGGGCCTCGTATCCCCGGAGCGCCGCGTCAGTGAGATCGGCCGCCGACGCGCGCGACGACGCCAACCCGAAGACGAGCGCGACCGTCAGCCATCGCCCCACCCATCGTGAATACCACGGACGGGTCGCGCGCGGTTACGACACCGGATAGTCGCTGCCCGGTTTCGCCTTGATGTTCTCCACCATGGCCGCAAACGGTTCGATCGCGCCATGCACGGGGATGTCGCGGTCCACCTTCAGTTTGCGCCGCTCGATATTGTCGAGCACGTTCTGCCCCCACAGGTGGCGATCCCACGTGTTGTCGTAGAGATCGGCCTGCACCAGCAGCCGTCCGTTCGGCACGTAGCCGAAGAGGTTCGTGCCCTCGCGCGCGTTGTCGAGGAGGTGATAGAGCTGCAGCTCCATCGCGGCGTCCTTGAGGGTGAGCGTGTCGTCCACGAGCTGCAGGGTGAGCGGCTTCGGCGCCTTGGCCAGCGCGTCGGGCTGCACGGTCCACGGCCGCGCCACGAGATCCTTGAAGAACGCCTCGTTGTCCTTGTGCGTGATGATCGTCAGCCCTTCGGCCACCGCCACGCGCAGGCCGCCCGAGTGATCGAAGTGATGGTGGCTGACCACCGCGTGCGTCAGCGGCTTCGAGCTGAGCTTCCGCGCCTCGTCGATCACCGCCTTCGAGCGCGTTTCGTTCAACGGCGCCTCGAAGAGCACCAGGTGATCGGCAAACTCGAACACGATGCTGCGATGGTTGCCCGACCCGGCCAGGCGCCAGATGCCCTTGGCCACCGGCTCCACCGTCACGACCTGCGGCGGCGGCGTGGCCACGGGCGACGACTTCACGGCGGCCGGCGCCCCAATCTCACCGAGATTGACGTCCACCGTGTTCTTCGACACGCGCAGATCGAACTGGGGGTACTTGTCGATGGTGGTCGTGAGGCGCTTCGGCATCTTGACGCCCCTCACGTCCTCGTAGCCGCTGAACGCCGTCGCGATCACGACGTCGCCCAGGTTGGGGTGCGCGTCGAGCATCGACACGCGGACCGGCAGCTTCGTGGCACGCGAGACGGCCAGCTGGATGACGTCGCCGTGCGACGTGCGCACGTCCACCACGTCGTTGTCGCCGTCCTGGCGCGGGTTGGTCACCTGGCTGCCGTCGGCGAGTGCGGCGCGCACGGCGGCCAGCGGGTGGTGCAGCGCCTCGCGGCGGCGGTCGCGTGCCTGCGCCGCAGTGCCCCGCGCCGGCTGGCCGTTGGGCGGGTAGTTCACCGCCACGTCGCCGTCCTGCGCCTGGTGCTGCCGCTGCACCAGCGCGCCGGCGAACTGGAACGCCGCCTGGCGCGTCTGCGTCATGTCGGTGCGGTTGCCTTCCAGGTCCGTGATGCGCCGGTAGGCCGTCACCTTCCACACCGGCAGCTCGCTGTCGGGCAGGCGGTTCTGCCCCACGTTGGGCGCGTCGCCTTCGCCTTCCACGGCAATCGACTTCAGCGCGCGGATGTTGGTGGCGCCTC
The DNA here is from genome assembly GCA_035646375.1 of Vicinamibacterales bacterium. Taxonomy (GTDB): domain Bacteria; phylum Acidobacteriota; class Vicinamibacteria; order Vicinamibacterales; family UBA2999; genus DASYRM01. The sequence continues at coordinate 8,238 of DASRPM010000046.1, forward strand.
CGAGCGCGGCGGCGGTGTCGTCGAGGAGCTGACGCTCCGGGGGCACGTCTGAATGGCACGCGGAGACGACGGACAGAACGGCGGCGAAAGCGAAAGTGGCGTTAGAGCGTCGCGACATGGCGCCTCCTGTAAGCATCCCTTTTATCAAATCGGACCCAGCTCAACTACCCGCGCCTCTGGCCCTTTCTTCTGATCAGGTGCGCCATTAGCATGTAACCGTCGATGCGCGAGGATCTCCGTGCCGCCATCTTCGATCAGGTGGCGGTGGGTATAGCCGTCAGCACACTCGACGGCCGGCTGGTCGAGACGAACGCCAAGTGCGCCGAGATCCTCGGCTACACCTCTGAGGAGCTTCTCGGCCACACCTTTCTCGACATTTCGCACCCCGACGACGTGGACGCCAGCCGGCAGGCGATGCGGCAATTGCTCGACCGGACGATCACGGCGCAGTCGTTCGAGAAGCGCTACATCCGCAAGGACGGCTCGGAGGTGTGGAGCTGGACGACGGTGACCGTGCTCACCGGTCCCGGCGGCGAGCCGCTGGGGTTCCTCAGCGTGATCGAGGACATGAGCGTTCGCAAGCGCGCCGAGACCGCGCTGCAGGACGACGCGCGCGTCTTCGAGCTGCTCAACCGCACCGGTCAGACGCTGGGCGCAACGCTCGACACACGGGCGCTGCTCCAGGCCATCACCGACGCCGCCACCGAGCTGAGCGGCGCGCAGTTCGGTGCGTTCTTCTACAACACGGTCGACGCCGGCGGCGACGCGTTCGAGCTCTACACGCTGTCGGGTGCGCCGCGGGAGGCGTTCGAGAAGTTCGGGAAGCCGCGCGCCACGGCGCTCTTCGGACCGACGTTCCGCGGCGAGACGACCATTCGCTGCGACGACGTCCTGCTGGATCCGCGCTACGGACAGAACACGCCGCACCACGGCATGCCGTCCGGCCACCTGCCGGTGCGCAGCTACATGGCCGTGCCGGTGCGATCCCTCTCCGGCGAGGTGCTCGGCATGCTGCTGTTCGGTCACCCGCAGATCGGCATCTTCACCGACCGATCCGAGCGGCTGGTGACCGGCGTCGCCACCCAGGCCGGCATCGCGCTCGACAACGCGCGGCTGTACGAAATGGCGCGCAAGTCGGCCGAGGATCGCAAGGCGCTGCTCGAAAGCGAACGGGCCGCGCGCGGCGCCGCCGAACGCATGAACCAGATGCAGGGCGAGTTCCTGGCCACGCTGTCGCACGAGCTGCGGACGCCGCTCAACGCCATCGTCGGCTGGGCACAGATTCTCCGCACGCGGTCGTCGGATCGCGAGCAGCTCGCCAAGGGGCTCGAAACCATCGAACGCAACGCGCGGTTGCAGGCGCAGCTCATCGAAGACCTGGTCGACATGAGCCGCGTGACCTCCGGCAAGCTGCGCCTCGACATCCAGCGGCTGCATCCGGCGCCCGTCATGGAGGCCGCCGTGGAGACGTTGCGCACCGCCGCCGACGCCAAGGGCATCTGGGTGGAGAAGTTCATCGACCCGTCGGCGGGCCCCGTTCTGGCCGACCCGGGACGCCTGCAGCAGGTGATGTGGAACCTGCTGTCCAATGCGATCAAATTCACGCCACGCGGCGGCAAGGTGCGGGTGGTGCTGCAGCGCCTCGACGCGCACGTGGAGCTGATCGTGGCCGACACCGGCTGCGGCGTGACGCCCGAGTTCATGCCGCATCTGTTCGAGCGCTTCCGGCAGAGCGACAACACCACCACGCGCCGGCACGGCGGACTGGGATTGGGCCTCTCGATCGTGAAGAGCCTCGTGGAGCTGCACGGCGGCACCGTGCAGGCCGTGAGCCCGGGCGAGAACCAGGGCACCACCATCACCGTGCAGCTGCCGTTGACGGTGGTCTACAACGACGACGACGGCGAGAGCGCGCACACCACGTCGGTGCCGTCCGAGCCGACCGACTTCGTGTCGCTGGAGCTGGCCGGCCTGACCGTCCTGGTGGTGGACGACCAGCCGGACGCCCGCGAATTGATCCTGCGCGTGCTCGAGGACTGCTCTGCCCGCGTGGTGACGGCGGGCTCGGCGGAGGAAGCGGTGCCGCTCGTGGAGTCGGCGCGTCCCGACGTGCTCATCACCGACATCGGCATGCCCGGCGCCGACGGCTACGAGCTGCTGCGGCGTGTGCGCGAGCTGGGGCCTGGCCGCGGCGGCCGCGTGCCGGCGATTGCCCTCACCGCCTTCGCGCGCTCCGAGGACCGCACGCGCGCGCTGCGCTCCGGCTTCATGGTGCACGTGTCCAAGCCCGTGGACCCGTCGGAGCTCGTGGCCACCGTGGCCGCCGTGGCCGCCCGCGTGTCGCAGCCGGACGAGGCCGTCTAGCCGCCGCGACCCAATTGACGACTTTTTGACCGCGCGCGGCCGCGGCATCGCCTGATGATCGGCCGATGCGCGCACACTCTCTGCTCCACGTCACGTCCGTTGCCGGCGTGCTGTGTCTCGGCCTCGTGAACGCACCTGCCGCCATCGCCGCCGGACGCACGATCGCCGGCGTGGCCTGCGAGACGCCGCCGCCCGTGCACTGCACGCTCGACGGCTGCTCGCGCGAACAGCTCGGCAACCCGGGGAATGCGAAGGAGCCGAAGAGCGGGCGCGCCTTCTTCCTCGATTACCCCTGCGACCTGAAGCCGGGGGAGAAAGTCGTGTTCGTCTTGAGCCTGCACGGCGCCGGCTCGATCGGCAACTGGCAGCGGCACTACTTCCCCGCGCTGGACTACAAAGAGAAGTACCGCCTGGTGATTGCCACGCCCACCGCCGCCACCACCGGCTCGATCACGCCGGGCGCGCCCGGCGTGCGCATGTGGAATGCCGACGCCGACGATACGTTCCTGCGCGACCTCGTGGACTACGTCTTCGCCGAAGTGGGGCGCTCGTCGATCAAGTCGTTCTGGCTCGCCGGGCACTCGCAAGGCGGCATGACGTCGAACCGGATCGTCTGCACCGACTTCTTCAAGAACAAGGTGGACGGGTGGCTGAGCCTGTCGGGCGGCCGCATCGGGCCGGCGGCCATCGCGCCGGACTTCTTCGGCCCGAGCGGGCCCCCGGCGTCGTTGGCGGGCAGCGGCGGTCCGCGGCCGGGCGTCGCCGCGATGCCGGCGTGCGACATCTCCTTCATCTTCACGTCGGGCGAAAAGGAGATCACCGGCCTGCCCGAAACGTCGCCGTGGGCGCAGCAGTACGGCTGCAGCGCGCGCGTGCGTCAGAAGGACGTGGTGGATGCGACCAAGGGATACGTGACCGGCGCCGCGCCCGGCCGCGGCGCCAGCTGGGGCCGCGAGGCGCGGCCCGGCACCGCCGAGGTGTTCGTGTATCCGAAGTGCAAGGGGAAGAAGGTCGTGGCCGACGTGGTGCGCCTCGACAAGGGCCACACCGAAGGGCTCGAGCCCAGGGTCACCGAGTCGCTCGTGGCGATGATGGCGTCCGCCCCCGGCGGCAA
>DASRPM010000047.1:0-8314 GCA_035646375.1 Vicinamibacterales bacterium
GCTCGAGGACCATGGCCGAGAGCTCGGCGGAGCCGCCGGTCGGCAGCATTCGCGTCGGCGCGGTCAAGCTGATCGTGGAGCTGGCCGGCGCGGTCAACTGCACCTTGTCGCAGCCGACGGCCACGAGGGTCGTCACGCCGAACACCAGCCAAGCAGTGGATGCGAATCGTCGAGTGCCTGTGCGCATGTGATTACCAGTCCGCATACGGAGTGCCGTCCAGTCCTGTCTGGTCCGACCCGCTCTTCACGTTCGAGATCCCCGCCTCCAGGGTGGGTTGACTCGGATCCGGGTCCGACATCGTCGTCTGCCATGTGTCGGCCGACGTCGTAAATGGATCCACGGGAACCGCCCGCAGGTACTTCTCGCTGACGAGATCCTCGAGGTTGCTCGGATACTTGTTCTTGTCGGCGTAGTACTGATCGATCGCGTCGCGCATCCGGAAGAGGTCTTCCTTGAGCGTCGCTTCCTTCGCGCGCTGCACGCTGTTGCCGTACACCGACAACCCGATGCCCGCCAGGATGACGATGAGGACCATGACGATCATCATCTCCATCAGGGTGAACCCCGACGTCCACGACGGACGTGCCGGCTTGGCCTGCTGTTCGTTCATTTACCAGTCCCTGTACTTCGTGCCGTCGAGCGCTTCGCCGGTGCTCTTGGTGTACACGTCGAACACGTTCTGCCCGCCCCAGGTAGTCGAGTCCGGCCTGTCCTGGTAGGCACGCATGCCCCACTCCGGCTTACTTGTCATCGGATCGATAGGAATCCGACGGAGGAACTTGAGCTTGCGGCCCGACGCGTCGCCGGCGGCGTTCACGCCGTCCACCAGCTTCTGAAGCGTTTCCGGGTAACCCTCGCTGCCCGGCGTGAGCTCGGTGGACGGGATGAGCCCCTGATCCACCGCGTCCTTGAACCTGTCGATCGCCGTCCGCATCTCGCGCAGATCGCGGCGCAGCTCGATCTCCCGCTGGCGCTGCGACGCCACCTGAGCGAGCGGCATCGCCGCGGAGGCGAGGACGAACAGAATGCTCACCACCACCAGCAGCTCGATGAAGGTGTAGCCGCCGGCACTGGTGGCCGGCCGCCGCGCGAGGCAGCGTCTGAGCCGGAGTCGCATCGACAAGCCCTGCATCACAGTTACCGCGCGGTCACCGCCGTCACGGTCGCAAACTGCAGCGAGATCGGCGCGCCGCCGGGCGCGCCGCCCGTACCGGTGACCTGCAGGTTGGCCGGACCCGGGGCAATGACGTCGATCACCAGCGCTGCCAAAAGACCGGTGCCGGCCACGCCGGTGGTGTCACCCGGACGCACGATGGCGATGTCCACGCGCCCGGCGCTCGCGTCGGCGCGGTTGGTGAAGCTCGCCTGCACGCCGCCGGAGCGCATGAAGCTGCCCTCCTGCACCGTGCGCACGCGCACGACGGCGGGGTTGTAGGTCACCGTGAGCGACATCGACGACAGGCGCGAGGCGCCGGTCACCGAGATCGGCAGCGTATAGGGACCACCGCCGACACGGAGCTCGGCCGACGGCGGCGAGACGACGATCTGGCCGCCGCCCGAGGCGCCGGGCACTCCGGGCGTGGGCGCCGGTGTCGCGGCGGGATTGGCGGCTGCGGGTGCCGCGGGGGTTGGCACCTGGGGCGTCGGCGCCGGCGCAACCGCCGGCGCGCCTGCCTGACCGGCTCCGGCCGGCGACGGCGCGGCCCCGGCTGCACCAGCCGGCGCGGGCACCTGCACTTCCTGGATGATGATCGGCGGCGGACCCTGCAGCCCGAGGTTCTGCTGCGTGCCCACGAAGATCGGGTTGACGTCCTGCTGCGAGAGCTCGTGCGTGCGCACGATGCGCGGCGTCAACAGCATCACGATGTCGGTCTGCCCGATCGTGTTGTCGTTCGACGAGAAGAGCTGCCTGATGACGGGCAGCCGCAGAATGCCCGGGAAGCCGCGCAGCGATCGCCGCTCTTCCTCCTGCAGCAGCCCGGCGAGCAGGTTCGACTCGCCGTCGCGGAGCCGCAACCGGGTCTGGACCTTGCGCGAGTTGAACGACGGGAGGCTCTGGCCCGCGACCGTCAGCCCGTCGCCGAGCGAGCTGTTCTCGATGAGCAGCTCCAGCGTGATGTCCCCCTCGTAGGTGACGCGCGGCGTGATCTCGACGTTGACGCCAACCGGGCGATAGGTGAAGGAGGTCAGCGGGTTGAACGCGGCGCCGCCCTGGGCCACCGGCGTGAACGTCGTGCTCGGCACCGGCACTTCCTCGCCGAGGTTCAGCGTCATCTTCTGCCCTTCGGCGCCGCGCAGCTGCGGCTTGGCGACGAGGCGCGTTTCCGCGTCGCTCTCGAGGAAGCGCACGGCCGCCGACGGCACCGCGGCCCAGAAGTCGGCAGTGTTGATGCCGCGCGACACGGCGTTGACGTTGAACGGACGCTGGTTGAGCGTCGTGCTGGTCGATGCGGTGCCACCGCCGGCCGTCGCCGTGGTGCCCGTCGGATCAGCCGTCGGCGAGAACACCGTCTGAATCGTGTAGTCGCCCAGGTCCAGCCCGAACTGCTTGGTCCGCGACTTGTTGACCTCGAGGATCTGGACGTCCACCAGAATCTCGGCCCGCGGGTTGTCGTTGACGTCGACGAGGCGCTCGATGATCGCCATCACGGCCGTCGTGGCGCGAACCACGATGGTGTTGGCCGTCTTGTTCGGCGAAATCGACGGGGCCACCTGGCCGCCGCCGACGCGGATCACGGTGTTCAGCGTCTGCGCCAGCTCGGTGGCGTCGGCGTGCGAGACGAAGAACGTGCGGATGACCTGCTCTTCGTACTGGGCGCGCTTCTGGACGTTGTCCGGGACGACGATGATGATGCGCGGCGACTGCACCTTGTAGAACAGCTGGTTGGACGCCGTGATCTGCGACAGCGCCTCTTCGAGCGTGGAGTTGTCCATCTGGACCGAGTACTGCCGGTCCTGGAAGGTGTTGTCGAACGTCACGTTGATGCCCGCCGACATGCCGATCGACCCGAGGATGTCGCGCAGGCTGGCGTTCGTGAAACGGATGCTCGGCAGCACCTGGGTCAGGTTGAAGAGCGGCGGCGGCCCGCTCTGACGCGCGTTCTCGCGCATCTGGTTGAGGTTCGAGCGCGGCTGGGCGGCCTCGGCCTGGTCGCGGATGCGGTGCTCGACCTCGGTCACCTTGGCGGCGACCTGACGGTTCGGCGGGTCGAACTCGCTGGCGCGGCGGTACTCGCGCAGCGCTTCGTCGAGCTGGCCGCGGACCTCGAAGATGCGGGCCTGATCGAGGTGGCGCTGCGAGGCCGCGATCGAGGCGCGCTCCAGCGCGATCACGTAGTCGGGGCGGTCTGGCGACGCCTGGACGGCGCGGCGGTAGTGCTCGACGGCGGCGTCCCAGTCGCCGGCGCGGGCCGCGCTCTCTCCTTGGTTGAACGAGCGGCTCGCCCCGCAGCCGGCCGTGATGACGGCCAGCAGCACGACGGCGATCGTCAGTGCACGACGTGTGTGTGAATGCATCATTGTCCTGACAGTCGAATCGTCTGGCGCCCTCGCCCATCCATGTACGCCATCTCGATCGAATCGATCCCCACACGCAGCATCCGGTAGCGGCCGTCCACGGTGTCGCCTTCGCGCCCGTACATCAGGCCGCCGCGGCCGTCGCTCAGCAGAGCGACGCGTCCGGTGCGGGGTGGCGCTTCAATCAGGCCGATGAAGCGCAGCGTAATCGGCGGCGGTGGCGGCGGGCCCGTTGGGACCGGTGGTGGGGTGAATTCGGGGCGCGGAGCCGTGCGGCGGGTGGTGCTGGCGGGGACCGCGCGTTGTTGAAACCGGAACGGATTGCGCGAGACGGTGGCCGCGTCGCCGCCGGTCGCCGTCAGCAGGTCGAGGCGCACGTCGTCGACGGCCGTGGCGGCCTGCGCCGCCCGGGCGGCCGGAGCCTGCTGGCGCGCCGGGGCCTGTTCGTCTGCCGACCATGGGCCGGTGACGTACGCGCCGCCGCCGACCAGGAGGACGAGCAGGCCGATGAGCACCTCGCGCCGCAGCAACGCGGTCATGGAGTGCTCCGGAAGTAGGTGGACAACGCGAGCGTCAGCTCGATGCGGTCGTCGGCTTCGCTTTCGGCGAGCACCACGTTGTCGATGACGACGAACTGCGGTGCCGTTTCGAGGTCATGGAGGAAGGCGCGCACGCTGGCATAGCTGCCGCCGAGCGACATCTCGACCTTCAACTGCGTGAGCTTGCTGTCCTTCTCCGGGACGGGCTCGGACGACGCGCGGCCGTAGCGCAGGCCGTGCATCCGTGCCATCTGCGCGAGCCGCAGGTGCGTGAGCTGCCGGGCGCTCGCGAGGGACGTCGGCAGAACCTCGGTATAGAACTTGGCGAGTTTGGTGATCGCCTGATCCTTCCCGGAAAGCGCCCCCGACGCCTGCTCGTTCTCCTGGCGGGCGGCGGCAAGCGCCCGGGCGGCGGTCTCGTTGCGTTGCGTCACGTTGGTCACGCGCTGCGACAGCGGGTAGACGCCGAACGCATAGACCAGCACGTTGACCAGCAGCCCCGCCGCGAGCCAGATGATCGGCTTGCGGTTCTCGGCGAAGACGCGTTGCGCCAGAGCGGTCTGCGGTGCGCTCATCTCGAGGCTCGCTTTCCAACGGCGCTGGCCGTCGTGCCGGGGGCGGCCGCCGGCGCCGCGGCCGTGCCGGGACGTTCGGGCCTGTAGCGGCCGTCGATGATCGCCTCGATGAGGCCGCTGTCGCTGGTCTGCTCCTCCACCGGCAGCACGTCGCGGAACGGCGTGCGCGCTTCGAGCGCCTCGATGAAGGCCTCGACGTCCTCGACGCGGCGCGCCTGGATGCCGATGTTCACGGCAAACGTGCCGTCCTGTTCGCGGCGCGGCTGCACCGCCGTGATGCGCACGTCGGGCGGCAGCGCCTGCTCGAACTGTGCGAACAGCGTCGTCCACGAGAACGCACGCCGATCGATGATGGCGTTGGCTTCGCGCGCGTCCGCCGACACCGACGCCAGTTCGCGCGGGTCGATGCGCGCCCGGAAGGCCGCCGCCTGCGTCCGCAGGCGCGACGCCTCGGTTTCGGCGCGCACGGCGTCGGCGCTGAGCGTGTTCTGACGGGCGCGCAGCGTGATCAGCTGCACGACGTTGAAGAGCGTGAGGGCGGCCACGATGACCGCGAACAGCCCCAGCAGCGCGCGGACGGCGCGGACGTTGTAGAACGGACGGGTGGAAAGGTTGGTGCGCAGCATCAGGCGGCCACCGGTTCCTGTCGCGTGCGCAGCATCATGCCGACGAGCGGCGCCAGCCGCGCCATCACGTCGCGCGTCACCGTGATGCGATCGGTCAGCATGGCCACGCGGGTCGGGTCGATCGTTTCGACGGGGACGCCCAGGCGCTCCTCGAGGCCGCGGCGCGCCATCTCGAGGTCGCCGCCGGGCCGGCCCGTGCCGCCCACCAGTACGCGTGTGAAGCCCTGCCCTGACAGGCGGTCCTGGTAATACATGGTCGTCTGGTGCACCAGGTCGGCGAGCGCGTCGCCTTCTCCTTCTCCTTTGTTTCGGAAGAAGATGACGTCGCCGCCACGCATGATCGCAATCGACGTGTAGTCGGACCGCACCTGCACGACCAGCCAGTCGCCGGTGGGGACGCGGCCCCCGGCAAGGTAGCAGTTCACCACGCTGAAGGTGGACAAATCGACCAGGCCGGCGTGCAATCCCGCGCTCTCACACGCCGATTCGTATTCCCGGATGACGTCCCGGCGCGCCAGCGCGACGACGAACTCGTGGCCGCCCTCGATGGACTGCGATCCCGCCGTCCACGTCAGGCTGGCATCCTCGATCGGGAACGGCGCCGATTTCTTGACCTGCCAGCGGATGAGTTGGTCGAGGTCGTCGCGCGACGCGGGCACTTGATCGAATCGCACGAGCGTCACGCGCGTCGCGAGGTCGGGCACTACGAGCGCCACCTTGCGCGGCCGCCCGATGCGATCGACGACCGCCTTGATGGCCGCGACCACGGCTGACCGGTCCACCATGTTCTGCCCCGTCAGCGACGGCACCAGCGCGCCTAACGGCAGAGGTTCGAATGCAAAGCTCTGCACGGTGGCATCGGCGCCACGGGCGGAAATCACGGCGCCCGACACCGAGTCCGGCGCCAGCTCGAGTGCGGCGTCGGGCGGAGGACTGGCCAGCCAGGAGGTCAGGATACTCATGCTTTCACCGTTCTATCGGCCTGCGACTCGACGAACGTGACAGTGCTGACTCACGCGACGAATGTCACAGCTCACTCGACGAAGGTCACTTTGTTGATCTCGCGGAGCGTGGTCATCCCCTTGAGCACCTTCTCGATGGCCGACTCGCGGAGGAACCGCATCCCCTCTTCGTGGGCCGCCTTCTTGATCTCGGAGGCAGGCCGCCGGGCCAGGATCATTTCGCGAATCCGGTCGGACAGATCGAGCAGCTCGCAGATGGCGGTGCGCCCCTTGAACCCGCTGCCGCCGCAGTCCATGCAGCCGGCGCCCTCGAAGAACTGGTGCGTCTGGGCCAGCGTCGGGCTGAGGCCCGACTCCTCGAGCAGCTTGGGTTCCACGCGGACCGGCCGTTTGCAGTGCGAGCACGTGAGGCGCACCAGCCGCTGCGCCATGACGCAGTTGAGCGCCGAGACGAACTGATACGGCTCGACGCCCATGTTCAGGAAGCGTCCCAGCACGTCCACCACGTTGTTGGCGTGGACGGTGGTGAACACCAGGTGGCCCGTCAGCGCCGACTGGATGGCAATCTGCGCCGTCTCCGGGTCGCGGATCTCGCCCACCATGATCTTGTCGGGGTCGTGGCGCAGAATCGAGCGCAGGCCGCGGGCGAACGTGAGCCCCTTCTTCTCATTGATCGGGATCTGCGTGATGCCGCGCAGCTGGTACTCGACCGGATCCTCGATCGTCACGATCTTGTCTTCGACCGTCTTGATCTCCGAGAGCGCCGCGTAGAGCGTCGTCGTCTTGCCCGACCCGGTCGGGCCGGTCACGAGCACCATGCCGTAGGGCTCGCGGATGTACTTGCGGAAGCGCCGCAGCTCCTGCTCAGGGAAGCCCAGGATGTCGAGCTTCAGCTCGGTGAACTGCTCGCTGATCGATTCCTTGTCGAGGATGCGGATGACGGCGTCCTCGCCATGGACGCTCGGCATGATCGACACGCGGAAGTCGATCGTCTTGCCGGGCATCCGCACTTTGAAGCGGCCGTCCTGCGGCACGCGCTTCTCGGCGATGTCGAGCTCGGCCATCACCTTCACGCGCGAGATGATGGCGCTGTGGTGCTGCTTGGCGATCGGCTGCATGGCGGGCTGCAGCACGCCGTCGATGCGGTACTTGATCATCACCGCGTCCTCGGCCGTCTCGATGTGGATGTCGCTCGCCCGCCGCTGGATGGCCGTGTAGATCGTCGAGTCCACCAGCCGGATGATCGGGCTGATGTCGCTCGTGAGGCGCTCGACGGTGATGCTGTCGTCGTCGCCGCTCTTGTCTTCCTTGAGCACCTGCAGCTGCAGGCCTTCGCTGGCGCTGTCGAGCACGCGCTGCGAGTTCTCGCTCTTCTTGAGGATCGACTGGATGGCCGAGGGCGCGCCGACCGTCACCTTGATCGGCATCTTCAGCAACCCGCTGACCTCGTCGATCATCGGGAGGTTGGTCGGGTCGGACACGACGATCACGAGCGCGCTGCCGTCCTTGCGGCACGGCACGAACTCGTAGCGCAGCATCAGGTCGGCCGGAATGGCGCGGAAGAGTTCCTGGTTGATCCGGAACTCGTCCATGTCGATGAATTCGAGCCGGTACCGCTCGGCGAGCTTGCGGGCGCGCGCGACCTCGTCGGACGCGTCGTCGGGGCGCGCGGTGAGCTTGGCGGGGTCGGTCGTAATCGCCATGTCCTACGAGCCCGACGCGAGCGAGCCCAGCTCGAACAGCGGCATGTAGAGCGCCAGCACGACCGCCGCGATAACGAGCCCCATGATCACCAGCAGAACCGGCTCGATCAGCTTGATGAACCGGTCGACCTCGGTGTCGATCTCCTCGTCGTAGAAGTCGGCGAGGCTGTTGAGCATCTCCTGCAGCGCGCCGGTGCTCTCGCCCACTTCCACCATCTTCACGGCGACGTCGGGAAAGACGCCTCGCTCGTTCAGCGCCACCGCGAAGCTTTGCCCTTCCTGGACGCGCTGCTGCGTGGCCGCGAGCTCCTCGGCCACGTAGCGGTTGGAGAGCGATCGCGCCGAGATGTCGAGCGCCTGCACGAGCGGAATGCCGCCGCCCAGGAGCGTCG
>DASRPM010000048.1:0-38523 GCA_035646375.1 Vicinamibacterales bacterium
GCCGACGTACACGACGCCCGCGTCGGCGCTGAGCCCCTGCAGCGCCGGCAGGGGAGCGCCGCTGTAGCGATACTCGCTGTCGTAGTCGTCTTCGACGATGACCGCGCCGTGTGCGCGAGCCCATTCGACGAGCTCGAGGCGGCGCGCCAGCGACATCGACACGCCGAGCGGGAACTGATGCGACGGCGTGATGTAGACGACACGTGCCGACGGCGGCAGCGCCGACACCACGAGGCCGTCGCGATCGACGGGCACCGGCCGCACGCGCGCCCCGCTGGCCTTGAACAGCTCGCGTGCGCCCAGGTAGCCCGGGTCTTCGACGGCCACCTCGTCGCCCGGATCGACGAGCACGCGCGCGCACAAGTCGAGCGCCTGCTGAGATCCGCTGGCGACGATGATCTGATCCGCTTCGCATCGGACGGCGCGGGAGCGACTCAGGTAGGCGGCCAGGACGTCGCGCAGTGCCGGGTGGCCGGCGCCGTCTGGCGGGTACTCGAACAGGCTCGGACCGATCGCCTGCAGGTGACGGCGCACGAGGCGCTTCCAGACGCCGAAGGGAAACAGATCGAAGGTCGGACCGCTGGTGGAGAGATTGATGACGCGGGGGTTGGTGGGGACGCGCCACGTCAGAGGCCCCAGCCGGCTCGCGAACGACGACAGGCGGACCGCCGCGTCGGAACGCCGCGCCGCGGCCTGCGGTCTGGCGCCCCGCACGGGCGTGTCGGGCAGGTCGCGGCAGACGAACGTGCCGGAGCCGTGCTGCGTGTCGAGATAGCCCTCGGCCATCAGCTGGTCGTAGGCGGTGGCGATCGTCGCGCGCGAGACACGCAGCGCGGACGCGAGCTCGCGCGTGGACGGCATCCGATCGCCCGCCGAGAAGCGGCCGCCCAGGATGCCCGTGCGCCACTGCTCGTAGATCTGGCGGTGCAGGGGCGTGGCCTGCCGGCGATCGACGACGATGGGCGTACGCATGCTTGTGGCCTCTAGCCTTTGGCCTTTAGCAAGAGCTTCCCGACGAGACGAGAGCAGTACCCAGAGGCAAGCTGGCTGAAGGCTAAAGGCAACTGGACTGCTAGAATAGATCGAAAGTGGCTCTTCTCGACAGTCCAGACGCCAGCTATCGTCGAGGTATGAGCGACCTGTCTTCGGCCAGCGTGCCCGTGACCGACCGTACGCGCGTCCGGCGAGTGCCGGCACGCGGCGTCTTCGATCGCGCGGCCATCTACGCCATCCTCGACGAGGCCTTCGTGTGCCACGTGGCCTTTGCCGTGGACGGCCAGCCGTACGCGATGCCGACGGGATACGCGCGCCAGGGCGACGCCCTCTACGTGCACGGGTCGGCCGCCAGCCGCATGGTGCGGCAGCTCTCGGCGGGCGTGGACGTGTGCGTGACGGTGACCATCGTCGACGGCCTGGTGCTGGCCCGGTCGGCGTTTCATCACTCGATGAACTACCGCTCGGTGGTGGTGCTGGGCCGCGCGCGGCTCGTCACCGGGCGGGACGAAAAGCTTGACGCCATGCGCTGCTTCACCGATCACGTCGTCCCGGGACGCTGGGCGGAGGTGCGGCCCATCACGGATCAGGAGCTGAAGGGCACGGCCGTCCTGGCCCTGCCAATCGAGGAAGCGTCCGCCAAGGTGCGCACCGGGCCGCCGCTGGACGACGCCGAGGATCTCGAGTGGCCGGTGTGGGCGGGCGTCGTACCGCTCGGCACGACCGTCGGTGAACTCGTGCCCGACGCGCACCTGATCGCCGGCGTCGCCCCGTTCGATCGCGAGCGGCTGCGTCAGCGCGGCCGCTGACTCACGCGGTCAGGCACCATTCGGACGTGTGCAGGAAGCACGTCGCGGTCTGGTCGTGCGGCCGTCGGGTGAGCCGCGTGAACGACGACGAGGGCGACCGCAGCATCGCCGCGGTCAACTGCGCTTCGAGCGCTCGTCGCGCAGGCCGAGGGCCGAGTAGATGGCCACGTAGCTGAGACCGCGCGCCGCGAACTTGCCGTCGCCGGTGCCGGTCAGCAGCACCAGCTGCCCCTTGCCGATGTTGGCGGTCGTCATCGGCATCGGCGCGGTGAGCGGCAGCACCATGCGTCCGTCCGGCGTGAGCGCGTCGAGCCACGCAGGCAGCGGATGGGTCATGCCGGCGCTGACCAGGATGGCGTCACTCTGCCCACTCTGCCCACTCCGCCTAGAATGCCCTGTGCCCTGGGAGCCGGCCTGGTCTCGCCTGATCGCGACGTCGGGCGACGCCTCGATCTGGCTCGCGGACCTCGACGCCGCCGACGCCGGCGAGAGCGCCCTGGCGATCCTGTCCGAAGACGAGCGCGTGCGCGCGGACCGCTTCGTGTTCGACATCCATCGGCGCCGCTTCATCGCCTGCCGTGCCTGGCTGCGCACGCGGCTGGCCGAGCGCCTGGGGCGTCCTCCCGCCAGCCTGCGCTTCGAGTACGGGCCGGTGGGGAAGCCGTCGCTCTTCGGCGGCGAGCCGCTGCGATTCAACGTGTCGCATTCCGATCGCCACGCGCTCGTGGCGATGGCCGAGGGCGCCGAAATCGGCGTGGACATCGAACGCCTGCGGCCGCTCTCGGACATGGATGCGCTGGCGGCACGGGTGTTTTCGACCGCCGAGCAGGCGGCGCTCGGCCGCGTGCCGGCGGACCGCCGAATCGACGCGTTCTTCGCCGGTTGGACCCGCAAGGAGGCGTATATCAAGGCGCGGGGCGAGGGCATCGGGTTCCTGGGCGCCATCGAGGTGGCGCTGAGCCCGGGCGAGACCCCCCGGCTCATCCGGGTGGCGGGGCAGCCGGAGGAGCTGCAACGCTGGTCTTTGGAAGCATTTACCCCGGTTCCCGGCTGTGCCGCCGCGGTCTGCCTCGAGGGTCCCGGCCGCCACTGGAACGCCTTGTAGCCTGCCTGTAACCTTTTGGCCGGCCCACGGTTTTCCCCTCTGAACGAACCGTGACTGATGAGTGGCTGATGCGTGCCGTTCGTGAAGGCGACCTGACCCGGATGGGCGTGCTGTTCGAACGGCACCACCGCCCGCTCTTCGACTTCCTCTACCGCATGACCGGCGACCGCGGCGCGGCCGAGGATCTGGTGCAGGACGTGTTCGTCCGGATGCTGCGCTACCGCTCGACCTATCGCGACGAGGGGCGGTTCGAGACCTGGATGTTCCGGATCGCGCGCAACGTCCGCGCCGACCACTTCCGCAAGCACTCCGGCGCCACCTATGTGCCCGAGGACGACATGGACTGGGCCAGCGACGCACCGGGACCGGCGCACCTGCTGGAGCGGGCGCGCGACATGGCGCGCCTGAAGCGCGCGCTGGAGACGTTGCGCGACGACCGCCGCGAGCTGATCGTCATGGTCCGGTATCAGGGCATGACCCACGAACAGGTCGGCGCCGTTCTCGGCGTCGACGGCGGCACGGTGAAGGTGCGGTTCCACCGTGCCCTCAAGGAGCTCCGCGACGCGTTCGCCCGCGTCCCGGAGGGAGAGTGACCATGCAGTGCACCGACCTCGGCCCGCAGATGCTCGAATACCTGGCTGGCACGCTGCCCGACGACCGGCTGGCGGAGATCCGCGCGCACCTCGCCGAGTGCGCGGCCTGCCGCGACGAGGTGGACGCCAGCGCCGAGATCTGGCACGAGCTGGGCGCCACGCCGGCGCCGCGCCCTGAGTCGCAGCGCATGCGGGCGCGTTTCGACGCCGCCCTGCAGGGATACCTCGACGGTCAGGCCGAGTCGCGCGTGCTGACCGCCGTGCGCCGGCCCGCCTGGCAGTGGCAGCCGTGGGTGCAGTTCGCGGGCGCCGCGGCGCTGCTCGTGGTGGGGATCGGGCTGGGCCGGTACGCGCCGGGCTCGACGCCGCAGCCGAACCCCGACATCGCGCTCCTGCGCGAGGAGCTGCGCGAGACGCGGCAGATGGTGACGCTGTCGCTCCTCCAGCAGCAGTCGGCGAGCGAACGGCTGAAGGGCGTGACCACGAGCGGCCAGCTCGATCAGCCGGGCACCGAGGTCGTGACGGCGCTGCTCGACACACTCCGCCGCGACCCGAACGTCAACGTGCGGTTGGCCACGGTCGATGCGCTCCGCCGCTTCGGCAGCCGCGAGGTCGTCCGCAAGAGCGTGGTGGACGCGCTGCCGGAGCAGGAGTCGCCGCTCGTGCAGATCGCGATGGTGGACTTCATTCTCGAAACGGCGGGGCCCGAGGCGAAGGCCGTGCTCCAGCGGCTGGCGGAGGACATCATGCTGAATCAGGCAGTGCGGGCCCGCGCGGCGCGCGGACTGCAGCAGGTGGGGCTGTGAAGGCGGCCGCGTGGCTCGTGGTGGCGGCGCTGGCGGTCGGCTGCGCAGCGTCTTCCTGTAAGGCTTCGGCCCGAGGGCTCGTGCGCGACGAGCGGCGCGACAGCCGCCGGCTGCAGTTCTCGGGGGCGGGCGTTCGCACCGTCGACGTGCGCACCCTCAACGGGTCGATCCGCGTCACCGGCGACAACGGGTCCGACGTGCGCTTCGAGGCGGTGACGCGCGTGGAGGCGGATGACGACGCGGCGCTGCGAACCGGCCTCCAGGACGTGAAGCTCGAGGCCGAGGAGCGGGGCGACACCGTGGCCGTCACCGTTCGCGAGGACGGGTTGTACACGTGCGGCGAGTCGCAGCAGGGGCGCCGTGGATCGGCCTGGTGGGATCGGCGCCGGTACAGCGCGTCCACCGAGCTGACGCTGCAAGTGCCGCGCGACGTCCGCGTGCGTCTGTGCACGGTGAACGGCGGCACGCTGACGGTGGCCGGCGTCACCGGCGACTTCGACGTCAGCAACGTGAACGGGAAAGTCGTGCTGACCGGCCTCGGCGGCTCGGGCAGCGCGACGACCGTCAACGGCGACATCGACGCGTCGTTCACGGCGGCGCCGCGCGCCGAATCGCGGTTCAAGACGGTGAACGGCACCATCGCGGCGACGTTCCCGGGCAACCTGTCCGCCGACCTGAGCCTGAAGACGTTCAACGGCGGCCTGTTCACCGATTTCGACACGACGCCGCTGCCGGTCACGGCCGAGCGCGTCGAACGGTCCGGCCGGCCTAAGTACGTCTACCGGCGCGGCGGTATCACCAAAGTGCGCGTCGGCGCGGGCGGTCCCGAGCTGACGTTCGACACGCTCAATGGCGACGTGCGCATTCAGCGCGCGGCGCGGTGAGCACGAAACGTGGGCAGGTCGAAGACCTGCCCCTACAAAGAGAGAGCGCGATGAAGGGTTCAATCGGTAGGGTGGTGTGCGCCGCGGCAGTCGTGCTGCTCGGCGCGGGTATGGTGACGCCGGCGGCCGCGCAGCAGGACGAGCAGGTCATCCCGTTCAGCGACCCATCGCGGCCAGGCAAGGTCGAGGTCGGGCTGCTCAACTCCGGCGGCATCACGGTGCGCGGCGAGAACCGGCGCGACGTGGCGGTGGTCATACGGTCCGCCGCGTCCGGCAGGCCGGTGCGGCCGGAACCGCCGGCGCCTGCGGGACTCCGCCGGCTGACGCAGACGCCCGGTTTCGAAATCACCGAAGAGCGCAACGAGATCAAGATCGAGTCCAGCTCGTTCCGTCAGGGCATCGGCGCGCTGGAGATTCGCGTGCCGCTGCGAACGAACCTCGAGCTCAGCAGCGTCAACGGCGGCACCATCACAGTGGAGAACGTCGAAGGCGAGCTGGAGATCGGGAACGTGAACGGGTCCGTGGTGCTGACCAACGTGGCGGGCTCCGTCGTCGCCAACTCGCAGAACGGCGGTGTCACGGCGACGCTGTCGCGTGTCATGGCTGACAAGCCCATGGCGTTCTCGTCCTTCAACGGGAAGGTGGATGTGACGCTGCCGGCGAGCATCAAGGCGAATCTGAAGATGCGCAGCGACAACGGCGACATCTTCACGGACTTCGACGTGCAGCTGCAGCAAGCGCCTCCGGTCACTCGTGGCCGCACCAACCGAGGGGGCACAAAGGTCGAGGTCAACCGCGCGCTCTACGGCACCGTGAACGGCGGCGGGCCCGAGATCGAGCTTCGCACCTTCAACGGCACCATCTACCTGCGCAAGGGGCAGTGATCTAACCAAACCAGGAGGTTGCGCCGAGCGTCTACAGCCGAGAGACTGTTGCGGCTGATGCGGCTCACCCTGTTCCCGCACGCGTGCGGAGTCGTCGTCGGGTTGGGAATGGCCGCCGTTGCGTCAGGGCAGACGCCGCCCGATCGGCCGGCCCCGCGCGTCATTCGCGCCGTGCGCGCCAGCGCGCCGCCGGTCATCGACGGCAGCCTCGTTGACGAGGCCTGGGCCCAGGCGCCGGTCGCCGACGGCTTCACGCAGCGCGACCCCGACGAAGGCCGGCCCGCCACCGAACGCACCGAGATTCGCATCCTCTTCGACGACACGGCGGTCTACGTCGGCGCCCGGATGTTCGACGGCGAGCCTGGGCGCATCGAACGCCGGCTCTCGTCGCGCGACAGCGATCCGGATGCCGATCGGGTCACCGTCTTCCTCGACCCGATGCGCGACAAGCTCACCGGCGCCATCTTCCGCGTCAGCGCCGCCAACGTCCAGCAGGACGCGGTCCTCTACAACGACAGCTGGTGGGACACCACGTGGGACGCCGTCTGGCAGTCGCAGGTGTCGGCCGACGAGCAGGGATGGTCGGCCGAGATCCGGATTCCGCTGTCGCAGCTCCGCTTCGCGAACAGCGATCGCCAGACCTGGGGCATCAACGTCGAGCGTTTCGTGCGCCGCAAGAACGAGTACTCGTGGCTGGAGATGGTGCCGAAGAACGAGAACGGCAACGCGTCGCGCATGCTGGAGCTCACCGGGCTGGACGGCATGCACCCGCGCCGCAACCTCGAGCTGCTGCCGTACGTGGCCGGGAGGGCCGAGTTCATCCAGCCGTCGAGAGCGGGCAATCCATTCAACGACGGGTCACGCGGGTTCGGCGCCGCCGGCCTGGACGTGAAGTGGGGGCTCACGAGCAACCTCACGGTCAGCGCCACGGTGAACCCCGACTTCGGACAGGTCGAGGTCGATCCGGCGGTCGTGAACCTGACGGCCTTCGAGACCTTCTTCCAGGAGAAGCGCCCCTTCTTCCTCGAGGGCTCGCAGATCTTCAACAACTTCGGCCGGGGCGGTGCCAACGATTTCTGGGGCTTCAACAACTCCGAGCCGCAGATCTTCTACTCGCGGCGCATCGGCCGTGCGCCGCAACTCGCCGCGTCGGGCGATTACGTGGACGCGCCGACGGCCACCACCATCCTCGGGGCCGCCAAGCTGACCGGCAAGACGTCGGGACGCTGGAGCCTCGGGTTGCTGCAGGCACTCACCGGTGAGGAAACCGCGCGGATCAACAGCGCCGGCCTCGGCGGGCGTGTGGTGGTGGAGCCGCTCACCAGCTACACCGTGGCGCGCGTGCAGCGGGAGATCGGCAACCGGACGGGGCTGGGGTTCCTCGCCACCTCGGTGAGCCGTCAACTGAATACGCCGGCGGCCAGAGACGGTCTGAGCAGCGAGGCATTCACCGTCGGCACCGACGGGTACTGGTTCGTGGATGGCGACAAGCAGTGGGTGATCACCGGCGACATCGCCGGCAGCCGGGTGACCGGGACTCCCACGCTGATCGACCGGCTCCAGCGGGCGCCGCAACGCTACTATCAGCGTCCCGACGCACCGCACGTCGAGCTCGACCCGACCCGCGCCAGCCTGTCGGGCTTCACGGGGCGCGTCAATCTCAATCGCAACCGCGGCACGTGGCGCCTGAACGCGGCGCTCTGGACCGGCAGCCCGGGCTGGGAATCGAACGACCTCGGCTTTCACAGTACGGGGGATCGCGCCGGCGCCCATGCGGTCGTGTTTATCCAAGGCAACAAGCCGCGCCGCTTCAGCCGTTCGCGAAGCGTGTGGATAGCCAAGTCGTGGACCTGGAACTACGCCCGCGAGCTGCAGTCCGACAACGTCAACGCGCAGGCGAACACTACGTTCATGAACTACTGGTCGGTGGGTGTCAACGCCGGCACCGGCCGGCGCACGCTCAACGATCGGCTGACGCGCGGCGGACCGTCGGCCGAGAACCCCGCCGGCGGTTTCTACAACCTGTATGGCAATACCGACTCGCGGCGCTGGCTGTCGCTGTCGGGCAACTACAACAAGAGTTGGAGCGAGGCCGGGGGCTGGAGCCGCAATATCAACTTGTCGTTCAACCTCAAGCCCTCCCCGCGGCTCAGCGTGTCCACCGGTCCGCAGTGGAACCGGAACCGGCAGATCGCGCAGTACGTCATGAGCGTCACCGACGCGACCGCGACTGACACGTATGGCGGCCGCTATGTGTTCGGCCTGCTGCGGCAGACGCAGCTGACGATGACCACGCGAGTGAGCGTCATCGTCACGCCAACCGTGTCGGTCCAGGTGTACGCCCAGCCGCTGCTCGCGGTCGGCGACTACGGCGACTTCAAGGAGCTGGCGCGGCCGCGGACGTACGCCTTCCTGCACTACGGCGTCACCGGAGGCTCGATCGCCTACGACAGCGTGGCCCGGTCGTACGCGGTCGATCCGGATGGGGCGGGCGCCGCGCCGGGGTTCACCTTCAACGACCCGGACTTCAACTTCAAATCGCTGCGGTTCAACGCGGTGTTCCGCTGGGAGATGAAGCCGGGCTCGGCGCTCTACGCGGTGTGGACGCGCCAGCAGGTGGACCAGTCTCACCCGGGCGTGTTCGCCCCTGGCCGGGACTCGCGCGCGCTGTTCGGGGCGCGAGGCGACGACGTGTTCCTCGTGAAAATGGCCTACTGGCTGGGACGCTGACGGCGGGCCGCCTCGCGCGCGCTCGCGTATCATGGGCACAGGAGCGAGCGCGATGACCTCTTCAACCCTCGGTCGAGTGGCGCTGCTGGGCGCGGCGGCGGCATTCTGTGCCGCGGCGGGGCTGGGTGCCCAGAGCAGTGCGCCGGCACGCGTGACGGACGGAGCCTCTTTTGTCTCGTCGGGTGCGGTCGTCCGCCCGGTGAACTACCGCGAGTGGGTCTACCTGACGAGCGGCCTCGGGATGTCTTACGCCCCCGAAGCCCTGGCCGAGCAGGCCGCGCAGGGACGGCCGCCGGTCTTCGACAACGTCTTCGTCAACCCGCAGTCGTACCGCGCGTTCGTTCAGTCCGGCCGCTGGCCCGAAGGGACGATGTTCATCCTCGAACTGCGCCGCGGCGAACGCCACGTGTCGATCGACACCGGCGGCCAGACGCAGGGCGTGATGATCGGTATCGAGGCGGCCGTGAAGGACTCGACCCGCTTTGCCGCCACGGGCGGCTGGGCGTATTTCGGCTTCGGCCGTGTGAACGCGCTGGCCGAGTCGGCCACGCCGAACCCGCCGACGGCGTCGTGCTACGCCTGTCATGGCGAACACACGGCGGTGGAGAACACCTTCGTGCAGTTCTATCCGACACTGTTCGAGGTGGCGCAGCGGCTGGGCACGGTGAAGTCCACTTACGATCCGAAGCGCACGGTGCGCTGAAAGCGGGGCAGCAGGATCCATGCGGGGAACCACGGGGCAAGCGGTCGTGGCCTGCCTTGCCGGCCTGGCCACCGTGGCGGTGCTCGCCGTCTCGTGGCCGTCGAGCGCGCAGACCGAGGATCGCCTGCTGGCGCGTGTGCGGCAGGAGCAGGCGGCGTACCTCGCCACCCTGAAAGATCTCGTTTCGATCGAGTCCGGCAGCCGCGACCTCGAAGGGCTCGACCGCGCCGCGACGTTCATTGCCGGCCGGCTCAAGGCGCTCGGTGGCGAGGTGGAGATCGTGCCGCCCCCGGCCGACATGACGCGGCTCGAGGACACGCCGCCGCAGCCTGGCAAGACCGTGGTGGGCCGCTTCCGCGGCACCGGTACCGGCCGCATCCTGCTGCTCGCACACATGGACACCGTGTACGACCGCGGCTCGGCGGCGAAGCAGCCGTTTCGCGTCGAGGGCGATCGCGCCTACGGGCTCGGGATCGCCGACGACAAGAGCGGCGTGGCGATGGCCATCCACGCGGTGGCGGTGCTGAACGCTCTCAACCTCCACGACTACGCGCTCGTCACGGTGCTGGTCAACGGCGACGAAGAGATCAGCTCACCGGGCTCGCGCAGCCTGATCACGCGTCTCGGCGGCGAGCACGATGCGGTGTTCTCGTGCGAGGGTTCGGATGCCTCCGACAGCCTGCGCCTGGCGACCTCGGGCAACGGCGCCGCGCTGCTGCGCGTGAAAGGCCGGTCGGCGCACGCCGGCAGCGCACCGGCCGACGGCCGCAACGCGCTGTACGAGCTGTCGCACCAGATTCTCCAGATGCGCGACCTCTCGGACCCCGAGACCGGGGCGACGCTCAACTGGACCGTGGCGCGCGCGGGAGCTGCGCGCAACATCATCCCGGCCACCGCCGAGGCCACCGCCGACGCGCGCGTGCTGCGGGTGCGGGACTGGGATCTGCTGGAGTCGCGGCTGAAAGCGCGCGTCGCGCGGCGGCTGATTCCCGAGACGCAGGTGACCGTGACGCTCGAGCGCCGGCGGCCGCCGCTCGAGCCGACACCGGCCTCGCGCGCGATGGCGGCCCACGCGGCCAAGGTCTATGCGTCGATCGGCCGCCGGCTGCGCGTACTGGATCGCTCCGAAGGCGGCGGCACCGACGCCGCGTTCGCGGCGCTCAAGACCAAGGCGCCGGTGGTCGAGGGCTTCGGGCCGATTGGCGCCGGGGCACACTCCGACGAGCGCGAGTCGATCGACCTGCGGTCGGTTGAACCGCGGCTGTACTTGCTCGCTCGCATGATGCTGGACGCTGGAAGCGGGAAGCTCGCACGCGGAGGGGCAGAGTAGGCGGAGTGGGCGGAGTGGGCGATGGAGCGTGTATGCGAACGTTGTCCGTTGTCGTCGGATGCGTCGGCCTTCTCTTCCCGGTCGTTCTGAGTGCCGCGGACCCTCCGTACGTCGGCCGGTGGAGGGTCAACGAAGATAAGACCGACTACGGGCCGGCATTCAACTTCTCGCCCGCGGACTCGGGGGCACTGCGCTTCACGCAGGGCGATCAGAGCTACCTCGTGCGGTTCGACGGGAAGGAATATCCGCACCCGCTCGGCGGGTTGGTTCGCTGGATACGCATCGACGATCGATCCTGGGAAACGACCCTCACACAGAATGGGAAGGTCATCGGGAATGCGATCTACCAGCTGTCGGACGACGGGCAGACGCTGACCACACGTCCGAAGCGCGGGCCGGGCGAGACAGTTGTCCACCGACGGACGTCGGGCGAGCGGCAGGGCCTCGTTGGCGCGTGGAGTGTCAAGACAGCATCGGTCTCCATTGTGGAACTCGCGGTCGCCGGAGGCTACGACTTGGTGTTCAGCTCGGGTCCGGCACAATGCAAGGCCAACTTCGATGGTCAGGACCATCCCACCTTCGTCAACGGCAAGCCGACGGGATGGTCGACCTGCATGATCATGAAGGCGGGCGATCGCGGCTTCTCGTTCACCGTGAACATCAACGGGAAGCCATTTGCGGTCGACACGTACACCGTGTCCGAGGACGGTCAGACACTGACCCAGATTGGTGGCCTGGTCGGGCAGCCGCCGAACCATACCGTCGTGCACGAGCGGGAGCCCCAGCGATGAGAGCCCGATCGGGTTCGAAGACCGTACCGGGACTGCTCCTGCTGTTTGCGACGCTGGCGTTCGCACAGCCGGCCGCGGCGCTCGACGCCAACTACTGGCGCGGCGGATGGCGAACCCCGCTGGGGGAGGCCCCGCACATCTACGAGTTCGTGATCCGCGGCAGCAAGGTCACCGGCGTGTACTGCCGCAGCTGCTCCGACGCCACGACGGTCGGCTTCATCGACGGCACGTGGGACGAGAAGGCCGGGATCACCTTCACCGTCACGTTCGCCAACCCGGACGGCCGCATCAAGTCCGTCGACGACCAACGCGCCATGCTGACGGATGGGCGGCTGATCGTGACGGGGTCCGCGAGCGTGCGGAACGGGATCGCGATGACGCTGGTGAAGGACCCGCGCGGGGCCGACCCCGGTGGGGCGCCGGCGTATCACCTCCCGCCGGGCACGCCGCCCGCGCTGCCGGTGACACGTCCCGCCGGTGGGGGAGGTGGAGGCGGGGGAGGCGGTGGCCTCGGGCCGCCCGCGCCCTACTGGCAGCCCGGATCGTTCAAGCCGCTACGGCCGGCGGATGTCGTCGGCACGTGGATCGCCGCCTCGTTCGGTCCGCTGGGCATGAACAAGCAGATCTTCACCTTTCTCCTGGTCGGTGACCGGCTCCGGGGCGTGGTGTGCGGCCGCTGCGACAACACCTACACGATTGGCGCGATGGAAAACATCTTCATCGTCGGGGACACCCTGTACTTCGACATCGTGCACGAGGACTGGGGCGAGACCGACCCGCCGACCTTCGCGCGGAATATCGGCGCCCAGGTCGTCCAGAACGAGATGATCGCGTTCATTCTCGGAAAAGACCTCACGATCAATCCGGCCAATCCACCGGCGCGGCCGGCGGGTCGCGGTTTCACGCTCGTCGGGCCGATCGCTCCCGAGGGGACGCGAGGGAACAGCTCCGAGGGTGTCGACGTGTGGGGACCTGGGACGGGCTCCGCCATCCAGCCGCCGCCGGGCCGGACGCCGATCCGGCCGGCGAGCCCGGGTCGATAGTTCCGGAGTAGACTCGGCGCCGTCCGATCGGGAGACGGGACTCGCCGACACCTGAAGGAGTAGAGCACCGTGCGAAACGCATCAATCGTCCTTGGAACGATCATCGCCCTTGGGTTCGCTGTCGTCAGCCACGCTCAGCGTCCAGCGGGCATCACGGCCGAGATGATCGCCACGGCGCTGCCGGTGGAGGGCGCTCCTCTCGCCGTGCCGGGGCCCTACAAAGTGGAGTCCGGACCAGCCTTCGGCTCACCGGGCCATGTGGTCTATCGCCCGGTAGATCTCACGCCGTTTCCCGGCAAGGACACGCTGCCCCTGATGGTCTGGGGCAACGGCGGATGCGCGATCAACAGCACCCGCTACGGCGGGTTCCTGACGACCATTGCCTCGCACGGCTTCGTCGTCATGGCGACGGCCGCCGAACCGGGCGCCACTGGCGGCCGGGCCACGGCGGACAACCTGCGTAAGGCGGTGGACTGGGCCGAGGCGGAGAACAAACGCGCCGGGTCGCCGCTGAGCGGCAAGATCGCGCTCGATCGCGTGGCAGTCATGGGCCAGTCCTGCGGTGGGTTCCTGTCGATCGAGCTGGGGGCCGACCCGCGCGTGGATACGATCGGCGTGTTCAACTCGGGTGCGCAGGGTGACAACATCGCCCGGCTCAAGGCGCTGCACGGTCCGGTGCTGCTCATCAACGGGCACGAGCGGGACTTCCTGATGGCGTCGTCCAAGGCGACCTACGACGCCGTCGAGACGCTGCCGGCGTTTTATGGCGCTCGAAAGGGCGCCGGGCACACGGCGACGGTCGATCATCCTGGCGGTGGCGAGTTTGCGAACGTCGCGTCGAACTGGCTGCGCTGGCAGTTCAAGAGCGACAAACAGGCGGCGAAGATGTTCGTGGGCAAGGACTGCAGTCTGTGCACGAACGCGAACTGGGAAACCGCCTCGAAGCGGCTGCAGTAGCTGGTCGGGCCGCCTGAAGGCGGCCCCACGATCGGCCCCTAGAGCGCGACGCGGCCCGAGCTGTCGCCGAACGAATCGGTCGGGACCGCCAGCACGTCCAGCACCGAGAGCAGCAGGTTCGCCATCGGCGTGTCCTTCGGGTTCTGGATGTGGCGCCCGCCCTTCAGGCGTCCGGACGCACCGCCGGCCAGCAGCACCGGCAGGTCGGTGTGGTTGTGCGAGTTGCCGTCGCTCATGCCGCTGCCGTAGAGCACCAGCGAGTGGTCGAACAGCGTCCCGTCGCCGTCGGGCGTGGCCTTCAGCTTGTTCAGGAAGCGGGTGAACAGCTTCACGTGGTACTGATTGAGCTGCGTGAAGCGGTCCTTGTTCTCCTGCACGTTCGAGTGGTGCGAGAGGGTGTGGAACGGGTCGCGCACGCCGCTCTTCGGGTAGACCTGGCCGCTCAGCTCTTTGCACATCAGGAAGGTGGACACGCGGGTGATTTCCGCCTGCCACGCAAGCGCCTGCAGGTCGTACATCAGCGTGATGTGCTCCTCGACGTCCTTCGGCACGCCGGTCGGCGCCGGCGGGACGTCGAGATCGTCGGAGAGCTGCTGGCCGGCCTTCTGCACCCGCCGTTCGATCTCCCGCACGTCTTCGAGATACTGATCGAGCCGGGAACGATCACCGGCCGGCAGCTTCTTCTGCAGCGACGCCGCTTCGCCCAGCACCGAGTCGAGCAGGCTCATCGACTGCGCGCGCCGCGCCTTGCGCTGCGCCTCGGTGCTGCCGTCGCCGAAGAGCCGTTCGAACACCACCTGCGGGTTGTTCTGCATCGGCAGCGGCGACCCCGGGCCCTGCCATGAGATCGTGTCGCGATAGGAGCAGCTGAGACCGTCGCCGCAGTTGACGCTCGGCTCCTCGATCATCAGCTCCAGCGACGGCAGCGGCGTGTCCTGCGAGATGGCGCGGGCGGCCAGTTGATCCACCGTGACACCGAGCGACGCCTTCGCGCCGGGCTTGGCGAACGCGGCGCTCAAATATGCGGCGGCGGATCGATTGTGGTTGGCGGTGGCCCCGCTGCCGTAGGCGAGCGCGTGGCGCAGGCTGCTGACCACCGTGAGCTGGTCGTAGAACGGCTTGAGCGGCTGCAGGATCTCGGTCAGCTCGAAGCCGGTGCCGACGGTGGACGGCGTCCACTTGTTCATGATGGCGCCGTGCGGGAAGTAGATAGCGCCGAACCGGGTGCGGGTCTTTGCCGCCGCCGTCTGGCCGAACGCGGTCGCGGCCGGGATCATCGACTCGAGGAGCGGGAGCGCGAGGGAGGCGCCCATGCCCCGCAGGATCGTGCGGCGGGAGAGGTGGGACCGGGTCAGGAAGGCCATGCGTCCATTCTCCTCGATGTCCTATGACTTCTTCGTCCGCAGCCGGAACAGCGGGCTCTCCACGACACCCAGCACGAGCGCCGAGAACCGCTGGTCGTTGCGCGCGGCGGCGCGCACGATGTCCCGCACGGAGGACATGTCCGGCGTGTGCAGCGGCCGGCCCAGCGCGTAGATCAGCAGCTTCTCGGCGGCCACGGTCATGAACGCGTCAGACCGGTCGAGCACCGACCGGCGCAGATCGGCCGCGCCGGCGAGCGGCGTGCCGTCGGCCAGCTGACCGGTGGCGTCGATCGGAAAGGCGCCGTCCTTCACGCGCCAGGCACCCACGAGGTCGAAGTTCTCGAGCGCGAACCCCATGGGGTCCATGATCTTGTGGCACGACGAGCACACCGGGTTGGCGCGGTGCATCTCGAGCCGCTGTCGCAGCGTCGTCGGCTTGGCGGCTTTCGGATCCTCGTCGAGGTTCACCTCGACGCCGGGCGGCGGTTCCGGCGGCGGCGAGCCGAGCAGGTTCTCGAGCACCCACTTCCCGCGCATGACCGGCGAGGTCCGGTTGGCAATCGACGTCACCGTCAGGATGCTGCCGTGGCCAAGCAGGCCGCGACGCGGGCTGTCGGGCGGCAGCGTCACCCTCCGGAAATAGCTGCCGTGGACGTTGGCGAGGCCGTAGTGCCGGGCGAGGCGCTCGTCGACGAACGTGTAGTCGGCGTCCACCAGCGTCGTGAGCGGCCGATCCTCGCGCACGATGCTGTCGAAGAGCATCTCCGTCTCGCGGCGGAACGACTGGCGGAGGTTGTCGTCGAAGGTCCGCGCCTCCGACTGCACGTTGGCGAGCTCGCGCAGGTAGAGCCACTGGCCCGAGAAGTTCCGGACGAGCGCATCCGACTTCGGGTCCTTCAGCATGCGCGCGACCTGCTGCGCCAGCACCGCCTTGTTCGAGAGCCGGCCGCGCGCCGCCAGGTCGAGTAGCTGATCGTCGGGGATGCTGCTCCAGAGGAAGAACGAGAGCCGCGACGCGAGCGCCAGGTCGTTGATCGCGTAGGTCCGGCCCTTGGCCACGCCGGCTGGTTCCTCTTCGATGCGGAACACGAACTTCGGCGCCACGAGGATCCGGGCCAGCGCGTGCTGGATGCCAGTCTCGAAGTCGGCGCCCTCGCGCCCCTCGCGATAGAACGACATCAGCGTCTCGACGTCCGCGGCCGTGGGCGGCTGCCGGAACGCCCGCCGGGCCAGCGCCGACACGATGCGCCGCGCGCACGGAGCCTCCTGCGCGGCGGCGGCCGGGCGGCAGATGAACACTTTCTTCTGGCTCGGCGTGTCGCCGGTGCCCGTCGGGTTGAACGGCCCGAGGATGGTGACCGCGTTGATGCCGCCCGGCGGCGTGAACGTCGAGTCGACGCGGAAATCCGCGAACCCCTCGTCTACGCCGGCGCCGCGCTGGCGATCGACGATCGCCACCGCGATCGTGTGCGGCCCGGCAGACACGGTGTGCCGGAAGCCGCGCGGGTTGCGCACGGTCACCGGCTCGCCGTCGATGGTGAAGTCGAGCGACCCGAGGGCCGCGAACCCGCCGCCTCCGCCGCCGCCCACGCTGAACTCGTACTCGGCGTCGAGCGGGAAGTGGTGGGTGATGAGCAGGCCGCCGCGGGTGCCGAGCGGCAGCCCCTCGAGGTGCTTGTCGTGCCGCTGCTGGCCGGGCGAGGAATAGGTGATCTGGACGGGGGAGGCGGAGCGATCGCCCACAGCCTGCCGGCTGATCCTCATGGCCGCCGCGACATAGCCCTGCACGAGCGAGGGCGACACCGTGAGCGCCTCGGCGATGTTGTCGAACCCTTCGTTCGAGTCGTCGGAGGGGAGCAGCGGCTTCACGTCCACGTCGAGCGCCAGGAGATCGCGGATCGCGTTGGCGTACTCGGTCCGGTTCAGGCGATGCAGCGCCGGCGCGTCGGGATGCGCACCGGGCGGGTTGGCGCGATCGAGGCGCGCCTCGAGGCCGGCGGCAAAGGCGTCGAGCGTGGCGCGGCTGGGCCGCGGCATGCCGCTCGGCGGCATCATGCCCGTCTTGATCTTGCGGACGACCGTTTCCCAGATCTCGGGGTCGGTGTCGACGTGATTGACGCCCTCGGGCTCGAGCACGAGCCCCCCGGCCTTGGCGCGCTCGTTGTGGCAGGTCGCGCAGTACTGCTTGACGAGCCCGGCGTCGACCGGCGGGATCGGCGCGGCGGCCCGCGTCTGCCGCGGGGGCGCGCCCGACTGACCCGAGACGACCGCCAGGGCCGTCACCCAGACCACCACCGCACTAAGAGGCGCTGCCAGGAGTCTCATTCGCGAATGCTCGCGGCGGTCGCCGTGCCGCCGGTCAGCTCTTTCAGCAGCGCGATCGAGCTCGGTTTCGGGCGTGCCGGATGCGTGGCCAGGAAGACGCCTTCGGCCCAGGCGAGCGGCGTGCGCCCTTCCTTGTCCTTCACGTCGAGGCGGGCGCCCTTGCCGGCCAGGAATCTGATGACGTCGTCCGAGCCGCGGTTGGCGGCGCCGTGCACGGCCGTGAGGCCCATCGAGTTGATGGCGTTGACGTCGAGGCCGAGCTCGACGCACAACTGGACCGCCTCGAGGAGCGCCTTGGGCCCTTCGTCAGCCGTCTGATCGACGACCCAGTTCACGCCCGCCGCCGCCATCAGCGCGGTCGTCCCGCTGAAGGTCGGGATCTTCGGATCGGCCCCCTTCGACAGCAGCAGCTTCATCACCGTGACGTCGCCGGCGAGCGCCGCGCGGATGAAGGGCGTCTGGCCGGTGAAGTCCACCCACTCGAGCGTGCCGGTCGTGGCCAGCATCTGCCGCCGGATCGGCGGCGACTCCTTGGTACGCGCGTTGACGTTCGCCCCCTTGTCGAGCAGCACGTTGATCAGCTCGAGCAGCGGCGCGCGGTCCACGTTGTTGACGAAGGTGTTGTTGTCGAAGTCCATGTTGCGGGCCTCGACGGCCGTCCAGAGCGGCGTGCGTCCGTACCAGTCCACGGCGTTGACGCTGGCGCCCCGATCGATGAGCAGGCGCGCCACGTCCGGATGGTTGTTCCCGATGGCGGCCAGGAGCGGCGTGATGCCGTTGGCGTCCGCCTGCTCGATGGTCGCGCCCGCGTCGAGCAGCAGCCTGGCGGACTCGAGCCGGCCGTCGCGGGCGGCGTACATGAGAGGCGTCATCGCGCCCGGAATCAGGTAGCGCGATCCGCGCTCCGGCAGCCCGCCGCGCACGATGCCGATCCCGTGGCCGAAACCGGGCACCGAGTTGGGCAGCACCCACCGCGGCGTCTCGCCCGTGCGCGTCTGCGCGTTGACCGACGCGCCCTGCTGGATGAAGTAGGTGACGAGATCCGGATGATTGGCGCGCACCGCGACCATGAGCGCCGTCTGCTGAAACGTCTTGTCGCGCGCGTCGAGCGTGGCGCCGGCCGCCAGCAGAGCCTTCACGCTGTCGAGGCTGCCGACCTGGGCGGCGGTCATGAGCGGCGTCTCGCCGGCGCCGTCCGGCGTGTTCGGATCAGCGCCGCTTTCGAGCAGCAGCTTGATCATCGCGGCGTTGCCGCTGGAGGCGGCGAGCGACATGGGCGTGACGCCATAGCGCGTGACGAGCTTGGGGTCGGCGCCGGCGCGCAGCAGCTGGCCGGCCGTTTCGAGGTCGCCGACGCGCACCATCCAGTGCAGCGCCGGCGTGCCGTCCCGGCCCGGCGCGTTGACGTCGGTCGGTTTCTGCTGCAGGAGCGAGCGCACCGCCGCGGTGTCGCGTTTCATGGCGGCGTCGGCCAGACGGGTGTCCCGATCGGCCGCGAGGGCCGGCGTGGTCAGGCAGGCGAGCGCCGCGAGGAATCTGAGTGTGGCACGCAAACCTCAGTATTATCAGGTATTTGATCGCCCCTCGCTACCCCCGCGACAGGGGGGAGCGCCAGCAAGTTTTGGTCTAAATGAGGCGGACAAGGCGGGTGGGGCGGGTAGGAACGCCCCACGCCCGATGTCATTTCCCGTCGGCTGGCTCGAGCTTCAGGAGCGCCGCCTGGTCCTCTTCGGTCAGCACGTAGAGCAGCCCGTCGGGCCCCTGGCGGACGTCGCGGATGCGCTGGTGCAGATCGCGCAGCAGCGACTCGCGGCGCAGCTCGTCCCAGTTGTCGTTGAACACAATCCGCTGCAGCTGGCCGGTACGGGCAATCTCGCCCTCCCGCATGCCGCCCACGAACAGGTTGCGCTTCCAGTTCGGAAAGCGGTCGCCGGTGTAGAACGCCATCCCCGACACCGCTATCGACGGAACCCACAGGATGTGCGGCCGCTCCATGCCGTCGCGATACGGCGTGGGCGAGAGATAGTGCCCGCGATAGTCGCGCCCGTCGCTCACGAACGGCCACCCGTAGTTGCGGCCGGGACGCAGGATGTTCACCTCGTCGCCGCCGTTCGGGCCCTGTTCGCCGGCCCACATCTCGCCGGTATAGGGGTTGAGCGCGAGCGCCAGCTGGGTGCGGTGGCCCATCGTGTAGATGTAGGGCTTGAAGCCGGCCTTGCCGGCAAACGGGTTGCCCGGCGGCACCTTGCCTTCGTCGGTCATCCGCAGGATCTTCCCGGCGTCGTCGTTGCCGTGCTGCGGCCGATCGAGGCTCGCGGGCGGTCCGGTGCCCGGCCCCCCGATCGTCATGTAGAGCATGCCGTCCTGGCCGAACGCGATGCGCGACATCTCGGTGTCCACGTCGTCGGAGACGTAGACGTCCGTGACGCCGGTGAGCGTGCTGCCGTTCCAGGTGCCGCGCATGATCGCGTTGCTCGCGACGGGGTAGTCCTTGCCGGTGGCGTCCGGCCACGTGCCGCGCGGCTTGTGGTACGAGATGTACACCCACTTGTTCTCGGCGAAGCGGGGATGCAGGGCGATGTCCATCAGCCCCGCCATCGTCGAGATCGACGTCACGCGCGGGATGCCGGCCACCGGCGTGGGATCGAGCGCGCCGTTTCGCACGACCCGCAGGCGGCCGACGCGTTCCGTGATGAGCAGGTCTCCGCCGGGCAGGAACGCGACACTCCACGGGTGCGACAGCCCCTTGGTGACCACCGACACCTTGATGTTGCGCTGCTCGTAGGTCTCGAACTGCCACGGCCCGTCGCCGAGCGGCGGACTGTTGTACGGCGCCACGCGCGGTCCAGGCGGCACGACCCCGCGCATGTCGCGCACGAGGGGATAACTCTTCTTGAGCGACGTCTGCTGGGCCGCGGGAACGGCCAGCGCGACGGCGCACGCGGCGGCCGCCGCCGCGATGCTCGACGCGCGCCGCTGCCGTGACGACTGTGACATGGACACGAACCTCCGGGTGACTCGAGCGCTAACTATAGCAGTCGCTTTCTTCGTGCAGGACGAGGCGGGGGCGCCATCGATCTGGGCGATAATCGCGCACAGAGCTGGCTGGCGGCGTGCGCTCCCCGTGCGCCCGCCGGCGATACATGCCATCGAAGATCCTGATCGTCGAGGATGACCGGGCCACGCGGATGGGTCTGCAGGAGCTGTTGCGGCAGGCCGGCTACGAGGTGATCATCGCGTCGGATTTCCGCGCGGGCCGTCGGGCCCTCGAAGACGAGCGGCCGGACCTGCTGATCGCCGATCTGCGTCTCGAAGGGTTCAACGGCCTGCAGCTGCTGCACGTCAACCCGCATCCGACTCCGGCGATCATCGTGACGGGCTATCCCGACGACGTCCTGCAGGAGGAGGCTCGCCGCCTCGGCGCGGAGTATCTGCTCAAGCCGGTGCCGCCGCCGGTGCTGCTCGCGGCGATCGAGCGTCTTCTCGCGGGCCCCGATCGACAGGAGCGCCGTCGCTGGCCGCGGAAGCGGCTGACGATCGACGTGCCCGTGGAAGTGGACGACGTCCCGGCGCGCGTGATCGACATCGGGTACGGCGGCGCGCAGGTCGAGGTGTTCCGGCCCGGCGCGGCGCACGTGCCGCCGCAGCTGCGCCTGACGTTTCCGGTGAACGAGGTGGCGCTCGAAGCCGATCTCGTCTGGGGAACTCCCGAGCGCGCCGGCCGCTGGCTGTGCGGCGTGGCCGTGCGCCCCACGCACGAGCAGGTGTGGCGCGACTTCGTCGATTCTCTCTGAGCGGCCGCGCGCGTTACGGGCCGGCGCGGGGCCGGAGCACGATTTCGACGAGCCGTTCCGACGCCACCGGCGTGCCGTTCTGCGTCGCCGGACGATAGGTCCAGTTGCGGGCGGCGTTCAGGATCTGCCGGTCGTACGGTGGATAGACGGACGGTTCCATCACGGCGCCGGTCACCTTGCCGCTGGGGTCGATCCTGACCCGTACGGCCCCGCTGAACTCCAGCTGCGACACGAGGCCCGATCCGGGCTGCCACGCGGGCACGGTCTGCGAGATCGGCACCGCGGGCACGAACCCTGCCGTGTTTGCCGCGGCCGTGGCGGCAGCGGCCGGCGGGCGCAGGGTGGAGACCGCCGTGGGGCGGGGGGCCGGCGGCGGCTGCGCTCCATTCGCAGGTCGCGACACGGCAGGCGTAGACGCTGCCGTGGACGGTGTCGTCGAGGACGCGTTCACCGCCGCGCCGTTCGTCGCCACCGCGGGCGGTTCGGTGGCCGCGGCGGCTGGCGCCACGGGTTGCGGCGATGGCACGAGGGCGGCGGCGGCCGCGGCCGCTGCTGCCGCCATCTGCGCCTTCGTCAGCTCGGCAAACGCCGTCGCCGCCAGCGTCAGATCGATCAGGTCGGTGCGCCCCGCCAGGCCCGGGTCCGACAACAGCCTGGTCACCGCCTCGAACCGGCGGTTGGCGCCGCTGGCGTCGCCCTTCTGCATCAGCTGGCGACCTTCGGCGAGCGCGCCACGCGCCACCTCGGGGATGAGCCGCGCGCGCGCCGCGTTGAACACCGACGCGACGCGTGGCGAGAGCTCGCTCGTGTCGGGCACCGCGAACGGATCGGCGGAGACGCTGAGCGCGATCGCCTGATCCGCGTCGGCCGTACGGCCGAGCGCGATGAAGCAGAGCGCACGATAGTGCTGAATCTCCGCCACCTTGGGGCCGCTCGAACCGGCCGCGGCCGCCTGTTTGTCGAGGACCGAGAGCGCCTCTTCGTACGACGCGTTGACGTAGAGCGTCTTCGCGCCGCCGAGATCGTCCTGCGCCCGCACGATGGTGCCGAGCGCGACGACGAGTCCCGCCGCGAGAAGGGCCGCACAGTATCCGCAGCGCCTCACGTGCTTCATGGTGAAACCGACTTAAAGGGCCCTTCAGGGGCGCCGCATGTCCACGCTGATCCGGTTGGGACCGTTGGTCGTCAGCGTGACGGTGCGGCGGCGTTCGCCGAGCTCGGGATGGCGCAGCACGATGTCGTGCCGGCCGATGGGACGGGAGAGCGTGCCGATCGGCGTCTCGCCGACGCGCTCGCCGTCCACGAACACTTCCGCCCACGGCTGTGCGTTGACCGACAGCGTGACGGCGGGCAGATCGAGACGCACCTCGGCGGCCGCGTTCGGCCGCACCGTCACCGTGCGTTGCGCGCGGAAGCCGAGCTCGTCGCTCACGAAGTCGAGCACGTGCACGCCGGGCGGCAGCAGCAGCCGGCCGATGTTGGTGGTACCCACGAGTTTGTCCTGCTCGAAGATCTGCAGCGGCGAGGCGACGTCCACGGTCAGCCAGCCGGCCGCCGACGCCGGCGTCTGCGGCGCGACGACGTGCACTGAAGCGCTCGTGCCCTGCACCACGTCCACGCGCTGCTCGACCGTCCCGCCAGCGAAGCGCACCGCGAGCGTGTGCGCGCCGGCCGCGAGATCCGGCAGCGTCAGCGGCGTCACGCCCCGCGTCACGCCGTCCACGACGAGTGCGGCGCGGGGCGGATCGCTGGTGATCTGGAGTGTGCCGGTGGAGGTCAGCGCCGGAACGGCCGGTGCCACGAACTCGAACCGGTGCCGCACCGTCTCGCCGCGCGCCACCTTCACCGCCACCGTGCGCGACAGCGTGCCCTGTTTGAGCACCACGGAGCGCATGCCTTCCGGGAGCGCCAGCTCGATCGGTGAACGTCCGACCGCGCGGCCGTCCACGATGACGTCGAGGCCCGCGGGATCGGTCTCGATGGCGAGCGTGCCCGTGGCGCCGCCGACGACGCCAGCGGATCGAAGGGCCCAGTAGCCAAGGAACGGCGCCTGGATCGCGACCAGTGCCGCCAGCACCACGGCCACCCATCGGCGCTGCAGCCACGAGGGGGGCGAGACGACCGGACGCCCCGTGCCGGGCTCCACCGGCGTCAGCCCTTCCGCCGAGCGCGGAGCTGGTGCCGAGGCCGGGGCAGGCACGAGCGGCTGCACCACCGACGGCACCAGGCCGAGCTCGTCCGGAGCAACGGGGGCGGGCGGTTCGGGCCGAGGGGTAATGCCGGGCGATTCGGTGGAGAACTCGTCGATGTGCTGAACGTCCTGCGCGGATCCGTCCGGTTCCGGCGGCGTGGCCGGCGGCGTGGCGCGTTCGAGGGGCGCTGCGCGAAGGTGTGTGGGTCTGCTCACCGGCCGCACGGTCGCGAATCGCACGTCAGCGTGCGAGAAATCGCCTGGTGATTTTGACCCAAAACGCCACAGCTCGTCTATTCTGCACAGCAGGCCAGCTGAACGGCAGGTTTTACCGAATGATCTGGTTCAGCCGGGCTTCGCCGATGATGCGCACGTTGGTCACGTACCAGCGCGTGCCGCGGCGCTGCCAGAACTGCGAGACGCGCGAGACGTGCTGTCCGGCACCTGCGTCCGCGTGCTCTGTCATACGCGCGGTGAAGACTGCGACGTCGCCGGTGAGTTCGAGCGCCACCTCATCGAGATTGCGCTGCACGCCGCTCTGCCACGCGGGGAATCGCTCGGTCACCGAGCGTTCGTCGGAGACCGTCACGTTGTCGGCGGCCATGGTGCCCATGGCCTCGCGGTCGCGCCGCTGATACGCATCGAGCCACTGCTGCGCGCCCTGCACGAGATCGGGACGTCCGCCGGCCACGCCGTCACGAACGGGCGCGGGGGTGTCGCCCGCGGCGGC
This sequence comes from Vicinamibacterales bacterium, assembly GCA_035646375.1. Taxonomy (GTDB): domain Bacteria; phylum Acidobacteriota; class Vicinamibacteria; order Vicinamibacterales; family UBA2999; genus DASYRM01. The sequence continues at coordinate 24,033 of DASRPM010000048.1, forward strand.
AGGCGTGCGCGGCGCAGCGGCCGGAGGCTGCGCAGATGGCGCGGGCGTTTGCGCGCGGGGTGCAGCGGCCGTCGTTTCCGCCACGAGCGTCGTGCCCGCGGTCGCGACGGCCGGCGCTGCGCCGGCGGCACTCGTCAACGCGGGCTCGGTGCTGCCGGTCGAGGCGGCGGCCGGTGTGACCGCAGCCGAGAACCGCCTGGTTGCGGGGTTGCCGTCGGCGCCGAGCGCGCGCGCCGTTCCGCCGTCGACGCCGACGAACACGGCTCCTGCGTCGCCGGCGCGAATCGCCACGGTCCGGGCGCCGTAGATGTGCCGCGTCTCGCCCGCCTGATAGATGCGGCCGGCGTCCTCCTTGCCGTCGATCTGCGCGCGAATCCACGACGGCCGGCGCGCTTCGATCGTGAGGGCCAGCGTGCCAGGGGTGGACGCGACGGCCGTCGTCGCAGTCGCACTGGGCGGCGCCGCGGCGGCGGGCTTTTCGGTGATCACCGGCGGTGCTGCCGCGGAGAGCGGCGCCGAATCGCGGTTGAAAGCCCACCAGAGCGTGCCCACCACGGCCAGGGCTCCCGTCGCGGCGAAGAGCCCGACGAACGTGCGCGCCGATCGCGCCGGCGATCGCGACTCGTCCTCACCGAACAATCGCGAGGGGGGCGTGAATCGCGTTTCGGACGCCTCGTCGGCGGCGGCGTCGGTGTCGCCAGTCGCGGCGGCCTCGTCCGTCGCGTCGTCCGACTCGCGGTTCGCGAAGAACTCGGTCTTCGGTGTGGTGTCGAACGCGAACGGGCTCGTCGCGAGCGGCTCGACGTCGGGTGAGAGCGCGGCGCGGCCGTGGGCCGAGAGCGGCGCCCCGCGCGGCTCGACGGAATCGACCGAGTCGCGCAGCAGCGTACGGAGCTCCGACAGCCGCGGCGTGTCGTACGCCCTCAGCGGGTCTAGCGCGTTCGACGGCGCCGATTGATCGCCTGACGCGGATGGCGTATCGAACTCCTGCGGTTCGGCGCCGAGCAGACGGGCGAGCGTCGGAATCGGAAGGTCGCGTGTCTGGAAATCCAGCGCCGCCAGGCTCGCGTCGAGACTGAGCTCGTGCACCGGCCCCTCGTTCGCCGTCTCCTGATCGCGCGGCTCGTCGTCGCGTTCCGCGACCGGCGAGGCCGGGGCATCGAGCGGGCCCTGGCCGAAGATGGCGGGCGCCTCCGAGCTGAGGGCTTCGATCTCGGCGCGCGCCTCGTCGAGCACGCTGCGCACGCCCTTGCGGGCTTCCTGCACGACGTCGCTGGTGATGTCGTCGTGGTGCGACGCGCTCTCGACGCGCGACCGGGACGCGGGGTCGGCCAGAAGCGCGGTGAACGGGGCCGGCTCGAGCCCCGGCGCGTCGGTGGCCTCGACCGCGGCGTGGAGCTGCGCCGTCAGGACCAGCAGCTCACGCCGCGCCTCGACGATGATGCGGCGGACGTCCCGGCGGGCGGCAGTGACGATTTCGATGGCCTCGCGTTCGGCGGCTGTCCGTACCTCCTCGCGCATGCGCACCAGTTCGTCGGCCTGGGCCAGCCAGGCACGGCGCTGCTGACGGTACTGATCGAGCAAGCCAGGGACGCGGTCGGCCTTGACGGCTTTCGACGGGTCTTGATCGGACACGGGTGAGAAAGAGGGTGCCCGAATACGAGATCGCGCGCAAGCCAAATCTGCTGTCGGGCTGGGGCGTTTCGAGGCCCTCTGACCGATCTGAAACGCGCCGTACGAAGACGGTGGTGACGCCGTCGATCGACGGAACCTGGGAAAGGTCCCGGGCGCGAAATCAGGCGCGTGCGGACATGCCGCGTAGAGACCCGTCACCGGTACGAACGTTGCCCCAGCAATCTGGCAAGCCGGCTTGACGCCGGTTCGCGATCAGGCCTGCCTGATTGGGGCTTTGAAGGACTGTGAAGGAGCATGCGGCCGATGATGAAACTGGTCGTCTTCTTGGCAATCGGTGTGATGGGACTGATTCTCGTGCGGGTGCGGCGGCAGCGGAAGTCGCGGACGGCCATGTCGGCCGCGGAGTGAACCCCTGGCTGGTAGCTAGTAGCTCGTAGCTAGTAGCTACCAGACTCAGCCCCGCTACCGGCTACCGGCTACGAGCTACCAGCTAGACAGAGACCGCGTCGACCAGCTGACGCCACGTGGTCTGGCTCGTGTCGGGGATGGCGGCGCCGCACAACCAGCCGCTGTCGCCGCTCGGCTTCTGCCACACCACGTTCACGTCGATGGCCACGTTGGATGTCGGCAGCGTCACCGAGAGCAATCGCGGCAGCCGTTCCTTGGGCGTGCGCTCGATCTCGAGCCGCAGCCCTCCGTAGCTGATGTCGAGGATGCGAACCGGCAGGTCCTGCACCCACGCTTTGAGCTGGCGCCGAACGGGCTTGCGGGCGTAGCGGCGCGTGGCGCTGAAGATGGCGTTCGGGGCGCTGGCTTCGAGCTTCTGCTGCACGAGCGCGAGCAGCGCCGCGGGCGAGATCGGCTTGAGCAGGTATTCGGCGCCCATCTTCCGGGCGTCGGCCTCGATCGAGCGATCCGGGTAGCCGGTGACCACGATGGCCGGAACGGGCCGCGATCCCATCGCCAGGATCTGGAGGCCGTTGTAGCCCTGAAGGCGGATGTCCGTGATGATCAGGTCCGGCGCGTCGCGCTCGAGAACCGCCGTCGCTTCCTGGAGCGAACCGGCAGGCAGCGCGACGAAGCCCGCACCGGCCATCAGCGCTACGAGGCCGCGGCGGGTGGCGTCGTCGTCGTCCACGATCAGAATCCGTCGGGGAGAGGGCACCGTGTGCATGTCTCCCTCTACACGCAACGCCCATACCGCCGCGGCCCTCGCTGACGTCCCGGCCCAATCACGGGTCTTGGGCCGTATTCCGCCAAACGGCCGACGGTTCCCGTCTGTGCGATTTCGAAGCTGTTGCTGAGGTCGGGCGCAAACGGCTGAGGCCGGGTGCGAAACCGTTGGCGGGTGTGGCCCACTTCGGGGCTCAGCTGTTTCAGCTGCCGAACGCGGAGCGCGGATCGCGGGTGCCCGCGCGGCGCCCCAGACCCCAGCCCGCCCAGCGTGCGTGCAACGCGGTGCGTTGCGCGCTCGAGAATTGCCAGTCTTCGGGCCGGTTCCTGGTGAGCTCTTCCGCCGTCCACGTTTCGCGCATCAGGCCGCGTGCGCTGTGATCGTTCGAGCCGAGGATCTGGTGGCCGATCTCGTGGGCGATCGCGCGCCCCAGCACGTCGGCGCGCACGGCCTTGCCCGTGGAGGCCAGCCAGTCCACGCGATCGACGAAGACAGTGGAGAGCGTGCCGGTGGACGTGGTGGCATCGATCAGCGAGTAGCCGAACGCGCGGCTGTTGCCGTCCTCGGCGGTGGGCGAGCTGTATGTCAGCCGCACCACGAGCTCGTGCGATGCCGGGGCCGCGTCGCAGCCCGGTTGCTGCTTGCCGTCTCGCGCCGGGGTGCACACGATCCACGTGGCGTCGAGATTGGCGCGCGACAGGATCGCGCCAGCGGTCTTCAGAGCGGCCGCGCGGTCGCGCGGCGTGACGCCCGCGCTGTCGTAGACGCGGACCGTGACGGTGTCGAGGATGATGGCGGCGTTGCGGCCAACGGCCTCGGGCACGAAGAAGGACGCGGCCGCCAACACGAGGCCGGCCGGGAGGGTCCACCGCGCGGTGCGGATGATCATCGAACGCCTGGGTGTGCGCATCGTCATCGCGTCGTCGTCACCTCGATGGGTTCCAGTCGGAGCTGGACGGGCGGCGGCGCCGCGACGTTCTGGGCGCGCGGCGTTCCGGCTGCCACGCTGAGCAGCAGCCCGGCATGGCCGCCAGGAACGGCCCCGCGCGGCGAGCGAGTGGACGGTTCATGCGTCGTCTCCGGATACCTGCTGGCCTCGAATGGCGTGCAGAATATCACGCGCGGACGCACATTCGTCCCAGGTCCGGCCGCCCCCTCTACTTCGGAACCGCTGTGCGGGCGCCGCTGTCGCCGCCGCTGGAGCCGCCCGAACTCGAGCCTCCGCTGCTGGAGGAGCCGCCGCCGCCCCCGCCGGACGAGCTGCTGGACGATCCGCTGCTGGCGTCGCCCGCCGTGTAGCCTCGCGGCGACACCGTGCCGCGGCTGCCGCCCGATCGTACGGTGGCGCCGCCGCCCCCGCCCCCACCCCCGCCATCGGAAACCGCGCTGTCGCCTCGTCGATCGACGCGTGTGTAGCCCTGGCCGTTGATGACGCGCCCGCGCTCGGGCGGCTGGTTCCGGTCCTGCCCTCCGCCGCCGCCGGCGCCCGGCACCACGACCGCCACCGGCGCATAGAACTGCGGGTAGTAGCGCAGGTAGGAATAGCCGAACGGCGAGAAGAAGTACGGCGAGTAGTAGTAGTAGTAGTTCGAATAGTACGGACCGTAGAAATACGGATACTCGTAGCTGGCGTCGATGAAGTCGGGGTAGAGCGGCGGCAACGGCGTGAGCCGATCGTCGGGCCCGGACGGGCGGATGGCGAACGATCGCGGGAACGAGAGCGCGACCATCAGATCGATCACACGATCGTCCACGCCGGCCTTGTCGAGATCGAGCAGCACGCGCGACGACAGCGGGAAGCGCGACGAGGTTTCGAGGAGCGCCGCTTCCACGGCCCGCGGCGACACCATCTTCGAGGCTTCGGTGACGTCGTCGATCTGCAGCCGTACGGCGGCGGCGGGGACGCCCGTCTGCGCGCGCCCGGCCGGCGGCCGGAAGCGGCGTACTCGGACGCTGTCGGTGCCGTTGATGGTTACCGCCTGCACGTCGACCCATTCTCCGTTCGGGGCGATGAGCGCCAGGCCGGTGACGGTGCGCCGCGGCTGGTTGTCGCAGGTGACCTGCGCGCTGGTGAACAGCCGCAGGCCGTCGGCCGACCATTGCGCGCGCTGCGTGCCGGTGCAGCCGCCGTCGTTCACGGCGTGATCGGCGCCGTCGGCGATGATCGTCTGTGCCAGCACCTGCTGGCCGCCCACCATCGTCCGCAGTTCCGCGCCCCCTTGCCTGGGGGCCACGCACACCCGTGCGTCACGGCTGCTGCCCGGGCGGACCGGGCCGGCGAGGCCGCCGGCGGCATCCTCGGCTGGCGGCAGCTGCGCCACGTTGGCGTCCGCCACCAGGGTCCAGCAGCCAATCCAGTCGTTCCACCGAAGATCCGGCGTCTGCGCCGCCGCCGCCGATGGCGTCACGCACGCCAGCAGGAGGAGCAGCGAGCGAGTCCACATTGTTCGCGTCATGGTCTGTGCTTCTCCTAAAACAAGAACGTGGCGCCGGCGGCCAGCTTGAAGCCCGCGAGATCGATCGGATCGAAATCCACCCACGTGGTGTCCAGCGTCGCATTCGACCACTGATACCGCGCGTCGAGCGTCACGTACACGCGCTTCAGGACGCGCACGTCCACGCCGCCAAACGCCTGCGCCACCGGCGCCCAGCCCGCCGACTTGAACGTGCTGGCGAAGACGGAATTGTCCGCGAAGTCGATGAAATCGCCGTACTGCTGCAGATCGTAGTGCAACGCGCCGCCGCCGGCGCCGACATAGGGCACGACGTGGCGCGGAACCCACGCCAGCCGGCTGACCTCGAGGCCGCGAGCCACGAGCGCGTACTTCACGCTGCCGGTGAGGCTCGTGGTGCGCAGCCTCGTCGTCTGCGTGATGGGCAGCCGGTTGTTGTCCACGAAGTCGCGGTAGTCGGAGGCGGTCGTGGTCTGGTTGAAGTCCACCCCGATGACCGCCTCGGTCCGCCGGCCGAGCGGGATGCCGACGTCGGCCGCGAACCCCGGCGCGTTGAAGTCCTGTTTGTCCACCGACAGCTGGCTGGTGACGAACGAGAACCAGTCGCTGCCGGCCCGGGCGAAGAGCCAGTTGCCGCGGAAGCCGACCGTTGCGTGCGGCGGTCCGAACAGGAAGTCCGCCGACGGGAAGTCGATCGGCGCAGGTGGCTGCCGATCGCCCTGCGCCCGCGCCTCGCTGGATGCCGCCAGACACAGCACCACGACCACCCAGACCGTCATCTGCCGCATGCCTGCCCCCGTGCCCGCCGGAGGCGGGCGATCAAACACTGCGATGGTAGTCCCAAGAGTCCACCGGCAAAGGCCGCGCCAGCGCGATCATGCGGCAAGCCTCGTGATTTCCTCGCTCGACCCGCGGGGCCCGCCGCGGTTGTCCGCGGCAGGCGACAAGGTATGCTTCCGACCGAGTGCATCAGTTGCTGGTTTTCGGGTCGGCGTTCGGCGCCGGCATGATCAACTCCGTGGCGGGCGGCGGCACCTTACTCTCGTTCCCGACGCTCATCTGGCTGGGTGTTCCGTCGGTCGCCGCCAACGCCACCAGTACCGTGGCGCTGTGGCCGGGGACGGTCGGCAGCGTCTGGGGATATCGCCGCGAGCTGCGGGAGGCCGACCGCAGCCTCTACGCGCTGTCCGTGCCCAGCCTTGCGGGTGGGCTGGCAGGGGCGATGCTTCTGTCGCGGACCCCGGCCGAAGTATTCGACCGGCTGGTGCCGGCGCTCATCCTCTTCGCGACCTGCCTGCTTGCCGCGCAGGAGGCCATCCAGCGCCGCTTCGACCTGTCGGCCATTCACACCAGCGCGCGGTCGCCCTGGCTGTCGTGGGCCATGCTGTTCCAGGCGGGCGTCGGCCTGTACGGCGGCTACTTCGGCGCCGGCATCGGCATTCTGATGCTGGCGGCGTTGAGCCTGATGGGGCACACCGACATCCATCGCATGAACGCCGTCAAGAACGTGCTCGCGGTGTGCATCAACGGCATTGCCGCCGCCTACTTCGTGGTGAGCGGCCTGGTGCTGTGGGAGGACGCGGCCGTGATGGCCGCCGGCGCCATCATCGGCGGCGTGGGCGGCGCCGGGCTGGCGCGGCGCATGGGCCACGCCGTCGTGCGGCGCATCATCATCGCCATCGGTTTCGGGATGGCCCTGGCGCTGCTGGTGAAAGCGCTGTGACCGTGGCCACCGTCTCGCGGTTCATGGAATTCAGCCGCGCGCAGTGGGCGGCGCTGCGCGATTCCACGCCGTTGCCGCTCACCGAGTCGCAGCTGCGCGGGCTCGTCGGCCTCAACGAGTGGATGACGCTCGACGAGGTCGCCGACATCTACCTGCCGCTCTCGCGGCTGCTGAACCTCTATGTGGGCGCGGTGCAGAACCTCCACCGCGCCACCGCGACCTTCGTCGGCTCCGACAGCCCGCGCGTGCCGTACGTCATCGGCCTCGCCGGCAGCGTCGCGGTGGGGAAGAGCACGACGTCGCGCGTGCTGCAGGCGCTGCTTTCGAGCTGGCCCAGCCACCCGAAGGTCGACCTGGTGACGACCGACGGGTTCCTGCGGCCGCTGCGGGAGCTCGAGTCGCGCGGGCTGACGCAGCGCAAGGGCTTTCCCGAGAGCTACGACCTGCGCCGGCTGGTGCAGTTCATGGCGGACGTGAAGTCGGGTGTGCCGGAGGTGACCGCGCCGGTGTACTCCCATCTCGCCTACGACGTGGTCGCCGGCGAGCAGCAGGTGATTCGCACGCCCGACATCGTGATCGTCGAAGGGCTCAACGTGCTGCAGACGGGCAGCGGCCGGGCCGGGCAGCCGATGCCGAGCTTCGTCTCGGACTTCTTCGACTTCTCGATCTACGTGGATGCGCTCGAAGCCGACATCGAGCAGTGGTACGTCGAGCGATTCCTGACGCTGCGCGACACGGTGTTCCGCGATCCGTCCTCGTACTTCCACCGCTACGCGTCGCTCACGCCCGAGGAAGCGGCGGCCACCGCGCGCGGCATCTGGTCCACCATCAACGCGGTAAACCTGCACGAGAACGTGCGGCCCACGCGCGAGCGGGCGCACGTGATTCTCGAGAAGGGCCGCGACCACGCGGTACGACGGGTCCGCCTCCGCAAACTCTAGGCGGAGTAGGCAGAGTAAGCAGAGTAGGCGGAGTAGGGGCAAGAGCTTCCCCACTCGGCTCACTCAGCCCACTCGGCTCACTCAGCCTCGGTTTACGTTGCTCGTGACGCGCTCGAAGGCGCGCGCCAGCAGGATTTCCGTGGCCTCGCTCGTGCGCGGCTCCGAGAACAGGTGGCCCTGGGCATGCGGGCAGCCGAGCGCCAATAGCTGTTCGGCGTGCGCCAGCGTCTCGACGCCCTCGGCAATCAGCCCCATCCCGAGCTCGTGCGCCAGCTTCACGATGGCGTTGCCGATCGCGCAGCCGTGATCCGGCGTGCCCATCTTCGCGACGAACGAGCGATCGAGCTTCAGCGCGTCCACCGGATAGCGCTGCAACGAGCTGAGCGACGAGTAGCCGGTGCCGAAGTCGTCGAGATACACCGACACCTGGATCCGGCGCAGCCGTTCGAAGTTCTCGTGGACGATGTCCGCCGAGTTGAGCAGGGTGTTCTCGGTGATCTCGAGCCGCAGCGTGCCCGGCAGCAGGCCGCTTACGTCCACGGCTCGCTCGACCTCGTCCACGAAGTCGGCGCGCGCGAAGAGGCGCGACGAGATGTTCACCGAAATTCCGAGCGGCTGGCCGAACATGCGCTGCCACGCCGCGGCCTGGCCGCAGGCGTCGCCCAGCACCGAGTAGGTGAGCGGCACGATGAGCCCGGTCTCTTCCGCGACCGGAATGAAGTCGGTCGGGCCGATGACCCGCCCGTCGGGGCGCGTCCACCGCACGAAGGCCTCGAGCCCGCAGATCTCCGACGACGGCAGCTCGACGATCGGCTGATAGACGAGCGTGAAGTCGTGGCGCTCCACGGCCTGGCGCAGCTCGATCTCGAGCGTCAGCCGCTCCACCGCGGTGGCGTGCATGTGCGGGTCGAAGATCTGGTAGCCGCCGCGGCCCGCCGCCTTGGCGCGGTACATCGCGATGTCGGCGTCGCGCAGCAGGTCGTCCACCGTGGCGTAGTGCGGCCCGCCGAGCACCATGCCGATGCTCGCCGACCCATAGAGCTCGCGCGCCTGGAGGCGGATCGGATCGCGCAGCGAGCGCTGGAGACGCTCCGTGACGGCGCACACTTCGTCGACCGACGCGAAGCCCTCGATCAGCACGGCGAACTCGTCGCCGCCCAGCCGCGACAGGACGTCGCTCGGCCGCAGCTGCGTCTGGAGCCGCGATGAGATCGCCACCAGGAACTGATCGCCCACGAGATGGCCAAGGCTGTCGTTGACCAGCTTGAAGCCGTCGAGGTCGATGAACAGGACCGCGTACCGCGGTTCGGGCGACCGGGCGGCGCGTGCCATCGATCGCTGGAGCAGCTCGGAGAACAGCCGCCGGTTCGGGAGGCCCGTGAGGTCGTCGTGGCGCGCCGCGCGCGCGTAGCGCTGCTCCGACTGGCGCGCGGCTTCGAGCGCCGCCACGGCTTCGCGGTGCAACCGCATCATCTCCTCGTGGTGCCGCCGGTCGGCCGCCACTTGATCGCGGTAGATGCGATACGACTTGACGGTCAGGTAGACGAGCGCCGTCGCGAGCGGCAGCATCCACGCGCGCCCGGCCGCCGCCAGCAGCGTGGCAAACGTGGCCGCGCTCCCCGCGACGACCACGCTGTACAACTGCATTCGCGCGCCGCTCGACGCCTCGGGAGAATCCTGGGTCGCGGTGCCGCTCGTGCGCGGCTCCGCCAAAAGTGACATCGAGCCATGAAGCAGCAATCACGAAGCCAGTCGGTGCGATTACGGTACTGTCGCGAGCCGTCCGTAACTTCGTGAAAGACGGGCCTTCCATGGCGCGTGCCCGAACGAGAGAGCGGTCAGATCTTCTGAGGATCCCAGATCTCTGAGACAAGCAGGAGCCACGCGGCGAGCGCGCGGAAGGCGTGGCCTCTGTGGGCGACGGCGAGCTTGTCGGCCTCGGTGATCTGGGCGAGGGTTCTTCCAAGCGGCGGGTACTCGAAGATCGGGTCGTAGCCGAATCCGGCGCCGCCGCGCGCCTCGCGCGCGATCAGGCCTTCCACCGTACCGCGCGTGTCGAACAGCAGGTGGCCGTGCTCGACGACGGCCAGCGCGCAGACGAAGCGGGCCGTGCGGGGCGCCTCGGGACGCGCGGAGAGCCGTGCCTGGATGGCGGCAAATCGCTGCGGATAGGTGGCCGACGGCGAAAGAAAGCGTGCGGAGTACACCCCGGGCTCACCGTCAAGGGCGTCGACGGCGAGCCCCGAATCCTCCGCCACGGTGAGGATCCGCGTGGCCGGCCGCGCGGCTCGGAGCGGCGTTCCGACCGTCCGGTCGTAGTACTCCGCCTTGAGACGTGCGTTGGCCTCGAAGGTGTCGCCGGTCTCGACCGGCTCTGGCACCGCGGCGCCGTCTGCGAGGGTGAGCAGCGACGCCGGCACGTCGCGCAACAGGTGCGCGATCTCACGCGCCTTGTCGGCGTTGGTGGTGGCGACGAGCAGCGTAACCGGGGCGCGCGTCACGCGGCGAGGCTACTTGGCGGTGAGGTACTGGCCGACCAGGCCGCGCTGCAGCGCGATCAGCTGACGGATGCCGGTGTCGGCCAGATCGAGCAGGCGGTTGAGCGCTTCCCGCCCGAACGGCAGCGCCTCGGCCGTGCCCTGCAGCTCGATGTACAGGCCGCTGCCGGTCTTGACCACGTTCATGTCCACGTCGGCCTGCGAATCTTCGGTGTAAGCCAGGTCGAGCAGCGGCTCGCCGTCCACGATGCCCACGCTGGTGGCTGCCACGAAGTCCGTGACCGGCATCGTGCGCAGCGCGTCACGCTCCCGCAGCTGCTGCAGCGCGAGCACGAGGGCGACATAGGCGCCGGTGATCGATGCCGTGCGCGTGCCCCCGTCGGCCTGGATGACGTCGCAGTCGAGCGTGATGGTGCGCTCGCCGAGTTCCTCCATGCGGGTGACCGCTCGGAGCGAGCGGCCGATCAGGCGCTGGATCTCCTGCGTCCGCCCGCCGAGGCGGCCGGCGGAGGCCTCGCGCTGCGTGCGCGTGGACGTGGCGCGCGGCAGCATGCCGTACTCCGCGGTCACCCAGCCCTTGCCGCTGTTGCGGCGGAATTGCGGCACGCGATCCTCGACGCTGGCCGTGCAGATCACCTTGGTGCGGCCCGCTTCCACGAGCACGGAGCCTTCGGCGTGAACCAGATAGTTGGGGGTGATGCGGGACGGGCGAAGCTGCTCGGGGAGTCGGTTGTCTGCGCGCATGTGGTGGCTACTGTACTACTGCAGGTGGCGGCTCCTGCCGGACGAACGCCGTGTCGCGCTCGAGCGGACGCCGCACGTCCACGTGGCCGGCCAGCGAGTCGGCTTCCTTGCCGTCCACGAGCAGCTGCACGCGCTGCACGCCCTGCAGGTTGGTCGTGATGGTGTTGACGACGGCATACACCGTGAGCAGTTCGGCGTGCGTGCCGCCCGGGTGCTTGGCCGACACGTCGGCGCTCAGGTCGACGAAGGCGTCGCCGCCCGAGGTGAGGTAGAACGCCTTGAGCGTCGTTCCCGCGGGAATCACCGATACGTACGGCGCCGGCGGCGGCTGCAGCAGCGCGCGGACGATCTCGCGTCCCTGCGCCACCGGCCCTTCGGCAAGCCGCACCTCCACGCGGACCGGATGGAGCAGCAGGCCGTCGCGGGCGCCGTAGAAGAGCGTCGCGGTGATGTGCGCGGTGGGCGTCGGCGGCGGCGCGGGCGCGACCGGCGCATCGGGCGACGCGGTCCGACCCAGATACTGCAGGCCGGCGTCCACGCCCCAGGCCATGAGCGCGAGCGCGGTGAAGCCGGCGAGCCCAAAGAGGAAGGTGCGCTTCATGCGTTACCGCCCGCCCGCCAGCGCGAAGCGGTTCACCGCGTCGTAGACGGCCTGCACGAGCGCGGTCCGCCCCTCGTCGGCGGTCATGCGCTTCTCCTGGGCGCTGTTCGTGAGGTAGCCCATCTCGAACAGCACCGCCGGCATGTTGAGTCCCGCGAGCACGCGCAGCGGCGCGGCCTGCACCGGCTGCGGCGTCATCGGCACGTGCCCCTCGAGCGCGGCGGCGAGCAAATTGGCCAGCCGGCCGGAGTGCTCCACGTGGCGCGCCTGCGCGAGATCCCAGCGGATCGTCTCGATCACCCTGGTGCCGCCGCCGAGCACCGGCAGCGCCAGCGACTGCGCTCCCGCCTCGCGGCGGGTCTCTTCGCCCTCGCGATCGAGCCGCATGAAGTACACGGCGGCGCCGGTCATCGCCGGCGCCGGCGAGGCGCTCACGTGCAGGCTGACGAAGAGGTCGCCTTTGGCGTTGTTGGCGGTCGCCGTGCGCTCGTCGGGCGACACCGCGCGATCGTCGTCGCGCGTCATCACCACGTGCACGCCCAGGCGCGACTCGAGCACGGTCTTGAGGCGCCGCGCCACGTCGAGCGTGACCTGCTTCTCGAGCGTGCCCCCGCTGCCGCGTACGCCGGCATCGTCGCCGCCGTGCCCGGCGTCGATCACGACGGTCTGCAGGCCGCCTTTCGACACGAGCGCCGGCGCGGCCGGTGCCGCTGGCGCCGCCGACACGTCCGGCGCCTGGACCGGCGCGGCGATGTCGATGACGACGCGGGCCGCCGTGTCGTTGTTCGAGGCCGCCGCGCGGATGTCGCCCGCCGACGGCGCGATCCCAACCGTGATGGTGGCGGGGGCCTCGGCGCGCACCAGCGTGACCACGGGCGACGTGCCGGTGACCGGCGCGACGTCGAGCGCGTCGGCGTCGAGCCGGACCATGACCTTGTCCGCCTCGGTGACCGTCATCATCCCGACCGGGGGCGCGATCTCCATGGTGACGCGCGTCCCCGACCCCACGGGCTCGACGCGCGTCGTGACCCGCGGTACGCGCACGTTGCCGATCAGCAGCAGGCGCGATCCGCGGCGGTACTCGATGCGCGACTCCGCGACGAGCGCCAGCGCGCGCGGCAGGAACTCCACCGGCGCCAGCCAGCGTCCGCCCATACGGGTCAGCGGCGCCGGCAGCGCCACCACGCGGCCGTCCACCGACACCAGGGCCCGATCGCGCGGCGCGACGATCGTCTTGCCGCGCACGGTGATCGAGAGGCCGCCCTGGCGGTCCTCGCGCAGGGTGAGCGGCACGAAGGCCGCCACGTCGTCGAGCGCCACGTATTCCTGATCGTTGACGACAGCCGTCGAGAGCACGCGGCGGCCGGCGGGCGAGACCACCCCGATCGGGGCCGGGCTCTGTGCCAGCGGCAGCGAGGTCAGCAGCAGGGCCAGCAGAACAGCCGTGACGGCAAGCGCACGCAAGAGTCCTATAATACGGCCACTATGCGCGGCCTTCTGCGCTTTCGTCTCGCTGTGATCGTGAGCCTCGTCGCGAGCTCGGTGCCCGCGTACAGCCATCACTCGTTTGCCGCGTCGTACTTCGAGTCGGATTCGGTCACGATCGAAGGCGACGTCGTCGAGTTCGTGTATCGCGCGCCGCACGCGTGGCTCTACGTGATGGCCGCCGATCCCCAGGGGCGGCCGCAGCGCTACGGCGCCGAGTGGGCAAGCCCGTCACGCCTCGAGCGCGACGGCGTGGCGAAAGACACCTTCCAGTCGGGCGATCAGGTGTCGATCACCGGCGCGCCCGGACGGAACGACAGCGCCTACCAGATTCATTTGAAGAAGGTGACGCGGTTTTCCCGCGGGCGCTGGACCTGGGAAAGGCGGCAGGGGCCGAGGTAGTTCCAGGCGCGGCTACTTGAGGCCGTGCTCCTTCTTGAAGGACGGCCAGATCGCCTTCATCTTCAGGAACTCGTCGAGCGACTAGCACCGCAGGAACGGGTTGGTCCCCCGTCATGAGCAGCTCGTGCGAGGACTCGAACAGCGCGATGTGATCGTCGCAGTGCCCCGTGGGTGTTGAGCACGTGGGGGATGGTGAGCCCCTGTTCCCGGGCTCGGGTCACGAACGTGCCCGGCGAGAACGACGGGTCGATGAGCACGCCGACCTTGGCTTCACGGTCGCCCAGCAAGTAGCCGAAATTGCGATCGCCACCCGATCGGATCTGCTCGAAAACCAGCTGCATCGCCACCGAGAATACCCTGGCAGGCAGGCAGGCAGGCAGGCAGGTGGGCAGGTGGGGTGGGTCACGTGAAGTGGTGCTTCGAGAAGGCGCGGCCGGCGCTCGACTTGAGGAACTTCTCGAACCGCTGCGCCGTGAGCTCGTTGCCGAACTGAACGACCGCCACGAGCTTCCACGGCCGGTGAGCCGCCGTGAGCGGTGAGTGCCCGGCGTTGTGCGCAGCAATCCGCATCGGGACGTTGGCGGCCGATTCGACGAACTGCCGGTCCGGGTTCGTCAGGCTGTGCAGGACGTACACGAAACGCTTGATCTCGTGAGACACGCCCCGACGCGGTGCAATCCGCTCACCGCTGACGATCCGGCGTGTTCACGCGCATCACGAGGCGGAGCCATGAATTCCTGCGACGCGCTCCGTTCCGCGCGTCGCAGTTCCTGAACGCCCCACCCGCCCACCTGACTACCTGCCTAGTACGTCACCCGCACCCGGTAGCGGAGGC
>DASRPM010000049.1:0-2842 GCA_035646375.1 Vicinamibacterales bacterium
TCGCGCCGTTGCGTCGCGCGAAGACATCGGCATATAATGTGCGGCACTCGCGAAGATCGGGCGAGCAGGAGTCTTTATGAACCTGGGCGACTGGCGCTCCAGGATCAACGACCTAGACAACCAAATCCTCCACCTCCTCAACCAGCGCGCCGAGGCCGCCCTTCAGATCGGAGACCTCAAACGACGGCAGGAAGCGCCGTCGTATGTCCCGGAGCGTGAAGCGGCGATTCTGCGTCGTCTTGCCGAGCTGAACGGCGGTCCGATGCCCGCCGCCGCGGTGCAGGCGATCTGGCGGGAGATCCTGTCGGGCTGCCGCGCCCTCGAGGAGCCACTGGCCGTCGCCTATCTCGGGCCGCAGGCCACGTTCACGCACCAGGCCGCGCGCGAGCGCTTCGGGGCCGCCGCCGATCTCAAGCCGACGCGGGCCATCAGCGACGTCTTCGAGGAGGTCGAGCGCGGTCGCGTCGCCTTCGGCGTGGTGCCGGTGGAGAACAGCACGGAGGGCGCCGTCAACATCACGCTCGACCGCCTCGCGGAGTCGGACGTGCTCATCTGCGGGGAGGCGTATCTGGAGATCGCGCAGCAGCTGCTCTCACGGGCGGGGAGTCTGGCGGAGGTGAAGCGCGTGCTGTCGCACCCGCAGGGACTCGCGCAGTGCCGCGGCTGGCTCGCGCAGCACCTGCCCGACGTGCCGACCGAGGAGACCTCCTCCACCGCGGCCGCCGTGGAGCTGGCGGCCGGCGATCCGACGCTGGCCGGCATCGCGTCGTCGCTCGCCGGGGAGCTCTACGCGGTGCCGGTGCTGCGCGAGCGCATCGAGGACAACCGCCACAACGCCACGCGCTTCCTGGTCATCGGGCGACAGCCGGTCGGCCCGAGCGGCCGCGACAAGACGTCCATTCTCTTTGCCATGCGCAACGTGCCGGGTGCGCTGTACCGGATCCTCGAGCCGATCGTGACCAACGGCATCAACCTGACGAAGATCGAGTCGCGGCCGGCCAAGAGCCGGGCGTGGGAGTATGTCATCTTCGTCGACGTCGAAGGCCATCGGGACACGCCCCACGTCGCCGCCGCGCTGCGCGAGATCGCCGAACGCACCATCTATCTCAAGATCCTGGGCTCGTACCCGGCGGGATAGATCAAGGAGACAGCATGCACACGCAGTGGGAGTCGCTGGCGAACACCCACATCCTGGGCATCGCGCCCTACGAGCCCGGCAAGCCGATCGAGGAGCTCGAGCGCGAGTTCGGCGTGCACGACGCCATCAAGCTGGCGTCGAACGAGAATCCGCTGCCGCCGTCCGAGCGGGTGCAGCGGGCGATCATCGGCGCCCTCGGCAGCCTGAACCGTTACCCCGACGGCAGCGGCTTCTATCTGCGGCAGGCGCTCGCGAAGAAGCACGACTTCGCGCAGGACCAGGTCTTCGTCGGCAACGGCAGCAACGAGCTGATCGAGCTGGCCGTGCGCACGTTTCTCAAGCCGGGGGACGAGGCGATCGTGCCGCACCCGTCCTTCGTCGTGTATCCGATGATCGTGCAGGCGGCGGGTGGCATCCGCGTCATGGTCATGCTCAAGGACTACCGGCTCGACCTGGAGGCGATGGCGCGCGCCATCACGCCCATGACCAAGATGGTGTTCATCGCGAATCCGAACAACCCGACCGCGAGCATCGTCACCGCCGACGAGGTCGAGGCCTTCATGGCCCGCGTGCCGGACCGCACCATCGTCGTCTTCGACGAGGCGTACATCGAGTTCGCCATGGGGCCCGACTTTCCCGACACCATGGACTACGTCAAGCAGGGCCGGAAGGTGATCGTTCTGCGGACGTTCTCCAAGGCGGCCAGCCTGGCCGGGCTGCGGGTCGGCTACGGCCTCGCCGACGCCGACGCGGTGGCCCTCATGAATCGCATCCGGCAGCCGTTCAACGTGAACTCGCTGGCGCAGGTGGCCGCGCTGGCCGCTCTCGAGGACGAGAGCCACGTGCTCGAGTGCGTGCGCATGATCGAGGCCGGCCGCCACTATCTCTACGACGAGCTCAACGGTCTCGGCGTGAAGTTCGTGCCGTCGCGTGCCAACTTCATCCTGGTCGACGTCGGTCGGAGCGCTTCCGACATCTACCAGCGCCTGCTCAAGGAAGGCGTGATCGTGCGGCCCATGACTCCGTTCGGCATGGAATCCGCGCTGCGGGTGACCGTCGGCACCCCGCAGGAGAACCGCCGGCTCGTCAAAGCGCTGAAGACCGTGCTGGGGAAGCCGACCGCGTGATCCAGCGGCTGGCCATCGTGGGCGTCGGGCTCCTGGGCGGCTCCATCGCCCTCGCCGCGCGCGCCCACGGCCTCGCGCGAGAGATCGTCGGCATCGGCCGCGATCGGACGCGCCTGGAGGCGCCGCTGCGAGCGGGCGCCGTCGATCGCGTGACCACTGACCTGACGGCCGGCGTGCGCGATGCCGACGTGCTCGTGCTGGCGGCGAACGTGCTGGCCAACGAGCGGCTGCTGGCCGACGCCTGGCCGGCGGTGGCGCCGTCGGCCGTGGTCACCGATGTGGGCTCCACCAAGCGCGGCATCGTGGCGGTGGCGGAGCGTTTGCCGGGCGCGCACCGCTTCGTCGGGAGCCATCCGATGGCCGGCTCGGAGAAGAGCGGCTACGCGGTGGCGCGGCCCGACCTCTTTCGGGGCGCCATCGTCATCGTGACGCCCGGCGACGCCTCCGAGCCGGGGGCGGTGAAGACGGTGACGAGCTTCTGGGAGGCCCTCGGCGCGCGCGTGAGCGCGCTCGAGCCGGATACTCACGACCGGGTCGTCGCCGCCATCAGCCACTTGCCGCACGTGGTGGCGTGGGC
>DASRPM010000050.1:0-5806 GCA_035646375.1 Vicinamibacterales bacterium
CAGAACGTCGAGCTCGCGCTGGAAAAGGGCGAGGAGGCCGATCCGGCCACGCTGCGCACCCTGATCGAGGCGGTCGGGCCGCAGGAAGACGTGCCGCCGAGCCTGGACGACAACGCGGAGATGCTGGCGCCGCCGGCGCCACGTACGCCTGACCGGGCGGATCTGCGCCGCCGGTGGCAGCTGCTGCTCGACGACGTGGTCGTCGTCGCGGACACCGATCCCGCCGGCCCTCAGGCTCAGGCGATTGCGAGGCGCTGGGTCGATCTGCTGCAGGAGCTAGCGGGAAGCGGTGCCGCGCTCGATGCGCAGCTGGTGAAGAGCGCCGGCGTACTGGGCGCGGCCGCGCGCAGGCATTCCAACGGCACACCGGCCGAACGGGCGTGGGAGTTCGTGGGGCGGGCGCTCGCGGCGCGAAGCACCGAGAACAGCGTGGTCAGTTCTGAGAGGCCTGTGGACCAGGAGTCCTGAGCACCTCGTCCACCTTCTTGAACAGCTCCGCCTGCGAGAACGGCTTCAGCAGGAACGGCTGGCCCGAGTCGGTCAGCCCTTCGCGGATGACCTCGTAGCCGTCCGCATACCCCGAAATGTAGAGGACCTTGGTCTCCGCCCGCAGTTCCGTCACGCGGGAGGCCAGGGCAAACCCGCTCATCCCCGGCATGACCACGTCGGTGAGCAGCAGATCGATCGGGGTGGGGTGCGCGGTGGCCACCGACAGGGCCTCGTCGCCGTCGCGCGCGTTCAGTACGGCGAAGCCCGAGCCCTCGAGGAAGCGCCGCATCAGCTCGCGCAGCGCGTGCTCGTTCTCCACGAGAAGGATCGTCTCGGCCATTCCTGCCTTCTTTTCGAATCGGCTCCGTGATTGCACAAGAGCGACCGCGTCCGCATTGCCATGAATGTGTTAGCGGCTGGTGTTCCCGCCGTCGCGCGCGAAGGCGCGCTCAAGAGAGCCTGACCGCGCGGCGGAAGTCGCCGGGCGTCAGGTTGAAGTGGCTGCGGAACTGACGATCGAAGCTGGGCACGTGCTCGTAGCCGGTCCCGGACGAGATCTCCTTGATGCTCAACTCGCTCTCCTGCAGCAGCCTCGCCGCCGTGTTCATGCGCGCCAGCTGCAGGTGCCGGTTGAACGTGACGCCGGTCTCTTTGAACACCAGGCGGCTGAGATAAGAGCGCGAAACGCGAAGGTTCCGGGCCACGTCGTCGAGGCGGCAGGCGGAATTGACGTGGCGCGATTCGACGTATTGCAGCACCGTGCGGACGCGCGAGTCGATCACCGCCGGCGCCGACGACTGCAGCAGCGCATCCGTGTCGGCCACTTCGAGCGGCTGGCGCTCGGCACCTGCTTTCGCCACCGACGCTGCCGTCGCGAGACGCTCGGCAAGGCGCGTGATCATCACGCGCGCCAGCACGCGCGCCGTGCGCGTTCGAAGCCGGCTCGCGGTTTCGAACAGTGCCGGCGGCAGGACGACGGGCTGCGGCGCGTCGGGCCGCTCGTTGACCGACAGAACCAGCCGGCAATCTTCGAGAAAGTCGAGCCACGCCAGTGATTCGTCGGCGGCGTCCGGTGGCGGGGGTGATTCGTGCTCGTCCATCTGGATCCCAAATGCCCTCGCCCCCGCGTATGTGCCGGTTTGAGACACTGCGATTGATGCTACGCGAACGTCCTGACAGCTCGTCTGTTTTTAACCTTCGTTTTGCACACTGATAGTAAGCATTTCGTGCGCCGTCGGTACGCCACTGGATGACGTGGCGTCGGCGTGCGCCGTCGCTCTAATGCGCTGGTGCAGCGGTTGTCGCGAAGTTCCGGCCCAGCCATATGTGCAAAATGTCGCCGTCCGATCGATCGTAACGGCACTAGGGGATCCCTAAGCTGGGGAAACCCCAGGCGTGCGACGCCTCACATGGTGAAACGTCGCGCGCATCGCGTTCGGCTGTCGATGATGTTGCGCGCGTTCGAGTCGCGCGCGTCGACGAGGATTAGTGCTCTGACGAGACGAGCCCGGCGCGGATCGCGAAGCGCACCAGGCCAGGCACGTCGTGGATCTCGAGGCGGTTCATCAGCTCGGCGCGGTGGAACTCCACCGTCTTGACGCTGACGTTGAGACGCTCGGCGATCGCGCGCGTGCCGAAGCCCTGCGCCATGAGCTCGAGCGTTTCTCGCTGGCGGCGCGTGAGGCGCTTGAGCGGATCCTCGGTGGGGTCGTTCGAGAGGAATTGCGCGGGCGGGCCCTTCACCCCCGGGCTCAAGTACGTCTCGCCCCCCATCACCGCGCGGATGGCCGCTTCGAGCTCCTGCGGGCCGGCGTCCTTGACGATGTAGCCGGACGCTCCCGCCTGGAGCGCCTTGCGGACGTACACCGCGTCGGTGTGCATGGACAGGATGATGGTGCGGGTGGGTGCGAAGTCCCTGGCCACCCGCTCGGCCACTTCGAGGCCGTTCATCTCGGGCAACGTGATGTCGAGCAGGATCAGATCCGGGCGCGTCGTGGAGACGAGCGAAACCGCGTCGGGGCCGTTGTCGGCCTCGCCGACCACTTCCACGTCGGCAAGCTTCTGCAGCAACGCCCGGATGCCGGCGCGCATCAGGGTGTGATCTTCGACCAGAACCACTCGGAGGGAACCCATGGGTTTATGCGGTATTTGGCTCAGCTGAGGCGATAGTGAACCTGATTCGCCCTTCGAGGCAACTCCCATCTTACGCTCCCCGGGCCGCAGGCGGTCCTCTTGGGCGCGCCAGCGAATATTGTGTGCAAGCCGTGGGGGCACCCGAGCCCTGTTTCGAGCGCCACTCCTATCTTGACGGCCGAAGCGGCGGGGGCGGTATGGAGAATCGGCTGGTCAGGCCAAGCTCATGTGCGCGATTGGCGATCACCCTGGCGGCCCGGTTTGCGGCAGAATCTGGGCCGCAGCCTGAGAGGCTACCGGCTACCCGCTACCCGCTACCAGCTACCAGCTATAGGAGGCATTGCCCATGCGAACGCTCACGATTGCCGCCGCGCTGCTGACGGCCGCCACCGCGGTCTCGGCGCAGACCCGGTCGGTTTACATGGAGGATCTCACCTGGTTCGAGATCCGCGATGCGATGGCGGCGGGGAAGACGGCCGCCATCATTTACGCCGGCGGCACCGAGCAGAACGGGCCGCACATGTCGCTCGCCAAGCACAACCTGATCGCGCGGCACGTGGCCGGGAAGATTGCCGAGCGGCTCGGCAACGCGCTCGTCTACCCGGTGATGCCGTTCTCGCCGGCGGGTGACGTGGTCGAGAAGACGGGGCACATGCGGTTCCCCGGCACCGTGAGTCTCAGCTCCGAGGTGTTCCTGGGGGTCATGCGCCAGGTGGCGCAGAGCGCGGTCGCCGCCGGCTTCAAGCAGGTGTATCTGATGGGCGATCACGGCGGCGGGCAGGCCGAGCTGCGGCTCGCGGCCGAGGGGCTCGACGCCGACGCGCGCCGCAAGGGCGCGCGCGTCTACTACGTGGACGTGGCCACGCAGTCGGGTCAGCAGATGAACGCCTACCTGACCGAACGCAAGATCACGCCGGGCGGGCACGCCGGCGTCACCGAGACGGCGCAGGTGGTGGCGCTCGACGCCGACAACCGCCACATCCGCCGCGACCGCTACGCCGCGAGCGCCGCCGGGCCCGAACCGGCCGCTGGCGCGCTCGTGGATCCCACGCCGGCCACCGCGGAGATGGGCCGGATTTTCCTGGACTACAAGGTGGCGAGCGCCGTGGAACAGATAAAGAAGTTCGCGGCGCCGAAATAAGGGCGGGTTCCGGGTCCTTCCTACGAGGCGACGATTCTGTGGGGTGGAGAGGCTGGCTGCACTGATTTGTAGCTCAGTTCGCGCCGGCCTTTCCGAGCGAGAGCGTTCGACCGGTGCGGATGACCGTCCGCTTCGTCGTCCACTTCAGGAAGCCCATGTCCACCAGGGCGTCGATCACGAAGCGGCAATCGTCGGCGCCGATGTTCCACAGGCGGACGCCCTGGGCCATGGTCACTTCCAGCCCCGGCATCTCCGCGAAGTCCTTTTCTACGCGCTCGACGAGTGTGTTGAACGTCATGCCTCCCCCCGGCGTTCCCTTGGAGCAACTTGGAGGCCACGTGCCCGGCGGGGCCGAACACGGCTGCTACCTACGTGGTGCCAACGAGTTGGACGGATCTATCGCGTACTCGGAGGCGCCAGTCAATGGCAACCTTTACGTAAGAACTGACTTTTCGACCTACGCCGCTGTGGGAATGACCAGGGCGGGCTGAAGCCCGCCCTCTACGCACGTGCTCGCGACTAGTCGTCGACGTTCGCGTTGGCGTTGCGGCCGCCGGCGGCCGGGTGGGGACGGTCCGGCGGCACATAGTCGGGCGCCACGCCCATGAGCTCGCGAATCGCCTTGGCGGTGTCCTCGCGTACGACGCCGGCCTTCGAATCGAAGCCGAAGCCGCCGGTCATGCCGAGCGCCGCCTCGAGCGGCGTGTAGCGCCGCTTGTCCTCGACGTCGAGCTTCGCGCCGTTCTTGTGCAGGAACCGGACGACGTCGGTGAAGCCCCACAGCGCCGAGCCGTGCATGGCGGTGCGGCCCTGCGTGTCGGTGGCGTTGATGTCGACGCCGGCAGCGAGCAGCAGCGTGATCGTCTCGATCGCGTCCTTCTGCGTCTTGCTGCGGCCCGTCCTGTCTTCTTCGCGCGCGGCGACGTTGGCGGCCATCATGAGGGCGTTGACGCCGTTGCGGGTCACCGCCTTCGGGTTGGCGCCCTTCTCGAGCAGCAGCTTCACCACCGGTGTGTCGCCGGCCTTGGCCGCGCGCAGCAGCGGCGTGGTGCCGGCGCCGAGCACCCCGTCGGCGCCGCGATCGAGCTTGGTCCGGTAGGGCGTCTGCGCGGTGAGCGGCGCGTCGACGCGCGCGCCGTGCGCGAGCAGGTTCCTGATGACGTCGAGGCTGGTCGTCTCGTCGTCGAACGGATTCGGCGCCGGCCGGTTGGACTGCGGCGGCGTGTTGTAGTCCACGGCCGCCCACAGAGCGGTCCGTCCCACCTTGTCGGGCACGTTCACGTCCGCGCCCTTGTCGATGAGCAGGTTGGCGACGTCGAAGTGGCCGTTGATGAGCGCGATGACGAGCGCGGATTGCCGGTCTGGATCGACGACGCTGACGTCGGCACCCGCGGCGATGAGCGCCTTGGCCGCGTCTACGCGGCCTTCGCGCGCGGCGAACAGCAGCGGCGTGAACCCGCCGGGAGGCAGCCACTTGTCGCGCGGTTCCGACGTGCGCTGCCGCTCCCACGCGATGATGCCCGAGCGCGCGTTCACGTCGGCGCCCGCTTCAGCCAGCATCGAGACCATCTCGCCGTGGCCCTGTGCCGCCGCCCACATGATCGGCGTCTGACCGCGCCAGCTGTCCCCGGCGTTCAGCGACGCCCCGCGCGTCACCAGCACCTTCGCCGCGGCCACGTGGCCCGCGCGCGCGCAGGTGTGGAGCGCGGTCTCGCCCAGAGGGCCGGTGAGGTTCGCACTGACGCCCGCTTTGAGCAGGCGCTCGACGATCGCGGGGTCGCCCTGTTCGCACGCCAGCGGCAGCGGCGTCACGCCGTAACGGTTGGCCGCGGTCGGCTTCGCGCCGGCGCGCAGCAGCCGATCCACGAGGGTCGCGTCGCCGTTGCGCACCGCCCAGTGCAATGCCGTGGTGCCGTCCACTTCGGCGGCGTTCGGATCCGCCTTGCGCTGGAGGAGCGACAGCGCCGCGGCCGACTCGCCCGCCTTGACGGCGGCGACCAGCGCTCCCGGCGTGGCGGCGCTCGTGTTGACCGTGCGCGCTGT
>DASRPM010000051.1:0-5979 GCA_035646375.1 Vicinamibacterales bacterium
GCCAACCTCGAAGAAGGCTCGCGCTCGGCCTTGCTGTTCGACTCGCCGATCTCCTACAACTTCAAGGGTGGCACGCACATCGGCAGCGGTCTGACGCTCTACGACTTCGCCCACGACAAGATCACGACCTTCGGCTGGCTCGGCGAGGTCGGGTTCCCGATGTGGAAGAACGACACGAAGAAGCACCAGCTCGATTTCCAGGTCGAGTGGCGCCAGTTCTTCGACCGCGGCAGCGACCCCGACACGAACTACCAGTTCTGGGGCGGCCTGCGGTACCTGTTCAAGTAAGGCAGTCGTGGGGGCCGGCTTCCGCCGGCCCTTGTTCGATGTGGAGGGCGGTCTTCAGACCGCCCTTTGCTTTGTACCCTGTCGTCGTGGGGGCCATCTTCAGATGGCCCGACCAGGCCGTAAGCCCTAAGCCCTAAGCCCTAAGCCGTCCCCGATCAGCGATAATCGCGGCCTCGTGAAGCTGTCCGACTTCGGCCCGGGACTGCTGCTGGCAGCCACCGGCATCGGCGTAGGCGATATGGTGTCGTCCACCATCGCCGGGGCCGAGTATGGGCTCACGCTGGTGTGGGCGCTCGTGGTCGGCGTGATCATCAAGTTCGCGATCACCGAAGGGGCCGCCCGCTGGCAGCTCGCCACCGGCGCCACGCTGATCGAGGGCTGGCGCGACGCGCTGCCGCGCGCCGTGGTGGCGGCGTTCTTCCTCTACTTCATCGTCTGGAGCTACTTCGTCTCGAGCGCGCTCGTCACGGCCAGCGCGCTGGTGCCGGCCGCGATCATCCCGCAGGTGCCGCTCCCGGTGTGGGGCTTCATCCACGCCGTCGCCGCCGTGACGATGGTGTGGTTCGGCCGCTACGAGCGCTTTCTCGCCGTCATCAAGTGGTTCGTCGGCCTGAAGTTCGTCGCCATCATCGCGTCGGTGCTGCTGATCGTCGCGTGGTCCGGCGCGGACTGGTCCGGGTTTGGCGCGCGGTCCGAGTTCTCGGTCGCCTACACCCTGTCGCTCATCGGCGGCGTCGGCGGCACGGTGACGCTGCTGTCGTACGCGTACTGGATGCGCGAGGCCGGATGGAACGGGCCGGCGCGCCTGCAGGGGGCGCGCACCGACCTCACGATGTCGTTCGTGCTCGTGTTCATCTTCTGCTTCTCGATGATCTTCCTGGCCACGCAGATCAACTGGGAGGGCGCGATCCTCGACGAAGGCCCGCGCCTGTGCCTGCTGCTGGCCGACCGCATCGGGCAGGAGATTGGACCGATCGGCCGGGCGGTGTTCCTGCTCGGGTTCTGGGGCGCCGCGTTCTCGGCGGTGATGGGGGTCTACCACGGCGTGCCGTTCCTGTTCGACGACATGCTCCACGTGTGGCGGCGCCAGCCGGCGGGTGGCCAGCGCGGCCCGGCGTATCGCGCGTGGGCCGTGTATCTGGCGCTCGCCGCGATCTCGGCGCTGCTCGTGCGGCGTCCGGTGTGGCTCGTGTTCGCCTACACGGTGGTTGGATCGTTCTTCTTCCCGTTCGTGATCTCGACGCTGCTGTGGCTCAACAACTCCAGCCGCGTCGTGCGCGAAGCCCGCAACGGGCTGATGGTGAACACCATCCTCGGGTCCGCATTGCTGCTGTACGTCTATCTCGCGGTACGCTCGGCATTAGGGGCGTAAATGGTCGGGCACGTCTAAAGATGTGCCCCTACGTACCCGAAGCCTTAAGCCCTGAGCCCTAAGCCGACATGATTCCCCTGTCCGTTCTCGACCTCGTTCCCGTGCGCGCCGGCGTGTCGAGCGGCGATGCCATGCAGGAAGCCGTGGACCTGGCGCGCCTCTGCGAGCGGCTGGGGTACACGCGCTACTGGTTCGCCGAGCATCACGGCATGGCCAGCATCGCCAGCTCGGTCCCCGAAATCCTCATCGAGCACATCGCCGCGGCGACCTCGCGCATTCGCGTCGGCTCGGGCGGCATCATGCTGCCCAACCACACGCCGCTGCGCGTGGCCGAAGCGTTTCACACGCTCGAAGCGCTGCATCCGGGCCGCATCGACCTGGGAATCGGCCGCGCGCCCGGCACCGACCCGGCCACGTCGCGCGCGCTACGGCCGTTCGACGCGTCGCAGTTTCCCGACCAGGTGCGCGAGATGCTGGCGCTGTCGGACCGCACGCTGCCCGCCGAGCATCCCTTTGCCTCCGTGCGCGTGGTGCCGTCGGACGTTCGCCTGCCGCCGATCTGGGTGCTGGCGTCGAGCGGCGAGACCGCGGCCTTTGCCGGTGCGCTTGGCCTCGGCTACGGCTTCGCGCGCCACTTCAGTCCTACGCCGCCCGGTCCGGCGGTGCGTGCCTATCGCCAGGCGTTCCGCCCCTCCGCGCGGTTCGACCGGCCGCACGTGATCATCGGCGTGTCGGTCATCTGCGCCGGGAGCGACGACGAAGCGGAGTTCCAGGCGGCGTCAACCGACCTGGCCTGGGTACGGCTGCACCGGCGCGAATTCCTGCCCATCCCGAGTCCGGAAGAAGCGCGCGCGTACGAGTACTCGCCGCAGGAGCGCGTCGTCGTCGAGATGAACCGCCAGCGCCACTTCATCGGCACG
This sequence comes from Vicinamibacterales bacterium, assembly GCA_035646375.1. Taxonomy (GTDB): domain Bacteria; phylum Acidobacteriota; class Vicinamibacteria; order Vicinamibacterales; family UBA2999; genus DASYRM01. The sequence continues at coordinate 2,581 of DASRPM010000051.1, forward strand.
CCTCCGAAGGTCGCCAGCCTGATCCGGCAGATCGTGGAGGCCACCGAGGCCGACGAGATCATGGTCACGTCGATGATCTACGGCCGTGCCGAACGGCGCCGCTCCTTTGAGCTCCTGGCCGCCGAATGGGGCCTGCCGTCGCCGCCGCTGTAAGATGGTCAACAGCCGCCTGATACGACTCAACCGGAGGTCCTTCATGTTCCGCTTTGCGCCCGTCGTCCTGCTCGTCGCCGGCGCCACACTCGCGGCGGCTCCGCAAGCCAACGACAACGCCTTTCCGCACACGAAGCCCAACGGCCGTGCCACGGTCGAGTACAAGGACGAGAAAGTGCAGGCCGTGGCGATCTACGACTACTCGCAGCGGAATCACGATGGCGCGTGGCTGCTCGTGCAGATCGGCGTGGCGCTGCGCGAGCGCGGCGCCGTGAAGCGCGACAGCTTCTCGGTGGTGATGCCCGGTGGCCGCAACGTGCCGCTCGCCACGCAGGAGCAGTTTCTCGCGGACTCCCCGCAGATCACGAAGCTTCGCCAGAACGCGCGCATCTTTCAACGCGACGTGATCAGCTACTTTCCCAAGAGCGCCGACGGCGAATTCATCCGGTGGTTCGCGCTGCCGGGCGAGGGGACGGTGCGCGATCCGGCGATCGTGCCGTCCGAGCATGGCGTCGTCATCGGCGAGCTGTTTTTCAAATCGCCGACGCTGCGCTGGGATGACGGCACCTACCGCCTGGTCTTCGACAACGACAAGGGGCACGCCGAGCTGCCGATTCGGCTCGAGTAGGGCGCTACAGCCGGCCGCAGCCGTCGTGGATGTGCCGCAGGCTGGTGACGCGGAAACGCACCGGCTGCCGCACATTCCCCACCAGCCCGTCGCTCTCGCGGACACCGAGCGTGATCCGCCCTTTCTTGCCGAGCGGTTTCGACTCGATGTCGGTCGTCGATGAACCGTCGGGAGAGGGCTTCAGGACGGCGACTCCCGTGAGCTCGTCGTCGTGATTCTCGTGTTCCCGGCGCAGCTGCAGCATCAGCTCCTTGGGTCCGTCGAGCAGCAGTTCGTCGGCGTTCAGGAGATCGGCGGTGCCGTCGGTGTTCGACAGCACCAGGCGTTTGCCCCGTATGCACCCGTTGACGATGAGCGACAGGCGCTTTTCGTGCATCCGCGTCTGCTGCGACGGCGGTTCCTTCTCGCGGGGAACCGGTCCGGGCAACTGGGCGGCGGCCAGGACGACGGGCAGTGTGGCGCACGCGGCGAACGACAGCAACGCGAAGCGGCAGGGCATGGCGCGGTTTCGACAGGCTGGCACGGGCACCCTACCGATTCGGTTGCGGTGGCATTGTGGGTGCGCACTTGTCGTGCAGGTGACGGAAGCTCGAAACCCGGAGCCGGACGGTCGTGGTCACATTTCCGGCGACGCCGCTGCTCTCACGCACTCCGGTCGTGACCGAGCCCCCGCCCAGGGCTTTCGTGTCCACGTCGGTTGTGGTGGAGCCGTCGGGCGAGGCCGGCACGATGGCGATGCCGGTGATCTCGTCCTGGTGCAGGTTGTGCTCGTCGCGCAACAGCCGCATCACGTCTTTGGAGCCGTCGAGGATGACGACATCCGTATTGAACACGTAGGCCAGGTCGTCCTTGTACGGCCAGTTCGTCAGGTGCAACGAGCCACGGCGGAGGCACCCCAACACCGTGACGGGGACGCGTGTTTCCCGCATCGCCCGTCGCGCCGGCGGATCCTTCTCGCGCGGGACGGACCCGGGTAGCTGGGCCGCGGACAGCGCAAGCGGCAGCACGGCACACGCGGCAAACGAGAGCGACGCCAATCGGAAGGTCATCGGGCGGCTCCGGCGGGCTGGCACGGGCTAATATAGCAGCACAGCCGTGCCCGCGACTGAAGCCCTTACACAGCTCCTCCACAACGTGCTGACCAGCCGCGTCTACGACGTGGCCCGCGAGACGCCGCTCGAGCCCGCGCAGCGCCTGTCGAAGCGCTTCGGCAACAGGATTCTGTTCAAGCGCGAGGATCTGCAGCCGGTCTTCAGCTTCAAGCTGCGCGGTGCCTACAACAAGATGGCGCACCTGACGGCGGCCGAGAAGAGCCGCGGCATCATCGCGGCCAGCGCCGGCAACCACGCCCAGGGCGTGGCCTATGCGGCGCGCGAGATGGGGCTGCGCGCCGTCATCGTGATGCCGCAGACGACGCCCCAGATCAAGGTCGATGCGGTGATGTCGATGGGCGCCGAAGTGGTGCTGATCGGCGACAGCTATCCCGACGCGCAGGCGCACTGCGACGTGCTGATTGCCGAAACGGGCATGACGTTCGTGCACCCCTTCGACGACCCGCTGGTCATCGCCGGCCAGGGCACCGTGGGCGCCGAGATCCTGCGCCACAGCCAGGACACGCTGAACGCCGTGTTCGTGCCGGTGGGTGGCGGCGGGCTCATCGCCGGCATCGCGGGCTACATCAAGTCGCTGCGGCCCGACGTGAAGGTGATCGGCGTCGAGCCGTTCGAGGCCGACGCGATGTATCGATCACTGCAGGCGGGCACGCGCGTGCGGCTGGATCACGTGGGCATCTTTGCCGACGGCGTGGCGGTGCGCGAGGTGGGTCAGCGCACGTTTGCGATCGCCCAGCAGACGGTGGACGAAGTGGTGCGCGTGACGAACGACGAGGCGTGCGCCGCCATCAAGGACATCTTCGACGACACCCGCTCGGTGATGGAGCCGGCCGGCGCCCTCGCCACGGCCGGCCTGCGCAAGTGGGTGGAGCGCGAAGGCGTGCGCGATCAGACGCTGGTGGCGGTGTTGAGCGGCGCCAACATGAACTTCGATCGCCTGCGCTTCGTGGCGGAGCGGGCCGAGCTTGGCGAGGCGCGCGAGGTGCTGCTGGCGATCACCCTGCCCGAGCGTCCGGGGGCGTTCCGCGAGCTGTGCGCGCTCCTGGGCCGGCGCGTCGTGACCGAATTCAACTACCGGTTGAGCAGCCGCGAGACCGCCCACATCTTCATGGGCGTCTCGACGGAGTCGAGGCAGGACGGCGAGGCGTTGGCGCGCCAGCTGAATGCGGCGGGCTATCAGACGGCGGATCTCACCGACAACGAGATGGCCAAGCTGCACATCCGCCACATGGTGGGCGGGCACTCGCCGGACGTGCGCAACGAGAGGCTGTGCCGGTTCGAGTTCCCGGAACGGCCCGGGGCACTGACGCAGTTCCTGGAGAAGCTGGGCGGCCGCTGGAACGTGAGCCTCTTCCATTACCGCAACCACGGCGCCGACTTCGGGCGGGTGCTCGCCGGCTTCGAGGTGGCCGATCAGGATCTGCCCGCGTTCCGCGCCTTCCTCGACGACCTCGGCTATCCGTTCACCGCCGAATCGGACAATCCCGCGTATCGTTTCTTCCTCGG
>DASRPM010000052.1:0-2518 GCA_035646375.1 Vicinamibacterales bacterium
AAGTCGTCAAGCCCGCCGCTCCCGCGGCGCCGCAGGCAGAAGCCGAACCGCCCGCGGTGCATGCGGAGCCCGCCATTGTGGCCGAGGCTCCAGCCGATGAGGTGCACCACGAGCCGGCGCCGCAGGAACCACCTCCGGTTGTCGTCGCGGAGGCTGCCCCGGACAAGTCGCGCAGCGCAACGGCGGTAGAGGAGCCGCCGCCGGTTGCACCGCAGGCGATCGAAGAACCCGCGCCGGCACCGGAGCTGGAAACGCAGCCAGAAACGCCCGCGCTAACACCACCGCCGGCAGCGGGCCGGTTCGTGCCGCCGACGATCCGGCTGCGCATTGAGGAACCGGGAAAGATTCCACAGCCGGCGCGGCCGCTGGCGCCGGCCAAACGCCCGCAGGTCTCCCAGCCGCGCATCGTCCAGCCGCCCGCCGCGCAGACGCCGGCAACCGCGCGTCCGGCGACACCAGGTGCCGGCAAGCCCGGTGCGTTGCGTCCCGGCACGGGCGGACAGCGTCCCGGCTACCCGCCACCGCCGCGTCCGACGACGCCGGGAATGCTGGGCGGACCACGCCCGCTTCCAGCCCAGCCCGTTCGTACGCAGCCGGGGCAGCAGGCACGGCCAGGCATGCCCGGCCAGGCACCCGGAGTGCGGCCGCCGTTCGGTCAGCGCCCGCCGATGGGCCAGCAGCGGCCTGGTCAACGGCCGGTGCAGACGAAGCGCGAGCGCCCGTCGGCCCCGGCGATGCCGATGGCGCCGGCGGCGCCACCGCCGATTACGCGCACCATCACGCTTGCCGAAGGCATGACGGTGAAGGACCTTGCCGACAAGCTCGACGTGCGCGTGAAGGACGTCCTCGCCAAGCTGTTGATGAAGCGCATGATGATGACCATCAACAGCACGCTCGACGTCGAAACAGCGAAGGACATCGCCCGCGAGTTCGGCGCCGAGATCGAGATGCGGAGCTTCGAGGAGGAGCTCGTGTCGGCGCAGGGCGAAGAGTCGAAGGCCGAGGACATAAAGTCGCGCGCGCCGGTGGTCACCGTCATGGGCCACGTCGACCACGGCAAGACGTCGCTGCTCGACGCCATCCGCGAGACGCGCGTCGCTGAACGCGAAGCGGGCGGCATCACGCAGCACATCGGCGCCTATCACGTGGACGTCGGCGACAGCCGCAGCGTGGTGTTCCTCGATACTCCCGGCCACGAGGCGTTCACGCTGATGCGCGCCCGCGGCGCCAAGGTCACCGACGTCGTCGTCCTCGTCGTTGCCGCGGACGACGGCGTGATGCCGCAGACGCGCGAGGCGATCGATCACGCCAAGGCGGCGAACGTCCCGATCGTCGTGGCGATCAACAAGATCGACAAGCCCGGGTCGAATCCGGAGAACGTCAAGCGCGAGCTCGCCGAGCTGAACCTCGTGCCCGAAGACTGGGGCGGCCAGACGGTGATGGTGCCGGTGTCGGCGAAGAAGAAGCAGAATCTCGATCAGCTGCTCGAGATGATCCTGCTCTCCACGGACATTCTCGAGCTGAAGGCCAACCCGAAGCGCAGCGCGTCGGGCGCGGTGCTGGAAGCGAAGCTCGATCGCGGCCGCGGCCCGGTGGCGACCGTTCTCGTGCAGGACGGCACGCTGAGCGTCGGCGACAACTTCATCGCCGGTCCCGTCGTCGGCAAGGTTCGCGCGCTGATCGACGACCGCGGCCGGCCGGTCAAGTCAGCCGGCCCGGCAACGCCGGTCGAGGTCCTTGGCCTGACGAGCCTGCCGCAGCCGGGCGATTCGTTCCAGGTGGTCGCGGATGCCGCCAAGGCGCGCCAGATCGCGATGTTCCGCGAGGGACAGGCGAAGGAGCGCGCGCTCAGCTCGAAGGGCGGCCGTCTCACGCTCGAATCGCTGAAGGATCAGATCGCCGAAGGCGGCGTGAAGGAACTGCCGCTCATCGTCAAGGCCGACGTGCAGGGCTCCGCCGAAGTGCTCGCCGACACGCTGACCAAGCTCTCGGACGAGCGGGTCAAGATCCGCATCATCCGCTCCGGCGTCGGCGCCATCAACGAGTCGGACGTGCTGCTGGCGTCGGCGTCGAACGCCATCATCATCGGGTTCAACGTCCGCCCGGATCGCAACGCGCAGGACGTGGCGGAACGCGAGCAGGTCGACGTCCGGCTCCACTCGGTCATCTATAACGTGACCGAGGAGATCAAGAAAGGCATGGCCGGCCTTCTCGAACCGACGTTCAAGGAGGTGCGCCTCGGCAGCGCCGACGTGCGCGAGGTCTTCAAGGTGCCGAAGGTCGGCGCCATTGCCGGCTGCATGGTGACCGAAGGGCGCATCACACGCGCCGGCGAAACGCAGGCCCGCCTGCTGCGCGACAACGTCGTCGTGCACGAAGGCAAGATCGGATCGCTGCGCCGCTTCAAGGACGACGTCAGCGAGGTGAAGTCGGGCTTCGAGTGCGGCATCGGCCTGGCGAATTACAACGACATCAAGGTCGGCGACGTGATCGAAGTCTTCACGATGGAGCGCGTCGC
>DASRPM010000053.1:0-21498 GCA_035646375.1 Vicinamibacterales bacterium
GAGTCCGGTGGGCAGGTTCTTGCCGACGTAGTCGGCCTTGATGGGCAGCTCGCGGTGGCCGCGGTCCACCAGCACGATGAGCTGTATGGCCTTGGGCCGCCCGAAGTCGATGAGCGCATCGAGCGCGGCGCGCGTCGTCCGCCCGGTGTAGAGCACGTCGTCGACGAGCAGGATTTTGCGCCCGTCGATCGAGAAGGGAATCTCCGTCCGCCTGACGACCGGCTGCAGCCCCACCGCGCTCTTCGACAGGTCGTCGCGGTAGAGCGTGATGTCGAGGGCGCCGGTCGGCACGTCGTCGCCGGTGATCTCCTTGATCTGGCGGGCCAGGCGCTTGGCAAGCGGCACGCCGCGGCGGCGCACGCCGATCAGCGCGAGATCATCAACACCTTTGTTTCGTTCGAGGATTTCGTGCGCGATGCGGGCGAGGGTGCGGCCGATGCGGTCCGCATCCATGACAACGGGCATGATGTACCTCTTTGCGGCCTCGCAGGACCGCAGTTAAAGAGCACCAGCATTATATACTGGCCTCAATGCCCGTCGACGTCGAGGCACGGGTCATCCGCAACACGCGCCTCTCCCCCGACTACAACGTCATTACGCTCGCGGCCCCCGAGATTGCGGACGCCACGGCGCCCGGCCAGTTCGTGATGGTGAAGCCCGGCCGCTGCGGCGATCCGCTGTTGCGCCGTCCGTTCTCGGTGTTCGAAGTGCTGCGCGAGCACGGACGCGTCACCGGCCTCACGCTCCTCAGCAAGCGCATCGGCGTGACCACCTCGATGCTCTTCGATGCAGTGGAGGGTGACACCATCTCGTGCCTCGGCCCGCTCGGCAAGCCGTTCGAGCTCGTGGAGCCGCCGGTCCAGGCGTGGATGGTGGCTGGCGGCGTGGGCCTGGCGCCGTTTGCCACCCTCGGGGAAGCGCTGGTGGCGCGCGGCACGAAGACGACACTCTTCTACGGCGCCCGCAGCGGCAAGGAGCTGTTCTACCTCGACTGGTTCGCGTCGCGCGGCATCGATCTGATACTCGCGACCGAGGACGGCACGCAGGGCGACAAGGGGCGCATCACGCTGCCGCTCGAGCGCGAGCTCCAGCGCGCCGGATCGGCCGACGTCATGGTCTACGCCTGCGGTCCCGAGCCGATGCTCGAGGCGGTCGCGCACGTGGCCGAGAAGTACGGGCGCCCGTCGCAGGTGTCGGTGGAGCGCGTGATGGGCTGCGGCATGGGCGGCTGCTACAGCTGCGTCATTCCCGTGAAGGACGCCGGCGGCGGCCAGCACTACGTGCGGTCGTGCATCGGCGGGCCGGTGTTCAAGGGCGCGGAATTGGTGTGGAACTAGATCTATCCGTCGATATCGGTGGGTTGCGGCTCTCGAACCCGCTCATGGCCGCGAGCGGGTGCTTCGGCTACGGCGTCGAATACGCCGACGCCGTGGACCTGGCCTCGATTGGCGCCGTCGTCTCGAAGGGCCTCTTCATCAAGGAACGCTCCGGCCACCCGCCGCAGCGCATCGTCGAGACGCCGTCGGGCATGCTCAACGCCATCGGCCTGCAGGGCATCGGCGTCCACCGCTACATCAAGGAAAAGCTGCCCGAGCTGCGCCGGCTGGGCGCCACCAACGTCATCAACATCTGCGGCAGCACGCTCGACGAGTACGTGGAGCTGGCGCGCATTCTGTCCGACGCCGAGGGCGTGCACGCGCTCGAGATCAACATCTCGTGCCCGAACATCAAGGAAGGCGGCATCACCTTCGGGTGCAGTCTGCACGGCACGTTCGACGTGGTCTCCGCGATCAAGAAGGTCACCCGCCTGCCGGTGATCCCGAAGCTCACGCCCAACGTCACGGACGTCGCCTCGATTGCCAAAGCCGCCGAGGACGCCGGCGCCGACGCGGTGTCGCTCGTCAACACCTTCCTGGCCATGGCCATCGACGTCGAGACGCGGCGGCCGAAGCTGTCGAACATCGTCGGCGGCCTGAGCGGTCCGGCCATCCGGCCGATTGCCGTGCGCATGGTCTACGAGTGCCGGCGCGCGGTGAAGATCCCCATCATCGGCATGGGCGGGATTGCCAATGCGACCGACGCGCTCGAGTTCATGATCGCCGGCGCTACGGCCGTGCAGGTCGGCACCGCCAACTTCGTCGACCCCTTCATCTGGTCGAAGCTGCTCGACGGCATGACCGACTACCTGCGGCGCCACCGGATCGAGCGCATCGCCGACCTCGTCGGCTCGGTCGATACCAGCGCACGGGAGAAGCAGTGGATCAGCTCCTAGTCGCGCTCGACGTGGACAGCGGCGCGCGGGCGCTGCAGCTGGCCGAGAAGCTCACCGGGCTCGTCGGCGGCGTGAAGATCGGCAGCCGGCTGTTCACGCTCGAAGGCCCGGGGCTCGTGAAGCGCATCACGGACACCGGGCTGCGCGTGTTTCTCGACCTCAAGTTCCACGACATTCCGAACACGGTGGCGCAGGCCGTCGAGGCCGCGACGCTCACCGGCGCGTGGATGATCAACGTGCACGCCTCGGGCGGCGTACCGATGATGCAGGCGGCGGCGAAGGCCGCGGCTGACACCGCGCGGATGGCGCGCCGCCCCAAGCCGCTCCTCATCGGCGTCACCGTGCTCACCAGCATGGACGAGCCGACGCTGCACGACGTCGGCGTGTCGCGCCCGCTGATGCAGCACGTCGTGGAGCTGGCGCGGATGGCGCAGCGCGCCGGCCTCGACGGCGTGGTCGCATCGCCGCTCGAGACGCGCGAGATTCGCGACACCTGCGGCCACGACTTCGCGGTGGTCACACCAGGCATTCGCGGCGCCGCGGCTGGCGCCGAGAAGAACGATCAGTCGCGCACGATGGGGCCGGGCGAGGCGATCAAGGCCGGCTCGACCTATCTGGTGGTGGGGCGCCCGATCATCGCGGCGCCGGATCCGCGCGCCGCCGCCGAAGCCATCGGCGCCGAAGTGCGCCAGGCGCTCGCGTCCTAGCGCTAGCTGACCCCGCGCACGCTCCACGCGCGCGCCCGAAGCCGGATCTCTCCACCCGCCGCAGGCGCCAGACGGCGCCGCAGCCGCTCGCGCAGATCGTCGCGCGCGGGCGGCTCGAGCGCGGCCACGAACGCCGGGGCCGGCCCGGTGCCGCGGAGAAACGGCTCCCAATAATCGTCGAAGCCGGCGAATCGCGTCTCGATCTCGATCGCGCCGGTCTCCACCTGCGTCAGGCCGGCCGCGTCGAAGAGCGCGTGCAGCGCCTGTGGCGAGCAGAGCGGAAAGCGACGGCCCTCGTCAAGCGCAGCCGCGCGGCCATCGATCGCGGCGGCCTCATCCCAGAACACCCGCAGGAACTCCATCGCACCGGCGTAGTCCCAGACGCAGGCGGCGATGGCGCCCCCGGGCCGCAGCCGCTGGCGGAGGAGGGCGAGCGTCTCGCCGGGCACCGGCAGGAAGTTGAGCACGAGCGCCGAGACGGCCAGATCGAAGCCGCTGTCGTGAGGCGGCAGCGCGTCGGCGCCGCCCACCACGAACGTCACACGCGGATCGGCAAGATGGCGACGGGCGTGGTCGATGAAGGGCTCGGACGGATCGCACGCCACGACCGAGTGCGGATCGCACGACGACACGATCGCCGTGGTGAGGGCTCCGGTCCCGCAGCCCACCTCGAGCCACTGCGCGGCGGCCGGTGGGCGCAGCCACTCGAGGAACTGGTGCGCCAGCGACCGGCTCCAGCGGCCCATGTACCGCTCGTAGGCATCACCGGCCAGCCACCGATCGCTCATGGTAAGTGCCGTTCCCTGAGGCGGGTCTGAAGACCCGCAACTACGTCTAGTCCGTCCCCTGCGTCTAGTCCGCCGGCGCGACCAGGAACTGTTCGATCTTGCCGTCCGGCATGTAGAACGCCGTCACACCGAGGTTGCGGCCGCCGGCCGCGATGGCGAAGCGCCGCAGCACCATGCCGCCACGGAGCGACTGTGCGGCCTGTGAGAACGACGACGGCGCGCCGAGCGGCGCCAGGCTCGAGGCGAAGTCCTTCAGCGCCTGCGGCGTGAAGTACGCGTTCATGTTCGCCGTGAAGAGGGCCCGATCGACCTCGCCCCGCTGCAGGCCGGCGAAGATGCCACGCGCCTGGTCCACGGCGCTGCTCGATTCACCCGTGGCGGTGAAGAGCATGTTCGCGATGCGGCGGGCGATCGCCCCGGACGCGTTGTTCGCGTCGATGTTGACCAGCACGACGATCGCCGCCTTCTCGTCGGGGTAGACCTCGTTCTGCGCCGTGAAGCCCGACACTTCGCCGCCATGCGAGATCTGCCGGCGGCCGCCCACCATCGCCACGCTGACGCCCAGACCGTAGCCGGTGGGCGCGCCGTTGACCAGCAGCGCCTCGCGCTCGAGCTCGCGGTACGACGACGGCATCAGCACGGCGCGGTTCATCACCGCGATGTTCCAGCGCGCCAGGTCGGACGCCGTCATGGCGAGCTCCCCGGCCGCCGACATCCATCCCTTGCCTTCCTTGGGTGCCTCGCGCGGCGGCGCCAGCGCGTAGCGCAGGTAGCGCATCGGATCACCGGGACCGAGCGGCGCCTGATCGGTGTCCACGACCGACGCCATCCGCAGCGGCGAGAACACGCGGGCCCGCAGGAACGCCAGCAGCGGCCGGCCCGCCACGCGCTCCACGATCTGGCCCGCGATGACGTAGTTGGTGTTGCTGTACTGCCAGCGCGTGCCCGGATCGAAGTCGAGCGGTTTCTGCGCCCAGCCCTTCATGATGGCGGCCGGCGTGGTGTCCTTGAGCATGTCCGGCATCACGTAGTCCTGCGGCCAGTAGTCCTGGTAGCCCGACGTCATCGACAGCAGCTGGCGGATGGTGACCTCGTTGGCGCGTGTCAGCTCGGGAAACCACTTGGCGACGCGATCGTCGAGCGACAGCTTGCCCTCTTCCGCGAGCAGCAGCAGCGCCGCCGACGTGAACTGCTTGCTGATCGACCCGATGCTGTAGCGCATGGCGGGCGTGGCGGGCACGGCCGGCGGGCCGACGCGCGCGCTGCCGTAGGCCTTCTCGTACACGAGGGTGCCGCCCTGGACGATGGCGACCGAGGCGCTCGGCGCGCCGCTGCGTGTCAGCACCTCCTGCACCGAGGCGTCGATGCGGGCGGCCACGTCGCCGGGCAGCGTCGCCTGCGCCCACGACGTCCCGCTCGCGGCCAGAAACACCAGGGCCAGGGCGCCGCGAACGAGCCGGGCCGCGCGGGTGGTGCTCATGAGGTCTCCTCAGGTCGAAACGGGCAGAAAACGAAAAGCGGGCAGACCCCACTGGGGCCTGCCCGCACAGAGTCTACCTGCCCGCGGCGGGCGCTGAGTAACCCGACTGGCGCTGCTACTTGGCCGTGATGACGAAGTGACCGCGCCGGTTGCGCTCGTAGCAGGCTTCGGTCATCTCGGCGCAGGCCGGCGCGTCCTCGCCCTTGCTGACCACGACCATGCGATCGGCCGCGATGCCGAGGCCCACCAGATAGTCCATGACCGCCCGTGCGCGCCGGTCGCCCAGCGCGAGGTTGTACTCGTTGGTACCGCGCGCGTCGGCGTGCCCCTCGACCGACACCCGCGTCGTCGTCCAACGGCGCATCCAGTCGGCGTTCTTCTGCAGGATGCCGCGCTGGTCGTCACGAATCGTGGACTGGTCGTAGTTGAAGTTCACGTCGCCGAGCGGCATTTCCGCGTTCAGCTGATCCAGCGACTTGCGCGCGAACAGCTCGTCCTCGCTGAGCGGCGCCGGAGGCGGCGGCGGAGCCGGCTTGGGCGCGGGCGGCGGTGGGGGCGGCGGTGGCGGAGCGGGTGCAGCCGGCGGCTCCGGTGGCGGCGGCGGCGGTGGCGGTGGAACCTTCTTGGCGCAGGCCGCAACGAACACGGCCAGCAGGACCATGGTGGTCAACCACGAGTATCGACCGCGCACATTCATCAACGAAACCCTCCAGCCGTTGCCGAGCTTAACGTTCGACGATCTACCTGTCAATCGGCAGCAGACGCCATTTACTCCAGATCCGCGCGGCATTCGAACACGCGAAGGCCGAGCTTTCGTGTGTCGCCGGTGCCTTCGGCAGCACCGGGCAGATACGTGCGATCGGTTTCGATCGTGACCACGCCGTGTGCCTCGATCAGCGCATCCGCGGGCACCATGACCCGCTGCGTGAAGTCGTGGGTGGGTCGAAACGTGGCCAGCGTCCGGCTGCCGGCGGTAATGCGCACGGTGGGTGCGACGCCGACATATCTCAGAGGCGACTCGCCGCTGATGCGGAGCACAACCGTTCGTGACGAGACGAGCCGCAGTTGCGCACTGGCGCCCGTCCAGCGCCATCGTTGCCCGGTCTCGGCCGAGTATTCGTCTTCGTACCAGCCGTCGCCGTAGGCCATGAGCGGCCGGACGCCGTCGGATTGCAGGTCGAATTGCCGGATGGCGATCTCCGGGACCGGCCGGCCCGGATCGAGCGACCGCGCGGTCACCCGCAGGGTGGCATACACCCCCGGCCCGTCCGGCACGCCACGCGGCAACCGCACGAACCGCACGAAGGGCCGGCCCGCGGCGTCGCCCTTGATGATCCAGGCCTCCACGGGCACGCCGTCGATGCTGACCGTGAGCTCGGCGTCGGGGGCCCCCGCCGTCCCCAGGTGGAAGCCGCCGATGACGAACCGGGCCGGCTCGGACCGCCGCCGGACGTAGGCGTCGATCGGGCGATGGTCCAGGCCGGTCCTCGACGCGCGCACGCGCCCGCCGGCTTCGGGCGTGAGCGACCATCCCTCCCCCACCATCCAGCCCGGGGGATGCAGCCGGTGCCACAGCGACCCCACCGGCCGAACGCCGCCCATCTCGGGATACATCAACGGCCGCCACGGAACCAGCTCGCCGGTGCCGACGCTGGCGGGGTCGAACAGCGCCAGGTCGGTCCGCCGCGGGTCGCCAAGGAACCACACGGTCCGCGGGTCGCCGCCGCGGAAGAACTCCACCGGCCCGAGCCATTCCTTCTGACGCACGGGCGGCACCGGATTCAACCACCCGGGCGCCGCCGCCTGCACCGCGCGGTAGACGGCATAGTCCGAGTAGACGGCTGCCGGGGGGACCGCCTCGGCCTCGGTCGCCATGTCGTCGATCGCACTGAACGCGGGATGCGCCTGCATGCCGTAATCCACGAGCGTCGGAATCGACACGAGCACCGCCGTCCCGGCGGTGGTCGTGGACAGGATCGCGAATATAGGCGTCGCCAGCTGCCTCGTCATGCTGACCAGCGAGGCCATCGCCATCGCCGCCAGCCACACGACGGGGGGCAGCAGCGGCAGCGCGTAGCGGATCGTCACGGTCTCCTGCAGCAACAGGTGGAAGATCGCGTACGGCACGAACGCCAGGCAGACGACGGCCAGCATGCGGCGCGCCCAGACGCACGCCACGACGAAGCCCATGGCCGCCAGTCCGGTCATGACGAAGCCGAGGCGCGGGTCGCCCCACGGGAGCACCAGCGTGCGGTAGAGCGCGAGGGCCAGCAGTCGCGGCGTGGGGTTCGACCACAGCATGTCCACCCACGCGAAGTCCTCGCCGGCCTGCGACCCGAGCGCGCTCAGATAGGCCTCTACGCCTCCCGAGAGGATCACCAGCGGAATGCCCCACGCGAGGCCGCCGGCCGCACCGGCCACCACGGCGAGCATCCGGTGCGTCCACGTGTGTCCGCCCCTGGCGCCGATCACGACACCGAGCAGAAGCGGTGCCGTCAGGATTGCCGACTGGACGCGAATGCCGCCGGAGAGTCCGGCCACGAAGGCACCGACGATCAGCCAGCGCGGCGATCGGATACCGCGGACGATCAGCGCCTGCGCGAGCAGCGCGAGCGCCAGGCCGGGCATGTCGCTGAGCGGCCGCACGCCGGAGATCGAAAAGAGCGGCGCCGTGGCGAGCAGCACGACCGCGCCGGGGGCGAGCCGGCGCGAGACGTGCACGGCGTCGCCGGGAAACACCCGCTCGAGCGCCCGGTAGAACATCACCGCCGCGACGATCGCGAGCGCCGCGCCGGCGAGCGAGCACACGGCCAGCGCCACCGCCTCCACGCGCATCGCGGGCAGCGACGGCGCGAGCCACGAGATCGCGGCCAGCGACAGGTGACCCAGGCCAATGTAGAGCGGGTAGCCGGGCGGATGCGGTTGATGCAGCGCCGGATCGAAGTGGCGCAGGCCGAGCGCGAAGTTGATGGAGTCGATGTCCTCCAGCGACTGCGGCAGGAAGAACAGGTGCGCGGCGACGTAAGCGACGGCCAGGGCGGCCGGCCAGAATCGCGCCGCCTGCGGTGTGGCGCGCGGCTCGAAATCAGACCAGGCGGAGCTTGATGCCCTCATTCAGGCTGCCCATGCGATACCCCTGAAGGTCGACGGCCACCTGGCGATACCCGACGGCGCGCAGCGCTCGCAGGATCTCGTCGCGCACGGCCTCGTCGAGCGCGCGCGCGATCTCGTCGCGTCCGAGTTCCAGCCGCGCCAGTGTGTCGTGGTGCCGCACCCGGCACACGCGGAAGCCGAGCGCGCGCAGCGCGTCCTCGGCCTGGTCCACCATCCGCAGCTTCTCGTTTGTGATTTCGTGATCGTACGGGATGCGCGACGACAGGCAGGCCGAGGCAGGCTCGTCCCACGTGGCCATGCCGGCGGCACGCGACAGCTCGCGAATCTCCGCCTTCGTGAGCCCCACCTCGTCGAGCGGACTGCGCACGCCGTGCTCGCGCGCGGCCTGGCGGCCGGGCCGGTAGTCGCCGCGATCGTCGGCGTTGTTGCCATCGAGCACGACGTCGATCGCGCGTGAGGAGGCCAACGCCGTGAGCGTGGTGTAGAGCTCGTCCTTGCAGTAGTAGCAGCGGTTCACCGGGTTGGCCCGGTACTCGGGACGCTCGAGCTCCGCGGTCGCCACGACTTCGTGCCGCAGCGCGAAGGCCTGCGCCACCTGGCGGGCCAGCGACCGATGATGTTCGGGATAGCTCGGGCTGTCGGCGGTGACGCAGAGCGCACCGGCGCCCAGGACCTGCGTGGCGACTACGGACAAATATGCGCTGTCGACGCCCCCGCTGAAGGCGACGATCGCCGATGAGTAGCCGGAGAGCAACTCGCGAAGCCGCTGGTCCTTGTCGGCGGCACGCGAGCTGCCGTGCTCACTCGTCGAGATTCTCCTCTTCCTCGTCTTCGTCGAGATCGTCGACGTCGTCATCGTCATCCGCGTCGTCGTCGTCCTCTTCCTCTTCTTCGTCTTCCTCGTCGTCGTCGTCGAGGTCATCATCGCCGTCGGCGACTTTCAAGTCCCCGTCCTCGCCAAGGACGAGCTTGCGCCCACACTCTGGACAGCTCAGCGCATCGCCCTCTTCGAGGTCGTCGGTGTCGATCTCTTCAAAGTCGCAGTCAGGGCACGTCGCCATATCGCCAGATCCTCAATAGAATCCGCCACTTCCCGGGAAGGAGGATTATATCGAGATCAACGAGGTGGCGGCAACGAACCCTAACGGATTGGACTGGTCACACCGATAGAAGAAGCGTGACAAGCACGGCAACCCTGGAGGCGGTGAAAACCGTGGTCGTGGCCGACGACACGGCGTTCGTCCGCGACCGGTTCCGCGCCGCGCTCGCCCAGGCTGGTCACGAAACCCTGACGGTTCGTACGGGCGCCGAGCTCCTGGGCCTGATGCGCCGGAACGGCGAGCGCGTGGACCTCATCGCGCTCGACCTGCGGCTGCCGCAGGGTCAGGGCGTGCAGCTGGTGCGCGACCTCCAGAAGCTCAGCAAGCACAAGCCGACGATCGTGGTGTTCAGCGGCACGATCGCCAACGCCACCGAGGTGCGCGAGCTCACGACGCTCGGCGTGGCGGGCTACGTCAACGAGTACACGGCGGTGCAGCACATCCTGCCGTCGCTCTCGCCGCACCTCTACCCGGATCTCTACAACCGCCGCAGCAGCCCGCGCGTCACGCTGGGCATCCCGGTGGCGTACCGCGTCGCCAACACGATCTCGTCGGCGGTCACGCTCAATATCAGCCAGGGCGGCCTGGCCATTCGCACCACGAGCCCGCTCGACAACGGCACGGTGCTCCGCGTGCGCTTCCGCCTGTCCACCAGCCGCTTCGATCTGGAGTCGGAAGCACGCGTCGCGTGGTCGGTGCCGCGCCTCGGCATGGGCGTCGAGTTCGTCAAACTCGAGCACGAATCGCAAGCTGCCATCCACGCGTTCGTCCAGTCGCATTTCTTCTCGAACCGGAAGGCGTAGGCTTCTTCCCGCCAGTCCCCCCAGGCCCCTGTTCGGTGGGCTATCATTCCGCGTTTCCACATTAGGGAACTCTTTCCCCGAGGTCGCCCATGTTGAGACTTGCATCGGCCCTGGGACTCCTCTTCGCCGCCGTGACGTGTGTGGACGCGCAATGGCTGAACCATCGCGATCCCAGGATTCCTCGCACCCCGGACGGCAAGCCGAACCTGTCCGCGCCCGCCCCGCGGCTCGACGGCAAGCCTGATCTGACGGGCGTCTGGCAGGCGGAACGCACGCCCGTCGAGGAATTCGTCCGCGTCCTCGGACCGGGGTTTCCTGAACTGCAGGTCGATTACAACGACGTCACGAAACACTTCGTCAACGTGTTCTGGGGGCTCAAGCCAGAGGAGGAACCGCTGCGGCCCGAGGCGGCGGCCATTCTCAAGCAGCACCGAGCCAGCGGCCGGGAGTTTACGAACGCCTATTGCCTCCCCGGGAGCCTGCCCGCGACGATATCGCTGCTGGCGTTCAAGATGATCCAGGCACCCGGCGAAATCGTGGTGGTGCCAGGGAACGGCGATCCTCTCCGTCAGATCTATACCGATGGCCGCAGCCTTCCCAAGGATCCCGATCCGACCTGGACGGGATACTCCGTGGGCTCGTGGCAGGGCGATACGCTGGTGGTCGAAACAGTCGGCATCACCACCAGGGCCTTGCTCGACGCATCGGGGCATCCGCGCAGCGAAGGCATGCGCATCACCGAGCGCTTTCGCCGCCGCGACTTCGGCCACGTGGACTTCGAGATCTCATTCGACGATCCCACGTACTACACACGGCCGTTCGGCTTCAAAACCACGCTGCTGCTGCTGCCGGACACCGACGTGCTCGAGTACGTCTGCACGGAAAACCAGAAGCTGCGCGCGCGCTAGTCTCACCGCGCTCGTAAGAGCCGCAGCGCGTTCGCGACGACGATCACCGACGCCCCGGTGTCGGCGAGCACGGCCATCCACAGCGTGGCGGTGCCGGTGACCGCGGCGACAAGAAACACCGCCTTGAGCGCGAGCGACACGGCGACGTTGGTCTTCACGTTGCGCAGCGTCGCGCGCGCCAGGCGCAGCGCGAACGGCAGCTTCAGGAGCTCGTCGGACATCAGCGCTACGTCGGCGGTTTCGATGGCCACGTCGGATCCCACCGCGCCCATCGCGATGCCCACGTCGGCCGCCGCGAGCGCCGGCGCATCGTTGACGCCGTCGCCCACCATGGCCACAGGCCCGTACGCCTCCCGCAGCGCACTGATCGCCGCGTGCTTCTGATCGGGCAGCAGCGCCGCCTGATACTCGTCCACCCCAACCTCGGCCGCCACGCGGCTCGCCACGCCAGCCTCGTCGCCCGTGAGCATCGCGACGCGACGGATGCCCGCGCGGCGCAGCAGGTCGAGCGCGTCGCGCGCGTGCGCGCGCGGCCGATCGACGAGCGAAAGCGCGCCCGCGAACTGTCCCTCGATCGCGACGAATACCCGCGCGCCGGCCCCGCCCGGCGTGAGAGCTTCCACCGGGATGCCGATGCCGTGCAGCTCCATCAGCCGTGCGTTGCCGACGGCCACGGCCCGGCCATCGAGCTGGCCTTCCACGCCCAGGCCAGGACGCGCGCGAACGCCGCGCGCAACCGGCACGGCGGTGCCGTCGTGACGGGCCTGCGCCACGATCGCCACGGCCACCGGATGGTTCGAGTGCGCGTCCACCGCGGCCGCGGCCGCCAGCACCGCGCCGCGCGTGAATCCCGGCGCGGGCTCCACGGCTGCGACGCCGAGCTCGCCCGCCGTCAGCGTGCCCGTCTTGTCGAACGCCAGCGCCCGCACGGTGGCCAGGCGTTCGAGCGCCGCGCCGCCTTTCACCAGCACGCCACGGCTGGCCGCGGCCGACACCGCCGCCACAATCGACACCGGCGTCGAGATCACGAGCGCGCACGGGCACGAGACGACGAGCAGCACGAGCGCGCGATACACCCAGACCAGGGCGGGTTCGCCAAGGAGCGGCGGCACGATGGCGAGAGCCACGGCGGCCACGATCACCGACGGCGTGTAGATGCGCCCGAAGCGATCGACGAACGACTGGATCGGCGCCCGCCGGGCCTGCGCCTCTTCCACGAGGTGAATGATGCGCGCCATGCGGGTGTCGCGGCCGACGCGCGTCACCGTGAGCTCGAGCGCCCCGTGCCCGTTGATGGTGCCGGCGTAGACGCTGCTGCCCGGCCCCTTGTCGGACGGCAGCGACTCTCCCGTGATCGGCGCCTCGTTGACGTCGCTGTGCCCCGACGACACCACGCCGTCCACGGGAACCTTGTCGCCCGGGCGCACGATGACGATCTCGCCGGCGCCGACGGTCTCGATCGGCACGCGCTGCTCGCCCCCACGGCGCCGTACCAGCGCGTCGCGCGGCGACAGGTCGAGGAGCGCGCGAATCGCACCGCGCGCGCGGGCCAGCGTGCGCGCCTCGAGCCACTGCGCGAGCGCGAAGAGGAAGACGACGGTCGCGCCTTCCCGCCACTCGCCGATCGCGACGGCGCCGGCCGCGGCAATCACCATGAGCGCGTTGATGTCGAGCGTGCGCGCCCGCAGCGCGCCGAGCGCCCGCCGGGCCGGGAAGACGGCGCCCACGACGGCGCCGGCCACGTAGGCGGCCACCGAAACGTCAGCCAGCCCCTGCGCCGACGCGGCCATGCCGGCCAGAATGGCGGCACCCGCGACGGCAGTGAGCCAGAAGCGCGCCCTGACGTCGGCGCCGAGCGCGCGTGGCTCCTCGTGCTCGAGCCACATGCGCATCCCGGCTTCGGCGACGGCGTCCACCATGGTCGCCGTGTCGAGCTTGGCGGCGTCGTAGCTCACACGGAGCCGCTGCCCCACCACGTCCGCCGAGATCGCCTCGACGCCAGCAATCGGCTTGAGGCGACGCTCGAGGATCACCACCTCGTCGTTGCAGTCGAGCCCCTCGACGCGGAACACCGCCTCGGCGTGCACCTCGCAGACGGCACAGGTCACCGGGGCCGTGGCCATCAGCGGCCGCCTCCGCGGCGGCCTTCCTGCGCGTGCCGGAGGCCCTGTTCGAACAGCGCGAGCACGTGGTGGTCGTCGAGGGCGTAGAACACGTTCCGGCCGGCGCGGCGGGCACGGACGATCCGCGCCCCGCGCAGCAGCCGGAGCTGGTGCGAGACCGCGGACTCGGACAGGCGCAGCGAGCCGGCAAGGTCCTGCACGCACACCTCCGACCGCGACAGCACGTCGAGGATCCGGACGCGCGTCGGGTCGCCGAGCACCCGGAAGATCTCGGTCAGGTCCTCGACGTCGGATGGCTCTAGAACAGACATATGAACAACTGCTCATATATAGTATCAGGCTCCGGCCAGCGGCCCGAGTCCGTCGTCAAACTCTGTCGCTGAGCCGCCTTGCCCAGGCGCGGGGCATCGGATACGATTCCTGGCTGCGCATGACCGTAAACGGCTAGCCTTAAAGACCTTACCAGGGTCACAACCCCCTTTCGGAGACACCCAACGTGATCGAGGTCCAACACCTCACGAAGCGCTACGGGCCCTTCACCGCCGTCGACGACATCAGCTTCACCGTAGACAAGGGAGAAATCCTCGGGTTCCTGGGCCCGAACGGCGCCGGCAAAACCACCACCATGCGTGTGCTCACCGGCTACATGCCGCCCACCGAGGGAACGGCGGTCGTGGCCGGCTACAGCCTGCTCGACAAGCCGATCGAGGCGAAGCGGCGCACCGGCTACCTGCCCGAGACGCCACCGCTCTACCCGGACATGACCGTGCGCGAGTACCTCGATTTCTGCGCGCGCATCAAGGGCGTGGCGCGCGGCGAGCGGAAGGCGCGCGTCGGCGCCGCGATGGAGCGCACGCGCATCGCCGACATGGCGGAGCGCCACTGCTCCAAGCTTTCGAAAGGCTACCGGCAGCGGGTCGGGCTCGCGCAGGCGCTGCTCGCCAACCCCGAGGTGCTGATCCTCGACGAGCCGACCGCCGGCCTCGACCCGAAACAGATCAACGAGACGCGACAGTTGATCAAGGATCTGCGCGGCGACCACACGGTGGTGCTGAGCACGCACATCCTGCCCGAGGTCAGCCAGACCTGCACCCGCGTCGTCATCATCAACAAGGGCAAGGTGGTCGCGGTGGACACGCCCGACAACCTCACGTCGCGCCTGCGCGGGTCGGAAACGATGTACGTCCAGGTGGACGCGATGGGCAGCGACGCCGGCGGGGCGCTCGCCGGCCTGGCCGGCGTGACCAGGGTGAGCGTCGCCGACACGCGCGACAGCGTCGTCGGGCTCGAAGTGGAAAGCGAGACGGGCCGCGACGTGCGGCGCGAGCTCGCCGCGGCGATCGTCGGACGCGGCTGGGGGCTGCTGGAGCTGCGGCCGATGCGCATGAGCCTCGAGGACGTCTTCCTGAAGCTCACCACGCAGGAGAGCGACGCGCCGGCGCCGTCGGACGTGGTGGCCTCCGAGCAAGCAGAGCCGCAGGCGGAGGTGCGCCATGAGTAACGTGCTCGCCATCGCCGGCAAGGAGCTGCGCGCCTACTTCTCGTCGCCGATCGCCTTCGTGGTCATCGGCTTCTTTTCGCTGATGTTCGGCTTCTTCTACTACTCGCTGCTGCTCTACTTCGACCGCCAGAGCATGCAGGCGGGCGGATTCGGCGGCGGGCCCTCGGTGAACGTCAACGAGCAGTTCCTCCGGCCGGTGTTCCTGAACGCCACCGTGATCTTCCTGTTCGTGCTGCCGCTCGTCACGATGCGCACCTACTCGGAGGAGAAGCGCTCGGGCACGATCGAGCTGCTGCTCACGGCGCCGCTCACCGACCTGCAGATCATCCTCGGGAAGTTCCTGGGGGCGATGGGGCTCTACGCGTCGATGCTGGCGGTCACCCTCATCCACGTCGGCGTGCTCTTCGTGTTCGGCAACCCCGAGTGGCGGCCGGTGGTCACCACCTACGTGGGTCTGCTGCTCATGGGCGGCTGCTTCGTCTCGCTCGGCCTGCTCATCTCGAGCCTCACGAAGAACCAGATCGTCGCCGGCATGATCACCTTCGGCGTGTTCCTGATGCTGTGGGTGATCAACTGGATCGCGTCGTTCATGGGGCCGACGACGCAGCAGGTCCTCAACTACCTGTCGATCACGGATCACCTCGACGACTTCACCAAGGGGATCCTCGACACCAAGCACCTCGTGTACTACGTGAGCTTCATCACATTCGGGCTGTTCCTGACCGCACGGTCGGTGGACACCGAGCGGTGGCGGGGGTAGCCATGACTCGCATCTTCAACGGGCTCGCCTGGATCGGCACGGCGATCGTCTTCGTCGCCGCGGCCGTACGTATCCTCGGCTGGGCCGACGTGATTCCGGTATCGGCGCGCCTCGATCAGTACGCGATGTACGCGTCGTGGGCCGGCCTGGCGCTCGTCGTCCTCTACTCGCTGTCGCAGTGGCGGCAGATCGTGGCGTGGTTCGGCGGGCGCAACGCGCGCTACGGCACGCTGGCCGGCGTCAGCGTCATCGTCGCCCTCGGCGTCCTGGTGGCGGTCAACTACGTGTCGGTGCGGCAGAACAAGCGCTGGGACCTGACGGCCAACCAGCAGTTCTCGCTGTCGGATCAGACCGCGAAGATCCTGGGCGATCTGAAGACGCCGGTGAAGTTCCTCGTCTTCGAGCAGGCCACCGGCTTCGACCGCTTCCGCAACCGTCTCGGCGGCTACGAGTACGCGTCGCGCCAGGTCAGCGTCGAGTACGTCGACGCCGACAAGTATCCCCTGCGCGCCAAGGAGTACGAGATCCAGCAGTACGGCACGGTGGTCGTCGAATACATGGACCGGAAGGAACGTGTCACCACCGACTCCGAGCAGGATCTCACCAACGCGCTGATCAAGGTGCTGAACCCGTCCAAGAAGAAGGTGTACTTCCTGGCCGGACACGGCGAGAAGGACACCGCGAGCCAGGCCGGCGATCGCGCCGGCTACAACGGCATCGCGGAGGGCCTGCGGCTCGACAACTACGAGTTCGACAAGCTGGTGCTGGCGCAGACCAACGAGGTGCCGGCCGACGCGACCATCCTGGTGATCGCCGGGCCGCAGTCCGATGTGCTCGAGCAGGAAGTGCCGCTCCTCGAGTCGTTTCTCGCCAAGTCGGGGAAGCTGCTGGTGCTGCTCGATCCGCCGGACGACCTGAAGGGCGGCAATCGCATGCCGCGGCTCACGGCCTTGCTCGCCGCGTGGGGCATCAAGGCCACCGACACGGTCGTCGTGGATCTGAGCGGCCGCACCAACGTCGCCACGGTTGCCGTGGTGGGCCCGCCGTACCCGAGCCATCCGATTACCGACCGGTTCAATCTGCTGACGCTCTTCCCGCTCGCGCGCGGGCTGGCCCCGGAAACCGGCGCGGGCGAAGGCCGCACCCCGCAGCCGTTCCTGCAGACCCATCAGCGGAGCTGGGCTGAGGCGACGATGTCGCAGCTCCAGAGTCCCGACCAGCTGAAGCCCGAAGAAGCCAACGGCGACCTGGTCGGCCCCGTGACGATCGGGATGGCGGTGGCGGTGCCGTCGAAGCCGCCGGCGCCACCCGCTCCCGACGCCAAGACCGATCAGCCGCCGCCGCCGGAAACACGCGTGGCCGTGATCGGCGACTCCGATTTCGCGTCGAACGCGTACCTCGGCGGCGAGGGCAACCGCGATCTGTTCATGAACGCGCTCAGCTGGCTGTCGCAGCAGGAGAACCTGATCTCGATCCGGCCGCGCGAGGCCGCCGATCGCCGCCTGACGCTCACCGCGAGCCAGATCACCGGCATGTTCGCGCTCTCCATCTTCCTGGTGCCCGGCGCGATTCTCGGCGCGGGGGTCTACACCTGGTGGCGGAGGCGGTAGACCATGGGAAGGTTCGTCTCCACTGGCGCCCTGGTGCTCGTGCTCGCCGGGCTGGTCGGCTACATCTACTACCTCGATCGGCAGCCGGCCGACGCGGACACCGCGAAGGAGAAGCCGTTTGCCGCGGTCAAGGCCGATGACATCGAGGAAGTGCAGATCACGGCGTCGGATGACGCGACGCGCGTGAAGAAATCCGGCACGGCCTGGTCGATCGTCGAGCCGGTGCAGGCCGAGGCCGACGCCTCCGAGCTCTCGAGCATCACGGGCAGCCTGGCCTCGCTCGAAGTGGGGCGCGTGGTGGACGAGAAGCCCGCCGACCTCAAGGGCTTCGGCCTCGAGCCGGCGCGCATCGACGTGCGGTTCAAGGTCAAGGGGCAGGCGGCCGAGCACCGGGTCCTTCTGGGCGACAAGACAGCGACCGGCGGCGACCTCTACGCCAAGCTGGCGGACTCGCCGCGCGTCTTTCTGGTGGCGGCGCACCTCGAGTCGTCGTTCAACAAGAGCACCTTCGCGCTCCGCGACAAGGCGATCCTGAAAGTGGACCGCCAGAAGGCCGACGGCCTCGAGGTGACGGCCGGCGCCACGCAGCTGGCCTTCACCAAGTCCGGCGAGAGCTGGGCCATCGTCAAGCCGATCGCCGCCCGCGCGGACTACGCCGCGGTGGAGAGTGCCATCGAGCGGCTGTCGTCGGCGCAGATGCAGGGGCTCGCGGAGGATCAGAACGCGCCGCCGAAGCAGTACGGGCTCGACGCGCCGACGGCGACGATGACGATCAAGACCGGCAGCTCGAGCGCCACGTTGATCCTCGGCAAGACGGAAAACGCGGTCGTCTTCGCCAAGGACGCCTCGCGGCCGCTCCTCTTCACCGTGGCGCCGACGCTGCGCACCGACGTGGTGAAGGATCTCGGCGAGTTCCGCCGCAAGGATCTGTTCGACTTCCGATCGTTCACCGCCACGCGCGTCGAGTTCACGCGGGGCGGCGCCACGCAGGCCTTCGACCGCTCGAAGGACAAGGACGGCAAGGAGGTGTGGAAGGACGCCGCGGGCAAGACGGCGGACTCGACGAAGATCGAGGATCTGCTCGCGAAGGTCTCGGGGCTGCGCGCGTCGTCGTTCGAGACGGCGGCCCACGCCTCGCTCAAGTCGCCGGTTCTCACGGTGACGGCGACCTTCGACAAAGGGAAGGACGTGGTGACGTTCGGCCGCGCGGGCATGGACGTCTACGCGAGCCGCCCGGATGAGCCCGGCTCGGCCAAGCTGGAAGCGGCGCCTCTCGACGACGCCGTCAAGGCGCTCGACGCCCTGAAGTAGCATTTCAGGATGAGCGGACGCCGCGCGCCGGGGGCTCTGGCCGCTGCCACGGCGGCCTGCCTTCTCGCCCAGGCGCTCGCCGGCGCGCAGTCTCCGGCGCCACGCCCGCCCCGGCTCCCCGCCGTCAGTCCGGCCGTCGAACAGCTTCGCAAGGACCTGCTGGCGGAAACCGCCATGCCGAACGTCCGGCGCGCCGTCTGGGGCGTCGTCGTCCACTCGCTCGATCGCGACGAGCGGCTCTTCGACCTCAATGCGGACACGCTGTTCGTGCCGGCGTCAGCCGCCAAGATCGTCAGCGCCCTCACGGCGGCCGATGCGGTGGGGTGGGATTACCGCTTCGATACCGCCGTCCGCGCCACCGGACCGATCGTCGATGGCGTGCTCACGGGAGACCTGATCATCGTCGGCTCCGGTGATCCAACGCCGGAGGGGCGTGCCGGCGACAGCCTCAAGGTGTGGGTTGACGCGCTCAAGGCGGCCGGGGTGAAGCGTATCGAGGGTCGCGTGATCGGAGACGACGACGACATCGACGAGCCGAGGCCCGGCGCGGCGTGGTCCTGGGAGGACCTCGGCTACACCTCCGGGGCGCTGTTCGGCGCGCTGAACGCCACCGAGAACCGCATGACGGTGACCATCGCGCCCGGGGCAGGCGAGGGGCAGTCGGCCTCCCTGTCGGTGGAGGACTTCGCGCAGGATCGCCCGCTCGTGAACCGCGCGGTCACCAGCACCACGACGGCGCCCTTCGTCTGGCCGGAACAGCGGCTGGGCGAGGACGCGCTCACGATTACCGGCTCCGTGCGCCCGGGCGATCCGCCGATCCGGCTGTCGATCTCGACCGGCAACCCGACGCAGTGGTTCGCGTCGCTGTTCCGCGATCGGTTGATTCGCGGCGGCGTGGAGGTCACGGGGCGCGCCGCCGACATCGACGACGTGCAGCCGAAGCCGAATCGCGCCGCCGCGACGCTCCTCTACACGCACCGGTCGCAGCCGCTGGCGGCCATCGCGCGAGCGATGCTGAAGGACAGCATCAACCTGTACGGCGAGGCGCTGCTGCGCCTGAACGCGATGTCTCCTAGTGCGGTGCCCGGCGCGCCGGCCACCAACGACATGGCGCTCGCAGGGCTGCGGAAGCGGCTCGACGCGTGGGGCATCCCCAGGGACGCCCAGGACCTCGTGGACGGGTCGGGGCTGTCGCGCCGCGACCTGATCGCCCCAGAAGCCCTCTATGCGCTGCTCAAGCGGGCCTTCGAACCAGCCGGAACGTCGCCGTTCATGAGCGGACTTCCCGTGGCGGGCGTGGACGGCTCGCTGGCCGCGCGGATGAAGGACACGAAGGCGCACGGCAACCTGCGCGCGAAGACCGGCACGATGAGCAACATCCGATCGCTTGCCGGCTACATGAGGACCGGCGACGGCGAGCATCTGGCGATCGTGGTCATCGTCAACAACTACGAAGGCGCCGGCGCGGACGCCAACGAATCGATCGATAACATGGCGGTGCGCCTGGCCGGCTTCACGCGGCGCCCCTGATTTCCGCGAAGGGCCACTCGCCGGCGCGGCGCGCGCGCCACAGGTACGACGCCACGCCGATCGCCAGCAGGCCGAAGCCCGCGGCGATGTACCAGACGCCGCTCGTCACCAGGATCGCGATCCATCCCGCCGCGGCCGCCAGGCCCGGCAGCGGGTACCACCACATCGAGAACGGCCGCACGATGTCTGGCCGGCGCCGCAGCGCGGTGACGGCGCCGATGATCGGCAGCGCGCCGATGACCACGTAGATCGACACCAGCGCGGCGATGAGCGTGTCGAGCTCGAGCAGGCACGCGACCGCCGATGCCACGCCGGCGAACGCCACCGAGAACGACGGAAAGCGTCCCGACGGATGCAGCCGGGCGAACGCCGGGAAGAAGTGGCCATCGGCGGCGGCCGCGTACGGGATGCGCGACGTGGCGCACATCCCCGCGAAGAGCCCCGCGAAGATGGTGAGCAGGATCAACCACGTCATGATCGTCGCCGCCGCCCCAGGCCGCAGACGCGCGATGAACTCGCTGACCACGTATTGCGACGACGCGGCCTCCTGCCACGGCATCGCGCTCAGGATGCTCACGTTCATGGCCAGGTAGAGCGCGGCGACAAGCAGCACGGAGAGCACGATCGAGCGCGGAATCGTCGCGGCGGGCCGCTGCACCTCTCCCGCGTAGCTGCAGATGTTGTTGTAGCCGAGATAGTCGTAGACCGAGTAGAGCGTCGCGGCGCCGAACCCCGCCCAGAACGAGCCCGAGGACAGCTGCCAGGCGCCCTCCGGCACGCGCACGGCTTCCAGTCGCCCGTGAAGCACCCCTTCGAGAATCACCCAGCCGATGGCCACGAACACCAGCGCGCCGAACGCCGTGCCCCAACGGCCCACGCGATCGATGCGCCGGTAGACGAGCGCCGCCGAGAGCAGGCAGACGAACGCGGCCAGCCCCTTCATCTGCCACGGACCGAGCGACGGCACGAGGTACTGCAGGTAGTGGGCAAAGCCGACGGCGCCGGAGGCCATCGTCAGGGGGAAGGCGATGACGGTCTGCCACAGGAACAGGAAGCTCATGAGGCGGCCGGGCCCCCGCGAGCCGTAGGCTTCGAGCAGGTACCGGTAGCCGCCGCCGGAACGCGGCAGCGCGGCGCCGAGCTCGGCCCACACGACGCCGTCGGCCAGCGCGACGAGCGCGCCGGCAATCCAGGCGAGCAACGACGGGGGCCCGTGCATCGACCCGACAATGAGCGGGATCGTCAGAAACGGGCCGGCGCCGATCATGCTCAGCATGTTCAGCGTCGTGGCCGCGCGCAGGCCGACACGCGGCGTCGTGCCAGAACCGGGGACGTCGTCGGGCGGGCTCACGCGGCGTCGGCGCGAATGGACGGCTCGCCGGACGAGAGCAACGTTGGCCAATCCGCGCGCTGGCGCACGGCCGTGAGCGGCAGCGGCGCGTCGGGGGACGCGTCGTGGGCGCGCAGCGTCAGCTGCCACCAGCCGACGTC